>JBIKLI010000205.1:0-7958 GCA_044359885.1 Alphaproteobacteria bacterium | reverse complement strand
TCGGCAAGTCGCAGGGCGCCTACGTGAACTGGACGATCGCCGGGCGCGACAAGCCGCTCGAGATCTTCACCACGCGCCCCGACACGCTGTTCGGCGCCTCCTTCGTGGCGCTGTCGCCGCACCATCCGCTGGTCGACGAGCTTGCCGCGCGCGATCCCAGGGTCGCCGCCTTCGTCGCCGAATGCGACCGCGCCGGGACCTCGGAGGCCGCGATCGAGGCGGCGGAGAAGATCGGCCACGACACCGGTCTCCTCGCCGAGCACCCGCTGGTGCCCGGCCGCACGGTGCCGGTATGGATCGCCAATTTCATCCTCATGGACTACGGCACCGGCGCCATCTTCGGCTGCCCGGCGCATGACCAGCGCGACCTGGATTTCGTGCGCAAATATGGTCTGCCTGTGATCGAGGTGGTGAAGCCGAACGACCAGGACGCGGCGTCGTTCAAGGTCGGCACGACCGCCTATGTCGGCGACGGCACGCTGATGAACTCGCAATTCCTCGACGGGCTCGACGTGCCGTCCGCCAAGGCGCGCGTGATCGCGCGGCTGGAAGAGCTCGGCGCCGGACGCGGCACGACCCAGTATCGCCTGCGCGACTGGCTGGTCAGCCGCCAGCGCTACTGGGGATGCCCGATCCCGGTGATCCATTGCACCAGCTGCGGCACCGTGCCGGTGCCCGAGGCGGATCTGCCGGTGAAGCTGCCCGACGACGTCAGCTTCGATCGCCCGGGCAACCCGCTCGACCACCACCCCACCTGGAAGCATGTCGCCTGCCCGTCCTGCGGCAAGCCCGCGCGGCGCGAGACCGACACCTTCGACACTTTCGTCGATTCGTCCTGGTACTACGCGCGTTTCTGCAGCCCGCGGGCGGACGAGCCGGTGACGGGCGCGGCCGTGGATCGCTGGCTGCCCGTCGACCAGTACATCGGCGGCGTCGAGCACGCGATCCTGCACCTGCTCTATTCCCGCTTCTTCACCCGCGCCATGCGCGCCTCGGGCCATGTGAAGCTGGACGAACCCTTCGCCGGGCTGTTCACCCAGGGCATGGTCCTGCACGAGAGCTACAAGGCCGAGGACGGGTCCTGGCTCTACCCCGAGGAGGTCCGCAAGAACCCCGACGGCACCGCCGTGCACGCGACGACCGGCGCGAAGGTGCTGGTCGGCCGCAGCGAGATCATGTCGAAGTCGAAGAAGAACGTCGTGCCGCCGGCGGACATCATCGCCAGCTATGGCGCGGACACTGCGCGGCTCTTCATGCTGTCCGACTCGCCGCCCGAGCGCGATCTCGAATGGACGGAAGCCGGCGTCGAGGGCGCATGGCGCTACATCAACCGGCTCTATCGCCTCGCCAGCGAGCCGCCGGTGGCGCTGCCGCCGCCGGACGCGCCGCGCCCCGCGACGCTGTCACCGGCCGCGGATGCCGTCCGGCGCGCGACCCACAAGGCGATCGCCGCGGTCACCGAGCAGGTCGAGGCGCTGCGCTTCAACGTCGCCGTGGCGCAGGTGCGCACGCTTTCCAACGCGCTGGAGGCGCTCGACGGCAAGGGCGAGGGCGAAGCCTGGGTCCTGGGCGAGGGCCTGCGCGCGCTCTGCCATCTGGTGGCGCCGATGTGCCCGCATCTGGCCGAGGAGATGTGGGTCGCGCTGGGCGGCGAGGACCTGCTCGCGACCCGCGCCTGGCCGCAGCCGGATCCGGCCCTTCTGATCGACGACACGGTCAAGATCGCCGTCCAGGTCAACGGCAAGCTGCGCGCCACCGTCGAGCTGCCGCGCGACGCCGCCGAGGACGCCGCGCGCGCCGCCGCCCTGTCGGCGCCCAACGTGCTCGCCGCGATGGCCGGCAAGCCGCCCCGCAAGGTCATCGTCGTCCCCAACCGCATCGTCAACGTCGTCGTCTGACCACCGCGGATCGGCCCGGCGATGGACGCGAAGACGCTGGTGCTGAACGTCAGGGGCGGTTTTCGCATCGTCGTGCCGGCCGATCTCGGGGCGATCTCGACCTATGTCTTCCTCGAGCAGGAGGACTGGTTCGAAGACGAAGCCGAGCTGGTCCGGCGTCTGGCCCGCCCGGGCTTCCGCATGCTCGACATCGGCGCCAATGTCGGCTTCTACAGCCTTGCCGCGGCGGCGGCGAGCGGGGGCGAGGCGCGGATCGCGCGCAGCCTGGGCCAGACGCCACGCGCGGCAAGGCTGGCGGGTCAGGTCGCTGACGGTGCCATCCGCGGTGCCCGGCTCGACATCGACGAGGCGTTCCCCGTCCTGTTGCCGATCTACGAGACCTGGACGGCGCCTGGCGGGATGGGCGCATGGATCGGCGCCATGGCGATCGAGTCGTGGTGGATGTGGAACGCCTTTTCCGACTGCTTCAGGACCGAGGCATTTCCGTTTGCCCATCCGGCCACGCTGCTGGAATCCTGCGGGCGGCGCGCGCCCGCTTTCGAGCGTCGCCGCCAGCTGGCCCGGATGCGCGCCGGCGAGCAGCGCGGACCTGTCGCCGCCGAAATCCTCTTCCGGCGGGGTCGCGGCAATCTCAATTCGGCATACTGGACCGGGGAGCCGGCGGAGAGCGGATCATGACGACGCGGGCGAAGCATGGCGGGTCGATCGCCGCGTTCTTGTCCGCGGCGCTTTCCGCGCGCGGCCGCGGCGACGCCGCCGCGGCCGCCCGCGCGCTTGGCCAGGCGCGCCGGATCGATCCCGAGCATGTCGATGTCCTTCATGTCGGCGGCATCCTGGCGAACGACGCGGGCCGTCGCGAGGAGGCGCTGCGCCTGCTTCGCAAGGCCGTCGCCAGGCGGCCATCGGACCCGCAATTCCATCGCAGCCTGGGCCTCGTCGCGCGCGAGGCGCGCCGGTTCGACGAGGCGATCGCGGCGCTGCGCGCGGCGCTGTCGGGCTTCCCTGCGGATGGCGAGGCCGCGCGGCTGCTGTCCGCGCTGCTGGCCGATTCCGGTCGCCTGGACGAGGCGCGCCGCGCCCTGGAGACCGTGCCGCCCGCCGCCCGCGATCCGGACCTCGAGGCGGATCTGGCGCGTCTGCTGGAAAGAGCCGGCGAGGTGGCGGCGGCCACGACCATCTTCGCACGGCTGTGCCTGATCCGGCCGCGCGACGTGGCCCTGCTGGCGGGGCATGGGCGCTGCCTGACGGCGCTGGGCCTCGCCGCCGATGCCGATGCGGTCTTCAGGCAGGCGATGGCGCTCGAGACACCGGTCGAGACCGGTGCCGCGCTGGCCCATGACTACGCCATGCTGAAGGATCGCAATGGCGACGTCGATGCCGCGGTCGATTTGCTTGGCGCCGCGGTCATGCTGCAACCAGATGAGCCGCGCTTTCGACTGGCGCTCGCACGCGTCGCGATGCGATCGGCGGCGCATGTCGGGGAACTGACGTGGCACCAGGCGCGGCTCGGCGAACTGGAGCCGCAGAACAAGCGGCTGCACGAATTCGTTTCCGTCAACAGTCTGGCGGTGATGTGCATCGATCCGGATGGCGAATCGGCCGCGAGGGCCGGCGCCGAGGACGGGCGAGCCATCGCGGAAGCTGCGGTCATCGACCGTCCAGCTGGTCACTCGAATGTCGTCGACCAGACGAGGACGTTGCGGATCGGGTACGTATCGGCGGATTTCCGTCAGCACGCCGTCGCCAATTTCGCCTTGCCCCTGATCGAGGCGCATGATCGCGCCGGCTTCGAGATCCATGGCTATGGCGACATGCCGGCGACGGATTCCGTCACCGAGCGGTTCGCGCGCGCCTTCGACCGCTGGACCCTCATCCGCGGCGTCCCGGAGGCCGAGGTCGCGCAGCGGATCCGGGCCGACGGGATAGACGTTCTCGTCGACCTGATGGGATTGACCGCGCATGGCCGGCCGGCGATCCACGTCCACCGGCCCGCTCCGGTACAGGTGACCTATCTCGGCTATGCCGGAACGACGGGGCTCGCGTGTTTCGACGCCAGGCTCTGCGACGCGCTGACCGATCCACCTGGAACAACCGACGCGCTGTTCACCGAACCGCTGCTGCGCCTGCCGCGGCTGTTTCTTGCCTATCGGCCGACCGTGGACGCGCCCGACCCCGCGGCGATGCCGCCGGTCTTTCGCAACGGACATGTCACGTTCGGCAGCTTCGCCAACCCGGCCAAGCTGACGCGGGCGATGATCGCGGTCTGGCGACATGTGCTGGATGCAGTGCCAGGATCGCGGCTGGTCTTGCGCAACGGCCTGAATGCAAGGCCCTGCGTCGCCGCCGATCTGCGGCGCATGTTCGATGCCGCCGGGTGTCCCGCGGCTCGCGTGGACATTGCCCAACCCCTGCGCGATCCGCATGATTTCATGGCCTGCTACGACCAGATCGACATCGCGCTCGATACCTTCCCCTATGGCGGCACGACGACGACCTGCGAGGCGCTGTGGATGGGGGTGCCGGTCGTGACCCGGGTCGGCCGGCCGCATGCCAGCCGGGTCGGGCTTTCGATCCTCGACGCCGTCGGCCTTGCGGATCTGGCCGCGCAGACCGATGGGGCTTACGTCGCCACCTGCCGGAAGCTTGCGGCGGATCGCGACCGGCTGGCCGAACTGCGTCGTGGCCTGCGCGACCGGGTTCGCGCGTCGCCGCTCGGCGACGCCGCCGGCCTGGCGCGGGCGATCGAGGCGGCGTACCGGACATTATGGGGGCGATGGTGCGAAGGACAGCGCCTTTGAAGACCGGCGCCGCCATGCGTCGCCAGCGGCCCTCCTGCTTGCGCCGTCCCCGGCGTTCAGCCTCGCCGCCGACCACTGCCACCGGCCACCGCGGATGAAGATCGACTACAAGAGCGTCGAGCGTTTTCTCAAGGCGCCGGATCCCGCGGCGCGCGCGATCCTGGTCTTCGGGCCGGACGACGGGCTGGTGCGCGAGCGCGCGGCGGCGCTGGCGCGCGGGGTGGTGGCCGATCTCGACGATCCCTTCCGCGTCGCCGAATTCGCGGGCGATGTCCTGGCCGGCGATCCGGCGAAGCTCGCCGACGAGGCCGCGGCGCTGGCCTTCGGCGGCGGCCGGCGGGTGGTCCGGGTGCGCGGCTGCGGCAACGCCGCGGCCCCGGCCTTCAAATCCTTCCTCGACGCGCCGGCCGGCGACGCGCTGGTCGTCGCCGACGCGGGCGACCTCGATTCACGCTCGGCGCTGCGCAAGCTTTTCGAGGGGGCGGCGAACGCGGCGGCGCTGGCCTGCTATCCCGACGAGGGGCGCGATCTGGCCACGGTGATCCGCGCGACCCTGCAGCAGGAAGGGGTGCGCGCGAGCGAGGCGGCGCTGGCGTGGCTGGCCGAACGTCTGGGCGGCGACCGGGCCGCCACGCGCAGCGAACTGACGAAGCTCGCGATCCATGCCGGCCCGGGCGCGGAGATCGACGTCGATCAGGCACGCGCCGTGGTCGGCGAAACCGCCGAGATCGAGGCCGACGACGCCGCGATGGCGGCCGCGCTGGGCGAGGTCCAGGGTCTTGCCCGCGCCCTCGACCGTCTCGATGCCGAAGGCGCCAGCGCCGTCAACGTGCTGCGCGCGGCCCAGCGGCTGTTCACGCGGCTGCATCTGTGCGCGTGCCATGTCGCCGAAGGGGCCGAGCCCGGTGCAGCCATGGCGAAGCTGCGACCGCCGGTCTTCTGGAAGCAGCAGGACGCCTACAAGCGTGCGCTGCGCCGGCTGGACCACCGGGCGCTGGCCCGGGCGCTTGCGCTGCTGCTGTCGGCGGAGCGCAGCGCCAAGTCCGGGCTCGGCCGCGCCGGGACGCTGGCGGCGCAGCGTGCGCTCTACGCCATCGCCGGCGCCCAGGCGGCGCGCAGCCGGGCGGCCGGCCTGCCGCGATGACGGCACCGCAGCGCTTCCCTTGCCCCTTCCCCGGGACTAAAACTCGATCGTCATGCGCCGGTCGGTTGTCCTTGCCGCCATCTTTGCCGTCCTTTCCGGTTGTGCCGGGATCGAAGGGCTCGTCGCGCCCCAGGGCGGAGCGCCGGTCGCGGATCTGCGGAGCCTCGACGGGCGTTACGCCGGGACGGCCGCCGTCGCCGGCGGCGCGGCGAATTGCACGCCAAGATTGCGGTTCGACCTGCGCGTCGCCAATGGCGCGCTCGCGGGCGAGATCTCGGACCCGGCGCGGACCCAGGCGCCGCCCTCGCGCTTCGACGGCTATCTCGACACCGATGGCAGTGTCGCCGCGGTGCTGCGGGCGCTGGGCGACGTCTATGTCCTGCGTGGACGGTTCCGCGACGGCAGATTCGATGGCTCGCTGCTGGCCGAGGCCGGGCTCGACCCTCGGCGCGACAATCCCCGCCCGGGCGAATCGAATATCCGGTTCGGCAGCGGCTCGCTTGCCTGTGCCTGGAGCCTGCGACTGCCACGCCAGGCGAGCTGAAATCTGGCTGGCGGCGAGGTTCTGTGGCTATTTGGGCCGATTGATGCGATGAGGGGCCGAGGATCGGGAGAAGCGTGATGGACGGTTCGGCGATGCGTGAGACGCGCGGTCTGCGCGGTGTGCTGGCGACGGCCTCGGCCCTGGCGGCCCTGGCGCCGTTTCTTGTCGCCTGCGAGGGCGCAGGCCCGCCGGAGTATACGAACACGCCGCGCGAACCGACGATCTTCAGCGATGGGGGCCTGTTCGGCCGGTCGCTGCCGTCGCAGGCGCAAGGGGGCGGGATCGGCGTCAACAATTTCCTGTGGCGCGCGGCCCTCGACTCGCTTGCCTTCATGCCGCTGTCTTCGGCTGATCCGTTCGGCGGCGTCATCGTCACCGACTGGCATTCCCTGCCGGAGGCGCCGGACGAGCGCTTCAAGGTCAATCTCTTCATCCTCGGTCGCGAATTGCGGGCCGACGGCCTGCGCGCCGCGGTGTTCCGGCAGCGCCGGGATCGCACCGGGGCCTGGGCCGATACGCCGGTCGATGCGGCCACGGTCACGCGGCTGGAGGACGCCATCCTGACCCGCGCACGCGAATTGCGCCTGGCCCAGCGCTGACAGCGACGACGCCCCTCGCGCGGGCGGCGTAGCGCCGAGGGATTGCGCCGGCTGCGCCTTTGCCTCCGCCGCCGGCCGGGCACATCCTCGCCCGGAATTCGGGGGGAGGATGTTCATGGCGGGCCTGGGTCACATCGCGTTGCGCGCCGCGCTCGCCGCGGCGCTTGGCTTCGTCCTTCTGGCCGCGCCGTCACTGGCCACCGCAGGGCCGCCCGCCGCGGTGACGCTGGAGGTCGGCGGCTACATGGAGCAGACGGCGGGGTTGGCGCGCAACCAGCCGGGCGTGCGCGTCGCGCGCCAGGGCGGGGCGCCGGCCGTGGTCGGGGCGCCCAACGCCACCGGCCAGCGCGCCGACAGCGAGATCTGGTTCCGGGGCCGCGGGCGGATCGCGGGCGACGTCATCATCGGCTTCGTCGTCCAGCTGGAGGCCGACAGCCAGCCCGACCGGCAGATCGACGAATCCTATCTCTTCGCCGAAGGCAGGTTCGGCCGGCTGCTGCTGGGCGCGGAAAACGACGCCGCCTATCTGCAGCATGTCTCGGCACCGCGCGCCGGCGCCGCCTGGGGGGTGCTGGAATCGGCCGCCACCGGCTGGGTCCACAAGCCGCGCCATGTCGCCTTTCTCGGCACGACCGCGCCGCTTGCGACCGGCGACGACCGCAAGATCACCTGGTTCACGCCGCGTGCCGGCGGCGTCCAGCTGGGGCTGTCGCTGACGCCTGCGCAAAGCGAGACCGGGCGCGACGTCGCGGATCGCCTGCGCGAACGCACGGACATGCTGAGCGGATCGGCCAATGGCCGCTGGACGATGGGCGAGACGAGGCTCTCGGTCTCGGCCGGCTGGGTCCATGGACCGGGTGCCGTGCAGGCGACGACGGCCGAGCGCCGGGCGGCCATCGACGACGCGGCCCTGGGCGCCGAACTGCGCCATCGCCGCATCGCCGTCGGTGCGGGGTTTCGCCGCCTTGCCAATCC
>JBIKLI010000204.1:0-7968 GCA_044359885.1 Alphaproteobacteria bacterium | reverse complement strand
GGTTTCCGCGCGGCGGAGTTGGGAAACGCCGAGCTCGACATGCTTCTCGGCCTCGTCGATGCCTTCCTGCCGAGCGCGAAGGAACTGGCGGTGCTGCGACCCGGGCTGGCACACGAAGCAGCGCTCGCGGCGCTGGGCCAGGGCCGAAGCTGCATCGTCGGGGTCAAGCGCGGTGCGCAAGGCGCGCTGTTGCGGCTGCCCGGCGACGGTGCGTTGCGCGCGATCCCGGCGCTGCCCGCCGTCGCGCGCGACCCCGTCGGGGCAGGCGACGCCTTCTGCGGCGCCTTCCTGACCGGGCTGGCCGATGCCGCCGGCCCGGACGAGGCGCTGCGCCGCGCCGCGGCATCGGGCGCGCGTGCAGTGGAAAGTTCGGGCGTGGGCGGTCTGCTCGCGTCCCTCATGGAACGGAGGCAAGACGCATGACCATATCCCATCCCCTGTTCGCCGCGCGGCCCGGTGTCATCGGGGCGCTGCATCTGCCGGATCTGAGCGTTGCGCGCCAGACCAGCGTCGCGTGGCTGGAGGAATATGCGCTGGCCAATGCCCGCGTCTTCGCCGAGGCGGGGTTCCCGGCCCTGATGCTGCAGGACCAGACGCGTACCCACGAGGCTGCCGCGCCGGCGACCATCGCCCTCGTCGCCGCGATCGGCCGGCAGATCCGCCATGCCTTTCCGGCCATGCGTCTGGGCATCATCGTCCAGGCCCATGATGCGGTGGCGCCGCTCGCCATCGCCCGTGCCTCGGGCGCCAGCTTCGTGCGGCTGAAGGTCTATGTCGGCGCGTCGATGACGGCGGAGGGCCCGCGCAGCGCGCTCGCGCCGGTCGCGCGCGCCTATCGCCACGAGATCCATGCCGGCGACGTCGCGATCCTCGCCGATGTCTTCGACCGGACCAGCGTGCCCATGGTCGACATGCCGCCCGAGCGCGCGGCGCTCTGGGCGCAGTCGATGGGCGCCGACGGGCTGGTGCTGACCGGATCCAGCTTCCCGGACTCGCTGGAGCGCATCGCGCGGGCGCGCGAGGCCGGCGTGACGCGGCCGATCGTGCTTGGCGGCTCGGTGACCGCCGGCAATGTCGCGGCGGCGCTGGGTGCGGCCGACGCCGTGATCGTCTCCACCGCCCTGATGCGCGAGGCCCACGGCCCTGACGATCTGCTGCGCTGGGACGCTGACTTGGCGCAGCGCTTCATGGACGCGGCGCGGGCGGCGCCAGGGCGTGGCTGAGCCCTGGCGACCGGGCTCGTCGGGCGGCCCTGGACGCGGTGCTGCATTCGCCTCGGATCGCCGGCACCCGACACCTGTCCAGCCGGATCGCCTGGCGAGGCTGCAATGTGGACGCTGCGAGACGCCGACAACAGGTTCAGCACGGTCGTGGAAGCGGCGCCTTCCGGTACGCCGCCGGAGGTGACACGGCGCGGCAAGCCCGCGGTCGTCGTCCTTTGGGCCACGGACTATCGCCAATCGGCGCGACGGCGTCGTCGTCGGGTTGCCCGCCGCGGCAGCCTGATCCCAGCCGAAACCGGGCCGGAAATCGCGTAAGAGCCGCGAGTTCTTCCACCACGACGTGGGACACGATCCGACGCCAATCTGCGACACAATCTCGTGACGGGCGATGTCCGCCATTTCGAGCCGACGGGCGTGCGGATCCAGAACCCGTTCACACCCCCGGACCCGGCCCGGAACCGACAGGACCGCCGCGCGGGCGTCAGGAATTGATCGGCCGGCATGGCAGGATGGCGATCTCGCTGTTCCTCACGAGGTCCGATGCCCATGCACGACGCGCCCGCTCTGCCCACGCTGCTGCCCGAGATCGTCGCCGCCGCCGAGGCGGGCGGGAGCCGGATCGCGGCGGAGTTCGCGCGCGAAGGCGGGCCGCGCGGGGCCGATGGCCATGCGCCCATCGACCAGGAGGTCGAGGCGGATCTGCGCCGGATCCTGCTGGCGCTGCTGCCGGCCTCCTGGCGCGGCGAGGAGACCGGCGTCGCGAAGATGGACGGGTCGCGGTTCTGCTGGCTGGTCGACCCCAACGACGGGACCAGCGCCTTCCTGCGGGGCCATCGCGGTTCGGCGGTGTCGATCGCGCTGCTGCGGGACGGCGTCCCGGTGCTGGGCGTCGTGCATGCGCCCTGCTCGCCGGATCGCGGGCCGGACACGATCGCCTGGGCCGAGGGGCTCGGCCATCTGACGCGCAACGGCGTCGCGGTCGCCAGCGATCTGCGGCGCGGCGAACTCGCGGCAGGCCGGATCGTCTTCGTCAGCCAGGGGGCGGCGGACTGCCCGCTCGAGAATGCGGCGCTGGTCGCGCCGGGGCGCTTCGTGGCTCTTGCCTCGATCGCCTATCGCCTCGCCCGCGTCGCGGCGGGCGATGGCGTCGCCGCCCTGTCGCTCAACGCGCCCTGCGGCTGGGACTACGCGGGCGGCCATGCGCTGCTGCGCGGCGCGGGCGGCGATCTGCTCGACGAGCGCGGCCAGCCGGTCGTCTATACCCCGGACGGGCTGAGTTCGACCGGACGCTGCTTCGGCGGCGCGCCGGCCGCGGCCCGCGAACTGGCCACGCGCGACTGGTCCCGGGTCGGCCGCGCCCGGCGCCTGGCGCCGCGGGTCAAGCTCGATTGGCCACGCCATGGGGAGGACATCGCGCTCGATCGCGGGGTCGGCTGCCTTCTCGGCCAGGCGATCGGCGACTCGCTGGGCTCGCTGGTCGAGTTCAAGACGGCCCGTGACATCGCGGGCCGCCATCCTGGCGGGGTTCGCGACCTTGCCGATGGGGGTGTCTGGAACACGATCGCCGGCCAGCCGACCGACGACACCGAACTGGCGCTCGATCTGGCGCGTACGCTGGCGCGGTCACCGGAATGGTCGGCGGATGCGGTCGCACAGGCCTATGCGGACTGGTATCGGTCGCCGCCCTTCGACATCGGTACGACCACGAGCCAGGCGATGAGCGCCGTGGTCGCTGCGGATGCGCAGCGCGGTGCGGCCGAGTCCATGCGCCGGGCTGCGAACCGTTACAGCCAGTCCAACGGTGCGCTGATGCGCTGCGCGCCGATCGGCATCTGGGCACGCGATGCGGACGAGGCGTCGCGCGTCGCGCGCGCGGATGCCGCGCTGTCGCACCCGAACCCGGTCTGCGCCGCGGCCTCGGCGGCCCATGCGGCGGCGATTTCGACGGCGATCGCGGGCGGCGACAGCGGCGCGATGTTCGCGGCGGCGGATTCCGCGATCGGCGATGACCCGGATGTCCGAGCGTTGCGCGACGTGCTCGCCGCCGCGCGGGACCGGAAAGGTCCGGCCGAGTATTCCGCGCAGATGGGCTGGGTGCTGATCGCCTTCCAGAATGCCTTCTGCCATCTCGCCCGCGGCACGTCGTTCGAGGCGGCCCTGGTCGAGACGGTGGGGCAGGGCGGCGATACCGACACCAACGCCGCGATCTGCGGCGCCCTGCTTGGCGCCGCTCGGGGCCGGGGCGCGATCCCGGCGCGCTGGACCCGCGTCCTTCTGGCCTGCCGGCCCCATGCCGGCTCCGGCTCCAGATTTCCCCGTCCGGAGCGCTACTGGCCCGACGATGTCCCGGGTCTTGCCGAGGCATTGCTGCTGCGCCGCATGCGCGTGTCCTTGGCCGCGCGGCCTGGGCGTCGCGCGGGGTCGGTCAGCGATCGGTGAGGTCGATCCGGCAGCAGCCCTCGCAGCCGGGCGTCCAGGTCCTGTTCGCGAAGCGGACGCCCGTGGCCTCGAACAGGCCGCGATCGAAGGCGCCGGCGATGCGGCAGAGCCGCGCCAGATCCTCGCCCCCGACGCCGGCGGCGACCCAGGCATCCTTGAGCGGGCAGCGCCGAACCTGGAAGACGATGCCGTCGGCGCGGCGCTCGACATCGACGGGATACATGCGTTCGCCATCGGGGCTCGCGGCCAGGAAGGCCTCGCCGATGCGCCGGGCGTCCCGGGGACCGAGGCCGGCGAAGGCGGCGGCCGCGACCTCGCGGCCGCGCCGCTCGATCGCCCGCACCAGGACCGCCTCGGCGCGCTCGGCGCCCAGCTCGCCCGTCAGTTCCTCCAGCATCAGCCGGTAGAGGTCGCCGCGATTGCGGAACGCCGCTTCGAGCTCGCCGGCGAGACGCTCGGCGCGCGACGCATCGTTCATCGAGGGGCTCCGGCGCGCACAAGGCGGCGACCTGGCCCGGACCCCTCGTGCGCCCGCAAATCATGGGCGGCCCGTCTGCGGTCTCTCGCGCCGAAACCCCCCGGCAACACGTCGTCGCGCCTCAAGCGGCCGGGCCGCGCAGCGAACGACCGGATTCGGTATCGAAGACGTGCACGCGTCCCGGATCGATGCCCAGCTTCAGCCGCTCTCCGGCGCCGATCGCGAAATCCTTGCCCAGCCTCGCCACGATCTCCGCTTCGCCGACATTGACCGTCGCGTGGATCTCGGATCCGAGCGGCGAGACCAGGACGACCTGGCAGTCCAGCCCGGCATCGGATACCGCGAGATCCTCCGGGCGCAGACCGATCGTCACGGCGGTGCCATCCGCCGCCGAGACGTCGCGCAGCGGGACGCGGATTCCGGCGCCGACGAACGCGACCTCGTCGCCGGCCCGCGCGATCCGGCCGCGGAGCAGGTTCATCTGCGGGCTGCCCAGGAAGGACGCGACGAACAGGTTGCGGGGCCGGTTGTAGATGTCGTCGGGTGTTCCCATCTGCTGGACGCGGCCGTGGTCCATCACCACGATCCGGTCGGCCAACGTCATCGCCTCGGCCTGGTCATGGGTGACGTAGACGAAGGTCGTCCGCATCATCAGGTGCAGCTTCTTGATCAGCGCGCGCATCGACACGCGCAGCGCGGCGTCGAGGTTCGAAAGCGGCTCGTCCATCAGGAACACGGAGGGCTGGCGGACGATGGCGCGACCGAGCGCCACGCGCTGGCGCTGGCCGCCCGACAATTCGCTCGGCCGGCGCTCCAGCAGATGCCCGATTTCCAGCTGCGCCGCGACCTCGCGCACCCGGCGCGCGATCTCCTCGCGATCCACCCGCCGCAGCCTCAGGCCGAAGGCGATGTTCTCGAACACGGTCTTCTGCGGGTAGAGCGCGTAGCTCTGGAAGACCATCGCCACGTTGCGCTTGTGCGGCGGGACGAAATTGACCACCTCGCCATCGAAGAGCAGGTCGCCGGCCGAGAGGTCCTCGAGGCCGGCGATGATGTTGAGCGTCGTCGTCTTGCCGCAGCCCGACGGGCCGAGGAGAACGACGAATTCGTTGTGATCGATGGCGAGGTCCAGCGCATGAACGGCGGTGAAGCCGCCATAGCGCTTGACCATCTGACGACACTCGATGCGAGCCATGGTCAGCCCTTTACAGCGCCTGCGGTGAGGCCCGAAACGATGTACCGCTCGAACAGCAGCGCGATCAGCACGGGCGGAACGATCGCGATGACGCCGGCGGCGTTGATGAACGAGAAACTGGTCGTGAAGTCGAGGACGAAGCCCGAGATCACGATCGGCAGGGTCTTCATCTCGTCGGACTGAGTCAGCATCAGCGCCAGCAGGAACTCGTTCCACGAGGTGAGGAAGGCGAACATCAGCGACGCCATCAGCGCCGGCACGCCGAGCGGCAGATAGACATGCTGCAGCACCTGCAGATGCGAGCAGCCGTCGACGCGCGCGGCCTTGTGCAGGTCGATGGGAATCGACTCGAAATAGTTGATCAGGATGTAGACCGTGAACGGCAGCGTGATCGCCAGATAGGTGATGATCAGTGCCCCCAGCGTATTGCTCAGCCCGAGATTGCGGATCATCAGGAATAGCGGCACCACCAGCGCGATGTCCGGGATCACCCGGGTCACGAGGATCGTGTAGAACGACGTCGTCCGGCCCACGAACCGCAGCCGCGCGATCGCGAACGCCGCCGTGACACTGAGCACCAGGTTCAGGAAGGCGACGGTCAGGCCGACCTTCAGGCTGTTGTAGAGCGACGGCAGGAGATGCCGCGCGCCGGACGGAATGAAGGCGCCGGTCGCCGGATCGCCCTGGCGACGCGTCTCGTAGGTGACCTGCTCGTGCACGCCGAAGAAGATGGCGTTGAAGTTGTGGAAGGTCGGTTCGGTCGTGATCCAGCGCGGCGGGATCGAGGAAATGTCGGCTTCCGACTGGACGGAGGAGGAGAAGACCCAGAACACCGGCGCCACGAGGTAGAACAGCAGCAGCGACGACAGCAGGAAAAGCAGCGCCTGGCGACCCAGGCGCGGGCCGATCGGGCGGGTCCGCACGGGAGGTTCGGTGGTCATACGGCGCGCTCCGCCCGGCGGCCCAGTGTCCGGATGAACAGGTAAGACAGGGCGAATGTCGCGATCGCGAGAATGTAGGAGAGGGTCGCCCCGAGGCCGAAATTGAGGCTGCGGAACGTCTCGACATAGATGTACCAGGACATCACGTAGGATGCGTCGCCGGGCCCGCCTTCGGTCAGGATCATGAAAAGGTCGAAGTGGCGGATCGAGATCATCGTCTCGTAGATCAGCACCAGCATGAAGCCCGACTTGAGCGACGGCAGCGTGACATGCGTGAAGCGCTGGAAGACATTGGCGCCATCCACCTTGGCCGCGCGATAGAGATCGTCGGGGATCGCCTTCATGCTGACCAGCAGCAGGATGGCCGCCAGCGGCATCTGCTTCCATATGGCGGCGTTGGCGATCAGGAAGATCGTCAGGGACGGGTCCGACAGCCACTGGCGATAGCCGTCGATGACCCCGAGTTGCAGCAGCAGGCCGTTCAGCGAACCGTAGGTCGGTTCGTAGATCCACTTCCACATCAGGCCGTTGACCACCGACGGCGTGGCCCACGGAACCAGCAGAAGCGCCGCGAGCAGGCGCCGGCCGCGGAACACCTCGTTGAGAAGAAGTGCGACGCCGAGCGCCAGGATCGTCGTTCCGGTGACGCAGACCAGCGTGTAGGTCGTCGTCCGCCCGACGGCGGTCCAGAACACGGGCTCCTGGAGGACGTTGATGTAGTTGTCGAACCACACCATGCGCGTGCGGTGCGGCCGGATCAGATTGAGGCTGAAGAGGCTGGTGTAGAAACTGTAGAGGATGGGGAACACCGCGACCGTGCACAGGACCGCGAAGACCGGCAGCAGGAAAAGCGAGGCCGGGCCCTGGTCGGGGCCCAGCCAACGCTTGTGGACCGGGGGCTCGATCTGCACGCCGCGCGTCGCCATCGTTCCTGCTGCCGGCCTTGCGGGTCTACGCCGTGCCGCCTCAGGCGCGGCGCAGCGCGTTCCAGCGGTCGGCGGAGCTGCGCAGCGCCGCCTCCGGTGTCGCACGGTTCAGGAACGCCTGCTGCAGGGCCTGGTTGTTGGCCTCGTTCCACTCGCCGAAGAAGGGAGTCACCGTATCCTTGGCGAGCGCCAGTTCGGCCTGGCGGTTGACCAGCGCCCGCGCGCCCTGGCCCGCCCAGCGATCCCAGAACTGGACGATCTCCGGATCGTTGTCGAGCGCCGGGATGCAATACGGAACGCCCGCATCCAGGATCAGCATGCGCTGGAAATTGAAGCCGCCCGACGCGGTGCCGGCCATCCAGTCGATGAACTTCACGACGTTCGCCAGGCGCTGCGGATTCTGGCGCGCGCGCGGACGGATCCCGAAGAAGCGCATCCAGCCGACCGTGTTGTGGTCGGGATGGTTGCCGCCCTTCGGCATCAGCGCGATGCGCGCCTTGCCCGGGATCTGCGACTGCGCCGGATCGTTGATCGACCGGATGCGGTAGCGCGGGATCACGCCGAACGCATGCGCGCCCGACGAGAAGGCGCGCAGGCCGGGGATCTCGTTGGTCGTGGTCGCGCCCGGCGACACGATCTTGTGGACATGGATCGCATCCTGGATCCACTTGAGGGCCGCGGCCATCCCGCGACGCGGATCGGCCATGACCGGCGCATTGTTCTCGTCCGCGAAGCGGCCGCCGAAGGAGAAGCCGATGGCCGAGAA
>JBIKLI010000203.1:0-8013 GCA_044359885.1 Alphaproteobacteria bacterium | reverse complement strand
CTCGAAACCGCCGGCGCGCAACCGGAGGCTCTCCATCGTCGCGAGAATACCGTTGGCGTCGTTGAACAGGGCGAGGTTGTGCGCATAGGCGAGGATTTCGCCGCGCAGCACCGGATCCTGGAATTCCGCGGACGAGATGTAGATGCGCAGGGTGTCGCTGCCGCTGCCGCCGATCGCCGTGTCGTAGGCGGCGACCAGCGGATTGCGCAACTCCTCGCCGGCCGCGGGCGTGGCCGCGGCATATTCGGCTGCGGTCATCGCGATATGGGCGACGATGTCGTTCCCGGCGGCGGCGTCGACCGAGTCGAAACCGGCGCCACCGGTGATCATGTCATGACCATCGCCGCCGAAGACCCGGTCGTTGCCCTCGCCGGCGTTGAGCATGTCGTTTCCTGACCCGCCATCGACGGTGTCGTCCTGACGTCCGGCGAACACGGTGTCGTTGCCGTCGCCCGCGAAGATCATGTCGCGGCCATCGGCCCCGTCGATGTAGTCGTTGCCCGCGTGGCCTTCGACGATGTCGTCGCCGGCACCGCCGCCGACCCAGTCGTTGCCGTCGCCGCCGAAGATGCGGTCGTTGCCGGTGCCGCCATCGATCCGGTCCGAACCGGCCCCGCCGTCCAGAAGATCGTTGTCGCCGCCGCCCAGGATCGCGTCGTCGCCATCGCCGCCGGACGCAGTATCGTCGCCGGCGCCGGCGTCGAGGTAGTCGTTGCCGCCATTGCCGGAAAGACGATCGGCATCTTCCTGCCCGAACAGGGCATCGTTGCCGTTGCCCCCGTTCAGCGTGTCCATCCCGGTGCCGCCCAGCAGCCGGTCGTCGCCGGCACCGCCGTCGAGGAAGTCGCCGTCGACCCCGCCATCGAGGTGATCGGCGCCATCGCCGCCATGCATCACGTCGGCACCCGCCTGACCGAAGAACACGTCGCTGCCGGCGCCGCCGATCATGATGTCGCGCCCGGCCCCGCCGTAGGCGACGTTGCGGTCCGCGGCGACATCCTCGCTCACCAGGAGCTCGGCAAAACTGGCCAACAGGGTCTCGATTTCCGCGAGGACCACGGCACCGTCCGTGGCCTGGCCGGCGGCAGCCGCCGCCTGCTGAAAACCGGCGATCGCGCTGCGGTCGGCGATCACGCCGTCCTGGATCAGCGGATTGCGCAAGCCGAGGCCAGAGAAGATCAGATCGTTCCCGATGCCGCCGTCGAGATTGTCGCTGCCGGAACCGCCCAGAAGGACGTCGCGTCCTGCGCCGCCGCTGAGCATGTCGTTCCCGCGTCCGCCGTTCAGCAGATCGTCGCCGTCGCCACCGAACAGGATGTCGTTGCCGGCGCCGCCATCGAGGACGTCGATGCCCTCGCCACCGTTGAGGATGTCGTTTCCGGCCCCCCCGAACAGCCAGTCGGTCCCCTCGCCACCGTTGAGCACGTCGTCGCCCGCACCGCCGTCGACCGTGTCGTCGCCCGCGCCGGCGTTGACGATGTCGCGTCCCGCACCGCCGATCACGACGTCGTCGCGCGCCGACCCGTTCGTCACCGCGATCGTCGCCTTCTCGATCCGGGCTGCCGCACCCGCGGCAGCCGTCGCGAGGCCTGTGCTGGCGACACGAGCATTGCCGGCGATGAGTTCGATCGACATTTGCGCCCCTCGAGATCCTGCGCGAGCCGGATTTGAGCGGCGATCTGACCGCGAATCGACCGATCCGGCGAGCGACCCATCAGGGTTAAAGCCAAACAAACTTAAAATTGCGCTAAAAAGAGGTCGTTCGGACGGCGTAGCCCCGCCGTGTCGAACCCTATGGGAGTGATTCTGCGCGAGAGCCGCGAGCTCGTGCACCACGACGGGGGGAGACGGTCCGCGTTTTTTTGACCAGCGTCAGATCGTTCGTTCCGGGGTACCGGCCGGAAAGCCATGTCGCGGACCCCGGGAGATGCCCGCCCATGGAATGATTGCAGTGCGATCGACGCTCGACATCATGAAGGGCGAAGACGATGCCATGGCCAGGATCACGATCCGCAACCTTGAAGATGACCTGAAGCGCCGTCTGCGCTTCCGTGCGGCCGAGAATGGACGGCCGATGGAGGAGGCCCGAGAGATTCTCCGGCATGCGCGCGAGGCAATGCGCGACCCGCCTAGCTTCGGCGGGAAGCCCGCATGATCGTCCCCGGCACCAACGCGCTGTCCGAAATGCCGCGTCCCACATCTGTGCCGCAGGTGGAGGCGTTGCTTGCCGCGCAGGCAGGCACGAACGCCTGCTTCACGGCGGTCGGCGAGCCCGAACCGCGCCATGGCGTGGCGCTCCTGCCGGCGCCATCGCCGCCGAGCGCCGCGCCGCCGGCCGCGGTGTCCACCTCACCTGACAGCCGCTTCGGCCGGGTATTCCGACGCAAATCGGCCAGCGTTTCCAAGGCAAGGCAGTCACTGGCCGAGTGTTGCCGGATCCGTCATCGGCGATCGACAGGACGGGCCAAGGCCTCCCCTCCATGAAGCGGGGGATGGGACCGATGCCCGCCGGGAGATTGCTGATGCGCCAAGTACGCGAAGTTCTTCGACTGAAGCATGCCTGCGGAGCGCGCGAGCGGCAGATCGCGACCAGTGTCGGGAGCGGGCGGGCGGCGGTTGGCGAGTGCCTGCGCCGGGCCGCGGCGATCGGGATCATCTGGCCGGTTCCCGAGGGCATGCACGACGCCGAATTCGAGCGGCGCCTGTTCACGCCGCCGAACTTCCACCCGCCGTCAGGGCCAACGCCGGACCGGACCTCTGTCCATACGGAGCTTGGCCGTCGGGACGTGACCCCGATGCGGCTCTGGGAGGAGTGCCGGGCGAAGCATGCACACGGCCACGGCTACGGCCGGTTCTGCGGCATCTACGCCGAGTGGCGCCGCGGTGCCTCGGCGACGATTCGCCAGACGCATGTGGCCGAAGAGGGACCGATCGTCGACTTTGCCAGCCGCAAGGACCCGGCGATCGATCCGTCGATGGGCGAGATCCGCGGGTCCCCTATCTTCATCGCAACCCCGGCCGCCGCTTCCCCCTTCGGAATGCCGCGCACCGGCAAAGCCGACGTCAGCCGGGTCTGGCCATCCCACTCGGCGCCAAGGCCGGCGCCGGCTTGGCGCGCTACAGGGACCGCGCCCGGTCCGCCGAAATCTGCGGGATGGCTGGGGGACGTGGACTCGAACCACGATAGGCAGAGTCAGAATCTGCAGTCCTACCATTAGACGATCCCCCAGCAGGGCCGTCCCCACGCGCATTGCGCGGCGGCGGAGGGTATAGTTCGCCATCGGGATCGACACAAGCCTGTCCTGGAGTAGACTTGAGCTCGGTGCCGTACCCCGGCGACTCGTCAGGAGGCGATTCGGGGTCGGCCCGCGCATCCGTGGAACGGGGGGTCGCTTCATGGCGTGGCGCGAATACGGAGCCGGTACCGGGACGTTCGCGGCCCTGGATCTGGGCACGAATACATGTCGCCTGCTGGTCGCCCGGCCGGCCTGGTCGGGCTTTCGCGTCGTCGATGCATTTTCGCGCATCGTCCGGCTCGGTGAGCGGGTCGCCGCGACCGGCGAATTGGCGGTCGAGGCGATGGAGCGCGCCGCCGACGCGCTGGCGGTCTGCGCGCGCAAGCTGGAGCGGCGCGGCGTCACCCATTTCCGCGGCGTCGCGACCGAGGCCTGCCGCAAGGCGCGCAACGGGGCCGCCTTCATCGACCGGGTGGAGACCGAGACCGGCATCCATCTCGAGATCATCGACACGCGGGAGGAGGCGGAGCTCGCCTTCGCCAGCTGCGCGCCGCTTCTCGACCCTCGTCAGCCCCGGGCCGTGCTGTTCGACATCGGCGGCGGCTCGACGGAGATCGCCTGGCTCGTCCATGACGGCCGGGCCGGCTGGCGGATGGTGGACACGATCTCGATCGAATGCGGCGTGGTCAGCTTCGCCGAGCGCTTCGGCGGCGATTCGGTCCCGCAGGCCGACTACCTTCGGATGGTGGCCGAAGTCGCCGACCGGCTCGCGGCGTTCGAACTCAGGCACCGCATCGCCCAGCACATCGCCGCGGGTGACGTGCAGATGCTTGGAACCTCGGGGACCGTGACGACGCTCTCGGGAATCAAGCTGGACCTTCCGCGATACGACCGCCGGGTGGTCGACGGCTCCTGGCTGGATTTCACCGATGTCGTCGGCCTCAGCCATGCCTTGGCCGCCCTGGACTTCGCCGGCCGGGCCGCGAAGCCCTGCATCGGGGCCGAGCGCGCCGATCTGGTGGTCGCGGGCTGCGCGATCCTCGAAGCCATCTGTCGGACCTGGCCGGTCGGGCGGCTGCGGGTCGCCGATCGCGGGCTGCGCGAAGGAATCATAATGGGCATGATGGAGGCGGTTTCGGCGAACCGCTCGCGGGAAACCGATCTTGCCCGACCGTGATCCGCCGGCGGATCGCCGCCGCGAAACGCTGCGCGACGGCCGCGCGCGCAGCGCCTCGTCCCGGCGATGGCTGACCCGCCAGCTCAACGACCCCTATGTCGCCAAGGCTCGTGCCAGCGGCTACCGCAGCCGCGCGGCCTTCAAGCTGCTCGAAATCGACCGGGACCTGAAGATCCTGCGGCCCGGTCTGACCGTCGTCGACCTGGGCGCGGCGCCTGGCGGCTGGTCCCAGGTCGCCGCGGAGCGCGTCAGGCCCCGGGCCGGCGGCGGCCGCGTCATCGCCATCGATCTGCAGCCTGTCGCCGCCATCGCCGGCGTCCAGATCCTGACGGGCGATTTCCTGGCCGATGCCGTCCACGCCGAACTCGCGGCGCTGGCCGGCGCGCGTGTCGATGTCGTGCTCAGCGACATGGCGCCCGCGGCGTCCGGACAGCCGGACATCGACCATCTGCGCATTCTCAACCTTGCAGAGGCCGCACTGGATTTCGCGCGGGCCTGCCTGGCGCCCGGCGGCTGCTTCGTCACGAAGATGCTGCCCGGCAGCGGCGAGCGCGACTTCATCGCGACGCTGCGCCGGCATTTCGCCCAGGTCGTGCGCGTGAAACCGCCGTCGAGCCGCAGCGACTCGGCCGAATTCTTCCTGGTCGCACGAGACCTCAAGCCGGAAGGCAAGGGCGGCTTGTGAAGGACGCGCGGCCGTGTAAACTGCGCCGCCATTTTCCGCCGCGCAGGTGATGGCATGCAGATCCGCGAAGCCCTGACATTCGACGATGTCCTGCTCCAGCCGGCGCGCTCCGCGATCCTGCCGGCGGATGTCGATACCCGGACCCGGCTGACGCAGCGCATCGAACTGGGCATCCCGTTGATGTCGGCGGCCATGGACACGGTCACCGAGAGCGCGCTCGCGATCGCGATGGCGCAGGCCGGCGGTCTCGGGGTCATCCACCGCAACCTGGAGATCGACGCCCAGGCCGACGAGGTGCGCAAGGTCAAGAAGTTCGAATCCGGCATGGTCGTCAACCCGGTGACGATCGCGCCGGAAGCCACGCTGGCGGAGGCGCTGCGCCTCATGGCCGATCATCGCATTTCGGGCATTCCCGTGGTCGAACCCCAGACGCGAAAGCTGGTCGGGATCCTCACCAACAGGGACGTGCGTTTCGCCTCGATGCCGAACCAGCCCGTGCGCGAATTGATGACCCATGAGCGGCTGGTGACGGTCCGCGAAGGCGTCAGCCGCGACGAGGCCAAGCGGTGGCTGCACCAGCACCGGATCGAGAAACTGCTGGTGGTCGACGATGCCTATCGCTGCATCGGCCTGATCACGGTCAAGGACATCGAGAAGGCCCAGAGGTTCCCAAGCGCCTGCAAGGACGAGAAGGGAAGGCTTCGGGCGGCGGCGGCGGTCGGGGTCGGGGACAAGGCGGTGGCGCGGGCCGAGGCGCTGTTCGACGCCGAAGTCGACGTCGTGGTCGTCGACACCGCCCATGGTCATTCCGAGGGCGTGCTCGCGACCGTCGACCGTGTCCGGCGCCTGCGCAATTCGACCCAGGTCGTCGCCGGCAATGTCGCGACCGCCGACGGCGCGAAGGCGTTGATCGATGCCGGCGCCGACGCGGTCAAGGTCGGCATCGGGCCGGGGTCGATCTGCACGACGCGCGTCGTCGCCGGTGTGGGCGTCCCGCAGCTGACCGCGATCGTGGATTGCGTCGCCGCGGCGCGCGACCGCGGCATCCCCGTGATCTCCGACGGCGGCATCAAATACTCGGGCGACCTCGCCAAGGCTATCGGCGCAGGCGCAGATTGCGCGATGCTGGGTTCGCTGTTCGCCGGCACCGACGAGGCGCCCGGCGAGGTCATCCTGTATCAGGGGCGATCGTACAAGTCCTATCGCGGGATGGGATCGGTGGGCGCGATGGCGCGCGGATCGGCCGATCGCTACTTCCAGCAGGACATCAAGGACTCGCTGAAGCTCGTGCCGGAAGGCATCGAGGGGCGGGTGCCCTACAAGGGGCCGGTGGGCAACGTGATCCACCAGCTGGTCGGCGGGCTGCGCGCGGCGATGGGCTACACCGGCAACGCCGACATCGCAGCCATGCAGCGCAACTGCGCCTTCGTGCGGATCACCAATGCGGGGCTGCGCGAGAGCCATGTCCACGACGTGGCCATCACGCGCGAGGCGCCGAACTACCGCGTCGATCTGTGACCCCGGGCGCACGGGCCCAGGCGGCGATCGAGCTGCTCGACGCGATCGAGGCGGCGCGCGGTCCGGCCGATTCCTGTGCCCAGCATTATTTCCGCAGCCGCCGATTCGTTGGCGCCAAGGACCGCGCCGCGATCTCCGCTCTGGTCTACGCGGTGCTGCGCCATCGCAGCCAGCTCGATTGGTGGCATGCACGGATCGCCGGAGGGCGCGGCACGGCGCGAAGCCGGGTGATCGCTGCCCTGTTGCTGCTCTCCGGATGGTCGCAGACGGAACTCGCGGCCGCCTTCGATGGCGACCGGTTCCGGCCCGCGGCGCTGTCGCAGCGCGAGCACAGCTTCGTCGCGGCGCTTGCCGGGCGATCGCTCGACCACCCGGACCAGCCACCTTCGGTGCGCGCGAATCTGCCGGACTGGATCTACGCCGCGCTGGGCGCGCGTTTCGGCGACCGGACGATGGCCGAGATCGCCGCGATGCGCGACGAAGCGCCCGTGGACCTGCGCGCCAACCTGCTGCGGGGCGATCGCGACAGCGCCTTGCGCCAGCTGGCCGCCGACGGAATCCGGGCTACGCCGACGGCCCTGGCGCCGGCGGGGCTGCGTCTGGACGCGCGCCAGCCGCTCGCGGCGACCGCCGCGTTCCGCAGCGGCGCCGTCGAGATCCAGGACGAAGGCTCGCAGCTCGCCGCCGCGCTGGTCGAGGCGGGCCCGGGCATGCGGGTCTGCGATTTCTGCGCCGGCGCCGGCGGCAAGACCCTGGCCCTGGCCGCCTCGATGGCGAATGCCGGCCGCATCGTCGCCTGCGACACGGTCGCGCGCCGCCTGGACGGGGCGACCGCACGGCTGCGACGCGCGGGCGTGTCGAATGTCGAACGACGCTTGCTGGCGACCGAACGCGATCCCTGGGTCAAGAAACACAAGGCGGGATTCGACCGTGTCCTGGTCGACGCCCCCTGCACGGGGACCGGAACCTGGCGGCGCAATCCCGACGCGCGGTGGTTCCTCGCGCCGTCGGATCTGGGCGAACTGGTGGCCAAGCAGGCCCGCATCCTCGACAGCGCCGCGCGGCTCGTGCGGCCCGGCGGGCGTCTGGTCTACGTGACCTGCTCGCTGCTGCCGCAGGAAGACGAGGACCAGGCCGCCGGCTTCCTCGCGAAACATCCCGATTTCCGGGCCCTGCCGGTCGCCACGATCTGGCAACGCGCCCTGGGCGGCCGGTTCCCCGGCGCGGAAGGGCCGTTCCTTCTGCTGACCCCGCTGCGTCATGGGACGGACGGCTTCTTCGTCGCCGTCTTCGAGCGCGAGGCGGCGCAAGCGGCGGCCTGACCGCGGCCGCTTGTCCGCGCGGGCGGCGCGGAGTATCAGCCATCGGCCTGATGGCCGACGGGGCCGGAACGGGGG
>JBIKLI010000202.1:0-8038 GCA_044359885.1 Alphaproteobacteria bacterium | reverse complement strand
CAGCACCTGCGCCGAGATCCGCGTCCATCCCGGCGGGCGGTTCGTCTATGGATCCAATCGCGGCCACGACAGCATCGCGGTCTTCGCGATCGACCCGGCGAGCGGCCTGATGGAGGCCCGCGGCCATGTCGCCACCGGCGGGCGCACCCCGCGCGATTTCTGCCTCAGCCCCGACGGGCGCTTCCTTCTGGCCGCCAACCAGGACAGCGACAGCGTCGTCGTGTTCGCGATCGATCCGGCGAGCGGGATGCCGTCGCCGGCCGGCGAGGCGGTGGCCGTCGGCACGCCGGTCTGCGTGCGCTTCGTCTAGGCGCCGCGGTCAGGCCAGCTCGATCAGGCCAGCTCGATCAGGATCGAGCCGCCCGCGTCCAGGCTTGCCCGCGCGCCGGGCGGGACGACGCAGGTCGAATCGTATTCCTCGACGATCAGCGGGCCGGCGCGCGGCACGGACAGCTCGCTGCGGCGCAGCACGGGCGTCTCCACCCACCCATGCGGCGCGCCGAAATAGGCGCGGCGCGGCGGCGGCGGCACAGGCTCGGGCCGGGTCGAGCGCGTGACCGCGGGCACGCCCGGCCCTTCGCGCAGCCCCTGGCCGACGACCTGCAGGGTCACCAGTTCGACCGGCTCGTCGGGGCCGGCGCGGTGGCCGTAGCTGCGCTCATGCTCCGCGGCGAAGCCGGCTTCCAGCAGCGCCAGCATGCGCGCGTCGACGGGCCCGTCCGGCACCGGCACGACCAGTTCGTAGCTCTGGCCCTGATAGTGCAGCGCCGCCGCCCGCCGGATCCGCGCGCGCGCGCCGGCGAAACCTTCGGCCGCCAGCTGGGCGCGCGCCTGACCGGCGAGCGCGTCCCAGGCGGTCTCGATCTCGCCGGGATCCGCCTTTCGCAGCAGCCGGCGCAGGCTGCGCGCGTAATGATGCTCGACATCCGCGTAGAGCAGGCCGAAGGACGAGAACAGGCCGGCGCCGGGCGGCACGAGGACGCGGGTCATGCCCAGCGCCGCGGCCATGCCGCAGGCGAAGATCGGTCCGTTGCCGCCGAAGGCGAAGAGCGCGAAGTCGCGCGGATCGCGGCCGCGCTCGGTCGACACCGCCTTGATCGCGCGGATCATGTTCGATGCCGCGATGCGATGCGCGCCATGGGCGGCGGCCTCGACGCCAAGCCCGAGCGGCGTGGCGATCTTCGCCGCGAACACGGCCCGCGCCAGATCGGCATCGAGGGCGAGCGCGCCGCCGACCAGATGCCGCGGATTGATGTAGCCGAGCAGCACGTTGGCGTCGGTGATCGTCGGCACCTGCCCGCCCTTGGCGTAGCAGACCGGACCCGGGACGGAGCCGGCGCTCTCGGGACCGATCTGCAGCGCGCCACCGGCGTCGATCCAGACATGGCTGCCGCCCCCGGCGCCGACTTCGGCCAGATCGATGGCCGGCACCTTCAGCACATAGCCGGCACCGGTCAACAGCCGCGAGCCGATCATGATCCCCGCGCCGACCGAGTACTCGGCCGCGCGCGCCACCTCGCCGCCTTCGACCATCGCCGCCTTGGCGGTCGTGCCGCCCATGTCGAAGGTGATGATCCGCTCCAGCCCGCGCGCCCGCGCCAGCGCCTGGCCGCCGACGACGCCGCCCGCGGGACCGGATTCGACGATGTCCACCGGCCGCGCCGCCGCCGCGGCGTCCGTGGTCAGCCCGCCATTCGACTGCATCAGCAGCAGCCGCGCCCGCACGCCCGCGGCGTCGAGCCCGCGGCGCAGCGCGCGCAGATAGGTCGAGACCACCGGCATCACATAGGCGTTCACGACCGTGGTCGAACTGCGCTCGTATTCCTTGATCTCGGGCAGCACCTCGTAGCTGACCGACAGCGGCAGCCCGGGCGCCCGCGCGCGGATCATGTCGCGCAGCATGAATTCGTGCACCGGGTTGGCGTAGGCGTTGATCAGGCAGACCGCGATCGCCTCGACGTTCCCGGCGAGCAGCCGGTCGATCGCGCGCGCCGCGTCCGCGGGATCCAGGGCGCGTTCCACCCGCCCGCGCGCATCGACGCGCTCGTCGACCGTGTGGCGCAGATGGCGCTCGACCAGCGGCGGCGGCTTGTTCCAGGCCAGGTCGTAAAGCCTGGGCATCCGCAGCGTGCGGATCTCCAGCACGTCGCGGAAGCCCCGGCTGGTGATCAGGCCGGTGCGCGCGCCCTTCTGCTCCAGGATCGCGTTCGAGGCGATGGTGGTGCCGTGGCGGATCTCCTCGATGCCGGCGCCGGACAGACCCTGCTCGGCGAAGACATCGACCAGTCCCTCGACGATCGCGCGGGCGTAGTCGTCGACGCTGGACGGAATCTTCCGGGTATGGACCGTTCCGTCCGAACCGAGCAGGACGATGTCGGTGAAGGTGCCGCCGATGTCGACGCCGACGCGATAGGTCGTCATGGACCAGGCTCCCCGCGCGCCGTCACGCGGCGTCGCCCGCCGGCGTCGGCGGGTCGTGCCGCTGCACGGCCGGAGGCTCGCGCCAGCCGCGCCGGTCGCGCAGGGCGGCGCGCGCCGCGGCCGTCGCCGCGGCATCGACGGTCCAGGTCCGCGTGTCGACGACGACCCCGTAATCGGCGCACGCCCGTCCGGGCGACAGCAGTTCGTTGCGCACGTCCTCGAGCACCGCGGCGGGATCGCGTTCCAGCGGATCCCCCCAGCCGCCCGCGCCGGCCAGCACATGGCGCAGCACGTCGCCGCGGCGAACCGTCATCGTGAACTTTCCAGGCAGCGTCCGGTTCTCGCCGTCGGGATTCAGCCAGTTCCCGCTCGGCGCGCCCGGCGAACCGCCATAGAGACCGAACGGCCGGTGGTCGCGCCGGTCGGAACGGACCTGCAGCGTGGCTTCCGCCTCATCGAAGCGGTAGTCGCGGCGGAACGGCACGCCGCCGCGGAACTTTCCCGCGCCGGCGCGGTCGGCCACGAACTCGTAGGCGAGGATCGAGATCGGATGCTCGGCCTCGGTGACCTCGATGGAGGGCGACGCCATGTTGGCGAACATGTGCGAATTGCCGTCCAGACCGTCCGCCCAGGGCCGCGCGCCCCAGGCGCCGCAGGTGAAGTCGACATAGATGAACGGCTGGCGGTCGGCATGGTAGCCGCCGATCGAGATGCCGGTGTTGCCGCCGTCGCCCGCCGCCGGGACGCGCGACGGCAGCATCATGGCCAGAGCGCCGAACATGCAGTCGGTCATGCGGAACCCGGTGAGGCCGCGCGCCGCGCAGGCCGCCGGCAGCACGCCGTTGCCGACCGTGCCCGGCGGGCAGATCACCTCGATGGCGCGGAACACGCCCTCGTTGTTGGGAATGCCGGGCGGAAGGACCGAGCGCACGCCGGTGTAGCTCGCGGCCTTGGTGAAGGAGAGGGTGCTGTTGATGGCTCCCCTCACCTGCGGGCTCGTGCCGGTCCAGTCCACCACCATATGGTCACCGGTCTTGCGGATGGCGACGAACAGGCGGATCGGCCTGCCGTCGTCGACGCCGTCGTCGTCGATCCAGTCCTCGAAGCTCCAGGTGCCGTCGGGCAGCGCGGCCAGCGCCGCGCGCGTCATCCGCTCCGCGTAGTCGATCGTCTCGCGCATCAGCGCGCGCGTCGTCGCGGCGCCGTGTCGCGCCACGAGGGCAGCGAACTGGGTCTCGGCGACGTGGCAGGCCGCCAGCTGGGCGCGCAGATCGCCGAACACCTTGGTCGGAACCCGCACGTTGCGTTCGATGAAGGTCATGATCGTCCGGTCGGGCCGGCCGGCCGCGTAGAGCTTCAGCGGCGCGATGCGCAGCCCCTCGGCATAGATCTCGGTCGAGTCCGAGGCGTTCGAGCCCGCGACCCGGCCGCCCACGTCGGTGTGGTGGCACACGGTGCAGGCGAAGGCGATGCGTTCGCCGCCGTGGAACAGCGGCTTGAACACGAAGATGTCCGGCAGGTGCATCCCGCCGTCGAACGGATCGTTCATGATGAACACGTCGCCCTCGGCGATGTCGCCGGCGAAATGCCTCATGATCGATTCCATGGCCGTGGGCACCGATCCCAGATGACCGGGCAGCGTCAGCCCCTGCGCGACCAGCTTGCCGTCGGCGTCGGCGAAGCCGGTCGAGAAATCCATGTTGTCCTTGAGCACGCCCGAATAGGTCGTCCGCACGATGGTCAGGGCCATCTCGTCGGCGATCGAGAAGATCGCGTTCTTGAACAGCTCGAAGTCGATCGGATCGACGTTCCCGGACATCCTTGGCTCTCCGCGGCGACGGCGCCGATGTTGCGGCCGGCAAGACGGTCGCGGCAAGCGCGCCGCGCGGCGGCCGGTCAGGCGGCGGCCGGCGCCAGGGCGCGCGCGATCGCCGCGGCGAGTTCGCGCTGGCGGATCGGCTTGGACAGGAAGCCGACGATGCCCGAGGCCGCGGCCTGTTCGCGGTCGGACGCCTGGGTGAAGGCGGAGAGCGCCAGGATCGGCACGGTGGCCCCGCGGCCGCCCGCCGCGCGGATGCGACGCGCCGCCTCGAACCCGTCCATCACCGGCATCTGGATGTCGACGAGGACGACGTCGAACCGGTCTTGGACGAAGGCCTCGACCGCTTCGAGGCCATTGCCGACGATCCGCACGCGATGGCCGAGCCCTTCCAGCATCAGCCTCACGACCAGCTGGTTGGTGGGCGTGTCTTCGGCGACCAGGATCTCGAGCGACGACGGCGCGGCGGCCTCGGCGCCGGCGGCCGCGTCGGGGACGGCCGCCGGCGCGGGACGCAGGGGCAGCACCAGTTCGAAGACCGCGCCGGATCCGGCGGCCGGCAGCAGCGTCACCTCGCCGCCCATCATGCGCGCCAGGCTGCGGCTGATCGACAGGCCCAGCCCCGAGCCGGCATGCGGCCGCAGGCGTTCGGCGCGGCCCTGCTTGAACGGCTCGAAGATCTCGCTGCGCAGCTCCTCCGGCACGCCCGGGCCGGTATCGGCGACGAGGAAGCGAAGCCGTGGCGCGGGGCCGCCGGCATCGACGACCAGAATGTCCAGGCTGACGCGTCCCGCCGGCGTGAACTTGACCGCGTTGCCCATCAGGTTGGTGAGGATCTGCATCAGCCGCGCCTCGTCGGCGACGATGCGATGCGGCACGTCCGCGGCGATGCGCGCGACGATCTCCAGCCGCGTGGCGTTCGGCAGGCCGTTGATGATCAGGATCAGACGATCGACGAAGCCGCGCAGGTCGACCGGCGAGTCGACCAGCTCGACGCGGCCGGCCTGCAGCCGCGAGAAGTCGAGCACGTCGTTCACGATCTGCAGCAGCTGGCCCCCGGCCGCCTCCATCGTCTCGACGAAGTGGCGCTGCTGCGCGGTCAGCTGCGTGCCGTAGAGCAGGTTGGACAGGCCGATCACGGCGTTGAGCGGCGTGCGGATCTCGTGGCTCATCGTCGCGAGGAATTGGCTCTTGGCGCGGTTCGCCTCCTCGGCCGCGCTCTGCGCCAGCTCGGCGCTGCGCAGCGCCTGGCTGCGCGCGCGCAGGAAGAAGAGCAGCGCCAGCCCGCCGGTCAGCAGGAAGGCGATCGCCGCCATGGCGCTGGTCTCGAGCAGGGCCAGCAGCTCGCGCTCGTCCTGCCCCTCGCGCCGCAGAAGGATCAGCGAGGCGTCGCGCAGGATCAGGGACGCGTTCGCGATCCGCCGCTCGAGCTGCTGGACGCTCTGCGGGCCCCAGTCGCTGACGCTGCGCGGATCGAGCGCCGGCTCCAAGGTCTCCAGCCGGGCCAGGATCGACCGGCCGTCCTGGTGAGCCATCAGCGCGTCGTTGATGCTGCCGGCGCGATAGAGATCCAGCCGGCTGAGGAAGATGTCGAAGCGGAACTCGGCCGTCGCCAGCGCCTCGGGAAGCTGGCCGCCGGTCGCCGCGACCCTGAGCAGCGCGATCGAGTAACGCGCCAGTTCGACCTCGGCGGCGGTCGATGCCCAGACCAGGTTCTCGCGCTGGATGTAGTAGCGCGAGAACCGGTCGTAGAAGTAGTAGGCGGGCGCCGCGATGCCGAGGATGCTGAACGCCACCAGCAGCTGGACCAGCGCGGACCGCCACGCCGGGCGCGGCAAGCGACGACGCGGCGCGCCGGTCATGCGGTCGCCGCGTGCTCGGGCGCCCGCCGCGCGGCCGCGCCGCCGCAGGTCACGCTACTTCACCCGCAGTTCCTTGACCTGCCAGACCCACTTGCCCTGCGTCTCCTTGGTGTTGAGGGCCGGGAAGTCGTCCTGCGGATAGATGATCCACAGCGGGCCCTTGTCGCGCACCCGCATCAGCTCGCCGTTCATCCGATAGGCGAGGATGACCGGCCAGCGCGCGAAATCCGACACCGGGATCTCGACCTTGTAGTCGTTGAGCGCGATGGCCTCGACGCTGCTGCCGAACGCGCCCACGCGCTCGAGCAGCGTCTTGAGGCTCACACCCTCGAAATTCTGCGGGCCAGTGGTCCAGGCCGTCGAGGTCCGGATGCGCGAGGCGCCCAGCGCCTCCAGCATCGCGAGATCGAACCGCGCACGCGCATCCCCGTTGGTGACCGCCACGCGGCCCGTGATCTCCAGGATCGGGGCGCCCGTCGGGGCCGCCAGCGGTTGCGCCGACGACAGGCCGGGGGCGAGGATCAGCGCCGCGGCGAAGGTCAGGGCGCGCAACAGGGCGCGCCGCGGAGAACTGAGGAACGTCATCTCCTTGGCTCCTAGGTTGAGGGGTGGGGCTCGAAACTCCACTTCAGTCTAGTGCCGAATTGACTTACCAAATCACTAAGTTTTGTTAACCACGGGCGGCGCCGGCCGCGCGGTCGAAGATCCGTCATGCCGCGGCATAGATCGCATCGATGAGGCTGGCGGCAGCCGCGCATGCTTCAAGCGTGGCGAAGGGCGAGGCGCCGGCCTGGAAATCCGCCAGGACCCGCGCCACCATCGGGGCGTAGCTGGGCTGCGGCGTTTCCAGCGTCTCGGTCGCCCCGTCGGCACGATGCACCGTCAGCCGGCCCCTGGTCTGCCGCAGAGTGGCCCCGGTGGCGGCGATGCGCCATTCGAAGTCGCCGCCGGTCTGCGGCGCCCAGCTGTAGCCCGCCTCGACCTGCACGACCGCGCCGCCGGGCAGCGTCATCAGCGCGGCGCCGTACTCCTCCACCGCCTCGCCATGGCCATGCCGGACGATGCGCGCGGCGGCGATCGCAGGCGCGGCGCCCGCCGCGAGGATCAGCGTCGCATCGGCGCCGTGCTGTCCCAGATTGCGCAGCGCGCCGCCGCCGCCGATCGCCGGCTCGAGCATCCAGGGCACGTGATGCATGTCGCGATAGCGGCCTGGCGGCCCGTTTATGAGACGGAAGCTGGCATGCATGACCGTGCCGAGGCGACCCTCGTCCGCGAGCGCGCGCAGCCGGTCCCAGATCTCCAGCAGACGGTTGGGCAGGGCCGGGGCGGCATAGACCCCGGCCGCGCGCACACGGCGCGCCGCCTCGCGCGCGACCGCTCCGTCGATGCCCATCGGCTTCTCCACCAGAAGGGGCAGACGGCGCGCCAGGACCGGCGCGAGTTCCTCGAGAACCCGGTCGTGGCGCGGCGTCACGAAGACGAAATCGGGCCGGGTGCGCGCCAGCATGTCGTCGGCATCGGCGAAGAACGGCAGGCCGAGCCGCGCGGCCGCGGCCGCACCGGCGACCGGATCGAGATCGCTGCCGCCCACGATCCGCACGTCATGGGCCGCGAGGCAGTCGCGATAGATCGGGGCGTGCCAATGGGCGACGCCGACGAAGGCGATGGCGAGGGTCATGGAATGTCGTTCCCCGGGCGTTCGATGGAGGCGGCGGCCGGCGGCGGGAAGCGCCGCATCACCCAGAACGCCATCGCCAGACCCGGCAGCGCCGCCAAGGTGGTGACGACGAAGAACAGCGGCCAGTCGAACTGAAGCGACAGCCAGCCGCCGCCCGCCGACAGCGTCGTGCGTCCGACCGTCGCCAGCGACGACAGCAGCGCGTACTGGGTCGCCGTGTAGGCGATGTTGCAGAGCCTGGAGAGATAGGCGACGAAG
>JBIKLI010000201.1:0-8044 GCA_044359885.1 Alphaproteobacteria bacterium | reverse complement strand
GTGCCCTCAGCCCGGCCCGTGGTCCTCGTCGCGGGCCTCGGCCTGCTGCGCCCACATGCGCGCATAGACGCCGCCGCGCGCCAGCAGCCCCGCATGGTCGCCGCGCTCGGCGACCGCGCCGTCCTGAAGGACGATGATCTCGTCGGCGTCGACCACGGTCGACAGCCGATGCGCGATCATCAGCGTCGTGACGTCGCGCGAGATCGCGCGCAGCGAATCCTGGATCGCGCGCTCGGTACGGGTGTCCAGCGCCGACGTCGCCTCGTCGAAGATCAGGACGCGCGGGCGCTTGAGGATGGTTCGCGCGATGGCCACGCGCTGGCGCTCTCCACCCGAAAGCTTGAGACCGCGCTCGCCGACGCGCGTCTGGTAACCGTCCGGCAGCGCCATGACGAAATCATGGATGCGCGCCAGCCTGGCGGCCTCCTCGACCTCGGCCGGCGACGCGCTCGGGCGGCCATAGGCGATGTTGTAGAAGATCGTGTCGTTGAACAGCACCGTGTCCTGGGGAACGATCCCGATCGCCGCGCGCAGCGAATCCTGGGTCACCGCGCGAAGATCCTGGCCGTCGATCAGGATCGCGCCGTCCGAGACGTCGTAGAACCGGAACAGCAGCCGCGCGATCGTCGACTTGCCTGCCCCGCTGGGTCCGACGATCGCAAGACTGCGGCCGGCCGGCACCTCGAAGGACACGCCGCGCAGGATCTCCCGGCGACCGTCATAGCCGAAACGGACGTCGCGGAAGCAGACCGTGCCGCCTGCGACCGCCAGCGCCGGCGCGTCCGGCCGGTCCTCGACCTCGACGCCCTCGCCCAGCAGCCGCAGCATCTGACCGAGATCGGTCAGGGCCTGCCGCAGCTCGCGATACATCGTGCCGAGGAAGTTGAGAGGCAGGTAGAGCTGGATCAGATAGGCGTTGACCATGACGAAATCGCCGACGCCGGTCTCGCCGGCCGCCACGCCCGAGGCCGCGAGCAGCATGACCATCGTGACCCCGACCGCGATGATCGCGGCCTGGCCGATGTTCAGCAGCGACAGCGTGTTGGCGCTCCAGATCGCGGCGCGCTCGTAGGCCGACAGCGACACGTCGAAGCGCCGCGCCTCGTGGGCCTCGTTGCCGAAGTACTTCACGGTCTCGTAGTTGAGCAGGCTGTCGACGGCCTTGGCGTTGGCCTCGCTCTCCGCCTCCAGCATGCGCCGCCGGTAGACCAGCCGCCACTGGGTGATCGCCAGCGTCCAGCCGGCATAGGCGGCGATCGTGGCGAAGGTCGTCGCGGCGTAGCGCCAGTCGTAGAGCCACCAGAGCAGCAGGCTGACCATCAGGATCTCGAGCAGGGTCGGCGCGATCTGGAAGACCAGGTAGTAGACGAGGTTCTCAACCGCGTTGATGCCGCGCTCGATCGCCCGCGACAATCCGCCGGTCTGGCGGTCGAGATGGAAGCGCAGGCTCAGGCGATGCAGATGGCGGAACGTCTCCAGCGCCAGCCGATGGACGCCATGCTGCGCCACCGGGTCGAAGATCATCGTGCGCAGCTCCTGCATCGTGGCAGCAAGGATCCGGGCGCCGCCATAGGCGACGATCAGTCCGATCGGCACGATCAGGATGGCGTCGCGCACGCTGAGCGCATCGACCGCCCGCTTGTAGAGAACCGGCACGCCGAGGGTGGCGAGCTTGGCGCCCAGCAGCAGCCCCAGCGCCAGGAAGATGCGCACCCGCAGTCCCGCCGTCTGTTCGCGCCAGAGATACGGGGCGACCCGCAGGATCACGGCGCTGGGTGACGGCGGCGGGGCGGCGGCGGTCGACGACGACATCTGGATCCGGGCTTCCGTGGGGGGGCGCTTGCCTGCGGGGCGCGCGCCCCATAGGTTCGGCCCCAGCATACACAACCCTTCGGGAGACGCCGATGTTCGAACGACGTGAGTTCCTGCGCGCCGGCCTGCTCGGCGGCGCTTCGCTTGGCATCCTTGGCGCCGGTGGTGCCTCCGCCCAGGCCATCGACCAGCTGCAGCTGTTCATTCCCGCCGCACCCGGCGGCGGCTGGGACCAGACCGGCCGGTCGCTGGAGCAGGCGATGAAGGCCGCGAACCTGATCCGGTCGGCCCAGATCACCAACAAGGGCGGCGCCGGCGGGGTCGTCGGTCTGCCCGAATTCCTGAACCAGTGGCGCGGGCGCCCGAACGCGATCATGGTCGCCGGTCTGGTGATGGTCGGATCGATCATCACCAACAAGGCCCCCGTCAGCCTGCTCTCGGCGGTGCCGGTCGCGCGTCTGACCGAGGAGTACCAGGTCGTGGTCGCGCCCGCCAATTCGCCGTTCAAGGATCTGCGCGACTTCGCCGCGGCCCTCAAGGCCGATCCGTCGAAGGTGCCGATCGCCGGCGGCGGCGCCGGTGGCACCGACCACATCACGGCCGGCCTGATCGCCAAGGCCGTCGGGTCGGACGCCCGGCGCGTGGCCTATGTGGCGAACGCGGGCGGTGGCCCGGCGGCCGCGATGATCATCGGCGGTCAGGTCGCGGCAGGCGTCTCCGGTCTCGGCGAGTTCGCCGAAAGCATCAAGGCCGGCCGCATGAAGGCGCTTGGCGTCTCCGCCGACCGGCGCATCGCGGGGGTCGACATTCCGACCTTCAAGGAGCAAGGCGTCGATGTCTCGATCGCCAACTGGCGCGGAGTCTTCGCGCCGCCGGGGGTCACCGACGCGCAGCGCAAGGCGATGATCGACCTGATCGAGGCCATGGTGAAGTCGGCTGCCTGGCAGGAGATCCTCGCCAAGCAGGACTGGACCAACGTGCTCCTGACCGGCGACGCCTTCGGCGCCTATGTGCAGGAGGAGTTCCGCCGCACCGAGGCCGTGCTGAAGGATCTCGGCCTCGCCTGACGGCGAAGCGAGGAACGGTCATCGACGCCGGGCCGGGCACCGCCTTCGGGCGCGCCCGGCCCTTTTCCCGGGTCGGAGGACGGTCGATGCGGCGGGGACAGGGCGAGCTGGCGGTGTCGGTCGCGCTGATGACGCTCGCGGCCATCGTGATCTGGCAGGCCGGGACGATCCGCTCGCCGCTCTACGCCCAACTGGGCCCGCGGGTGATGCCGTACATCGTCGGCGGCGGGCTGGCCGCCCTTGGTGCCGTGCTGCTCGCCGCCGCGCTCGCGGGACGCTGGCGCGCCGAACCCGCGGCGCCGGGAACGCCCGACCTGCCCGCCCTCGGCTGGCTCGCGGCCGGTCTCACGCTCAACGTCGCGCTGGTGAAGCCGCTGGGATTCGTGCTCGCCTCCACACTCCTCTTCTCCCTGGTCGCGCGCGGCTTCGGTTCGGCGCGTTGGGCCCGGAATGCCGGGATCGGCTTCGTCATCGCGATGCTGGCCCATCTCGGTTTCGAGAAGCTGCTCGGGATCCGCGTCGGTGCCGGGATCCTCGAGGGGATTCTCTGACATGGATCCGATCTCCGGCCTCGCCCAGGGCTTCGCGGTCGCGCTGACCCCGATCAACCTGTTCTGGTGCCTGCTGGGCACCACGCTGGGCACGGCCATCGGCGTGCTGCCGGGCATCGGGCCGGCGGTCACGATCGCGCTGCTCCTGCCGATCACCTTCAAGGTCGATGCGACCGCCGCCTTCATCATGTTCGCCGGCATCTACTATGGCGCGATGTATGGCGGGTCGACGACATCCATCCTGGTCAACACGCCGGGCGAGAGCGCCACGATCGTCACCGCGATGGAAGGCCACAAGATGGCCCGGCGCGGACGTGGCGCCCAGGCGCTCGCGACCGCCGCGATCGGCTCCTTCGTGGCGGGCACGATCGGCACGCTCGGCCTCGCCTTCCTCGGACCGGCGGTGGTGGAACTGGCGCTGAAATTCGGACCGGCCGAGTATTTCGCGCTGATGGTCCTGGCCTTCGTGACGGTGTCCGCCGTGCTCGGCAACTCGGCGCTGCGCGGGCTCACGTCGCTGTTCCTGGGGCTGTTCCTCGGACTGGTGGGCGTCGACAACCAGACCAGTCAGGCCCGGCTCACCTTCGGCATCGCCGAGCTTCTCGACGGGATCGACGTCATCCAGGTCGCGGTGGGGCTGTTTGCCGTCGGCGAAACGCTATGGCTGTGCTCGCGCTACCGGACCTCGAAGGACGAGATCCTCGCCCTCAGCGGCTCGCTCTGGATGAGCGCACAGGACTGGGCGCGGTCCTGGAAGGCGTGGCTGCGCGGCGCCTTCATCGGGTTTCCGATCGGCGCCCTGCCCGCCGGCGGCGCGGAAGTCCCGACCTTCCTGTCTTACTACGCGGAGAAGCGGCTCTCCAGGCACCCCGAGGAATTCGGCAAGGGCGCGATCGAGGGCGTCGCAGGACCCGAGGCCGCGAACAACGCGTCGGCCGCCGGGGTGCTGGTGCCGATGCTGACGCTTGGGCTGCCGACATCGGCCACGGCCGCGATCATGCTCTCGGCCTTCCAGAGCTACGGGATCCAGCCCGGTCCGTTCCTGATGCAGAACCAGCCGGCGCTGGTCTGGGGACTGATCGCCAGTCTGTTCATCGGCAACGTCATGCTGCTGGTGCTCAACCTGCCGCTTGTCGGGCTGTGGGTGAAGCTGCTGCGCATCCCGCCCCCGATGCTTTATGCCGGCATCCTGGTCTTCGCGACCATCGGCGCCTACAACAAATCGCAGTCGCCGCTCGATATCGCCATCCTCTACGCGATCGGCGTCCTGGGCTACTTCATGCGCCGGTACGATTTTCCGACCGCGCCGGTGATCATCGGCATGATCCTCGGCCCGTTCGCCGAACAGGCGCTGCGCCAGGCGCTGACGATCAGCGGCGGGGACTGGACCACGCTGGTCACGCGCCCGGGTTCGGCCACGATCCTGGCGATCGCAGTCCTCGCGGTGGCGGGTCCGTGGCTGGCGCGGCGCTGGCGTCACCAGCGCTGAAGCTTCCGCCGATCACCTGCGGCGCAGCGCCACGAAACCGAGACCTGCCGCCGCCATCGCGAGACCGGCGCCCTTTACCCAGGCGATATCCTGCGGTTGCAGTGCGCTGGATGCCGCATCGACGATGCTCGGGAAGAGAAGCGCCACGCCGACCGTCGCCGCGACCGCGCGCAGCCAGCCTTCGACGCGGCCGAACAGCCAGCCCTGCGCGGCGACGGCGAAGCCGGCGATCCCGACCGCGGTGGTGAACGTCACCCAGGCCACATCGAACCAGTCGCCGCCCTTGGGGACGGAAAGCAGCAGGCCGGCCCCCATCGGGTCCAGCACGAAGACGAAGGGAACCAGGAAGGCCGGCATCGTGTATTTCCAGCTCTCCAGCGTCGTCGCGTAGGGATTGCCGCCGGTGATCGCGGCGGCCGCGAAGGGCGACAGCGCGGTCGGCGGCGAGACCTCGGACAGCACCGCGTAGTAGAAGATGAACATGTGCGCGGCGAAATCGGGAACGCCGAGTTTGATCAGCGCCGGCGCGGCGACGACGGCGCAGATGATGTAGCTCGCCGTCACCGGCACGGCGAGGCCGACGATCCAGACGATCAGGGCGGTGTAGACGGCCGTCAGCACCACCGATCCCCCGGCATAGGCGATCGCGATCGAGCTGAATTTCAGGCCAAGCCCGGTCAGGGTGACCACGCCGACGATGATCCCCGCACAGGCGCAGGTCGCCGCCGTCCCGAGAACGCTCGTGGTCCCGGCTGCCAGCGCGTCGGCCAGCTTGCGCGGGGTCAGCGCCGTCTCGCGCGACAGATAGCTTACGAGCACGGCCAGGACCGTGGCGTAGAAGACCGACATGACCGGCGAATAACCGATCACCATGAGCACCACGACGGATATCAGCGAGGTGAAGTGGAACCCCTGGCGCAGGGTCAGCTGCAGGAGGGTCTCGGTGCGTCCCAGATCGACCCTGGAGATGGCGAAACGGCCGCCATCCATTTCCACCATCAGCAGCAGAGTAAAATAATAGAGGATGGTCGGGATCAGCGCCATCTGGATGACGTCGAGATAGGAGATCTTCAGGAACTCGGCGATCAGGAAGGCGGCCGCGCCCAGAACCGGCGGCGAGATGATGGCGCCAAGCCCGCCGGCCGCGAGCAGGCCACCCGCGGCGTTGCGGCCATAGCCGGCCTTGCTCAGCAGCGGATAGGCGACGGATCCGATCGTTACGGTGGTAGCGACGCCGGAGCCGGACGGCCCGCCGAGCAGGAAGGACGACAGGACGATCGCGCGGCCCGCGCTGTTCGCCTGGCCGCCCATCGCGCGGAACGAGAAATCGATGAAGAACTTGCCGGCGCCCGAGGCCTGCAGGATCGCGCCGAAGATCGTGAACAGGACGATCAGGCTCGAGGAGACATCCACGGCGGTGCCGAAGATGCCCTCGAGCGTCATGAAGAGATGACCGACGATGCGATCGGCATCGTAGCCGCGATGCGTCCAGGGCGGCGGCAGGTAGGGCCCCCAGAACGCGTAGGCGATGAAGATCACGCCCAGCGCGGGCATGATCCAGCCCGTGGTCCGCCGCGTCGCCTCCAGCAGCAGCAGGATGAAAAGCGCTCCGACGAGCACGTCGTCGCGATTCGGCAGGCTCGCCCGGTCGCCGAAATCCTCGCCGCCCGCGATCATGTAGCCGACGGCGAAAAGCGCCCCGGCGATCGCCGCCAGGTCCCACCAGCGGATCCGGTCCCGGAACCGGATGGCCACCGGGAACAGCAGGAAGATCAGGACCAGGACGATGGCGACATGGACCGGCCGCAACGTCTGGGTCGGCACGATGTCGTAGGCGGCGTAGAGATGAAACAGCGTGCTGGCGATCGCGAGGCCCGCGACGGCATGGCCGATCCAGCCTCCCAGCCGGTTGGCCGGGCCCTCCTCCGAGGCCGCGATCGCCTCTGCCTTGCGGAGATGGTCCGCGCCTGGCCGTCGCGCCTCGTCCGCATTCATCGCCGTCCCCCCTCCAGGACGAACGGCGCGCGCGGCCGTCCCGGGCCGCCGCGCGCCGTTCCCGTTCTGCCGTTCAGGCAGGCGTTCACGAACCGAGCGAGATGCCCCGTTCGGTGAAATAGCGCGCCGCGCCCGGATGGAACGGAACCGGGGAGTTGGCCTGCCTCTGGTTGGCGAGCGTCACGTTGCGCGCCTCGGCGTGGACCGTGGCCCATTCCGCCGTGTTCTCGAAGATGACCTTGGTGATCCGGTAGGCGACTTCCTCGGGCATGCCCTCGTGCACCACGAGGATGTTCCAGACATCGGCGTTGGGATTGTCCCGGTCCTGGCCGGGATAGGTGCCCGCCGGGATCGCCCCCTTGGCGTAGAGTGCGCCCCACTTGGCGTTCATTGCGTCCACGAACTCGGCATGATCGATCATCTTGATCTTGACGTTCGGGGTGGCCGCAAGGTCGGTGACCGCCGCGGTCGGCAATCCGCCCACCCACAGATACGCGTCGATCTTCCGGTCCTTGAGCGCATTCGTGGACTCCGCCACGCCCAGACGCTCGCGCCGGATGTCCTTTTCGCGGTCGATCCCCGCGGCCTCCAGCAGACGGAACCCCATGACCTCCGTGGCGCTGCCGGGCGAACCGGTCGAGACGCGCTTGCCCTTGAGGTCGCGCATCGAATTGATGCCCGTTCCCTCGATCGTGACGACATGCATGCGGTTCGGATAGAGCACGGCCAGGGCACGATTGGGGACCGGGCTGCCCTTGAACTTGTCCTCGCCGCGAGCCGCGTCGAGGCTGGCATCGGCCATGGTGAAGCCGATATCGGCGCGGCGGGCGCCGATCAGTCGCAGATTGTCCACCGAGCCGCCGGTCACCTCGGACGTGGCCTGCCAGCCCGGAACATGCTTGGCCAGCATGTTCGCGAGCCCGCCGCCCAGCGGATAATAGACGCCGCCGGTGCCACCGGTGACGATCGAAAGGGTCCGTCGCTCCTGAGCGACCAGTCCCGAGAGCGGGAGCGCCGACAGGGCGGTCGCGCCTGCGAGCATGGATCGACGCGAAACATTCATGGCAGTTCCTCCAGACATTTTCCCGAACGACATTTCCAGACAAGCCGGGCCGGATCAACCGCCCGGT
>JBIKLI010000022.1:0-26067 GCA_044359885.1 Alphaproteobacteria bacterium | reverse complement strand
GCGCGACCAGCCGACCGGCCCGGTCCATGAGCGCGGTCGAATGGTCGTGGCGCTCCTTGATGTTGGTCGAATAGGCGCTCTTCATCAGCGAGATGAAGCTCTCGTCGACGATCGATCGCAGGGCGTTATGCAGGATCTCGAGCGTGACGGGGTCGGGCGTCGCGGTCATGTCGCGGTCTCGATGAGCAGGTTGAAGGCAGCGTCGACCGTCAGCCGGTCGCCGGGATAGACCAGCGTCGTCGCATCGAGCTGCTCGATCACGGCCGGGCCCGTCAGGCTGTGCCCGGCGCGCATGTCGTCGCGGTCGTAGACGGGCGTCGGCGCCGCCCGGTCAGGATCGAACCAGACGTCGCGCATCCCGGCGGGCGTGGGCGTCCCGTCGGCGCGTCCCTCCCGCCAGGATCGCGCCGAGGGCTTGATCAGGCCACGCGCCGCGAGGCGCAGGTTGACGACCTCGATCGCGTCTTCCGGATTGAAATACCCGTAGCTGCGCTCGTGGACCTCGAAGAAGGCCCGGCGCAGCGCCGTCAGATCCGGCAGCGCCACCCCGGCCGCGGGATCGATCTCGCCCAGCGGAACCGCGAGCTCGAAATTCTGGCCGACATAGCGCATGTCGAGCGTGGCCGCGAAGCGGCGGTCCGCCGGCGCGATCGCCTCGCCTTCGCACCAACGCGTCGCCGCGGCGAGGAGCGCGGCAAGTTCGCGGCCGAGCGCCATGGCGCCATCGTCGTCCATCGTCCGCCGCAGCGTTCGCACGAAGTCCTCCTTGAGGTCGGACACCACGAGGCCCTGGGCGCAGAGGATTCCCGGCGCGGGCGGCACCAGGATCTCGCGCACGCCGAGGGCGCGTGCCACGTCGACGGCGTGCAGGGCGCCGGCGCCGCCGAAGGGCATCAGCGTGAAGCGGCGCGGGTCGTGCCCGCGTTCGACCGAGACGGAGCGGATCGCACGCACCATGTTGGATACGACGATGCCGAGCACGCCATGGGCGGCGCGCTCGATGGTGAACCCGAGGCGCCCGGCGAGCGGCGCCAGGGCGGCGCGCGCCTTCACGACGTCGAGCGGCATGCGGCCGCCGATCAGGCCGCGCGCGCTGAGGCGCCCGAGCACGAGATTGGCGTCCGTGACCGTCGGCCGGTCGCCGCCGATCCCGTAGCAGGCCGGACCGGGCACCGCGCCGGCGCTGATCGGCCCGACCTTCATCAGCCCGTCGCGCTCGAACCAGGCGATGGAGCCGCCGCCGGCGCCGATGGTCGCGATGTCGAGCATCGGCAGCCGGACCGGGAAGTCGGCGACGGTCCGGTCGAAGCTGGTGCCGGCGGCGTAGCCGCGCAGCAGCGCCACGTCGGTCGACGTGCCGCCCATGTCGAAGGTGATCACGTCGGGCCGGCCGGCGAGGCGGGCGGCGTGGATCGCGCCGACCGCGCCGGCCGCCGGCCCGGAGAGTGCGGTGCGCACCGGAAAGCGCCGGGCGCGGTCGATCGACATCAATCCGCCGGAGGACTGGTTGATTCCGATCGTGGCGACGGGGAAGGCGGCGCCGATCTCGCGTTCGAGGGCCGTCAGGTAATCCACCATCACGGGCTGAAGATAGGCGTTGAGGACGGTGGTCGAGAGCCGTTCGTATTCACGGAACTCGGGCTGGACCTCGCTGGACAGGGAGACGTAGAGGCCAGGCGCCGCGGCGCGCAGCGCATCGCCGGCCTGTCGCTCGTGCGCCGGATTGAGGAACCCGAACAGGAAGCAGACGGCGACCGCGTCGACGCCGGCGTCGCGGACGGCCGCGACGGCGCGCGCGAGATCGCCCGCCTCCAGCGGCCGGCCGATGCGGCCGTCGGCGTGGACACGCTCGCCGACCTCGATCCGCCATTCGCGAGGCACCAGCGGTTCGGGCTGGTCGGTCTGCAGGTCGAACATGCGCGGCCGGATCTGCCGTCCGATCTCCAGCAGGTCGCGGAAGCCGGCGGTGGTGAGCAGCGCCACGCGGCCGCCGCGGCGCTGGATCAGGCAGTTCGTCGCCACGGTCGTGCCGTGTTCGAGACGCAGCACCTCGCGCGGTTCGATGCCGCGCGCAGCGCATGCCGCCTTCAACCCCTCGACGATCGCGCGTGCCGGGTTGTCCGGGGTCGATGGCGTCTTGTGGACGAAGAACTCGCCGCTGTCCTGTTCGTGGATGTAGAAGTCGGTGAAGGTTCCGCCGACGTCGCACCCGACGATCCACCCCATGTCGTTCCCCTGGCTCAGCGGCGTCAGTATGGCCGCCGCTCACAGGGGGTCAACCATGCCGACGCTTGGTGGCGTATCGCGCGGCATCTCAGCCCGGCGGGCAGCCGAAGGCCTCGATCGGGGTCGCGAGACCCTTGATCGCATGGCGACCCAGCGGAACGGTGGTCGTGCCCGAAAGCCGCGCGAACGGCGCCGACAGGATGAGATCCCGGTCCAGGGTCTTGGCCAGCGCCTCGAGTCGCGCGACAAGATTGACGGCGGGGCCGATCGCGGTGAAGTCGAGCCGGTCCTCGGCGCCGATATTGCCGTGAAAGACCTCGCCGACATGCAGCGCCGCGACCGCCCGCAGGGGGTGGGCGTCGGCGAAGCCGGGATCGCGGTCGAGGTGCCGTGCCGAGGCGAGCGCGCCGCGCGCCGCCGCCAGCGCCCGGCGTGCCGCGTCGCGGGCGAACTCGATGTCGCCGATGGGGAAGATCGCGAGCATCCCGTCGCCCATGAACTTCAGCACCTCGCCGCCATGCTCGTGGACGGCGCGGACCTGACCGTCGAACCACGCGTCGAGCAGGTCCACGATCCGTTGCGCGGGCAGGCGATCGGTCAGCGCCGTGAAGCCGCGCATGTCGGTCGCGAGGATCGCGGCATGGAGCGCCTCGCCCGAGCCGCGGGTGATCTCCCCGGACAGGACGCGTGGCGCCACCCCGGAACCGAGATAGACCGCGAGCAGGTCGCGCGACTTGCGCCGTTCGGTTGCCAGCGCCAGCGGTGCGGCCAGCCCGTCGACGATCGCAGCGAAGGCGGCGATGTCGGACGCGGCGAAGCCCTCATCGCGCCGGGTCGCGAAGACGCAGACCTGAAAGGGCCAGACCCGGCCCGCGGCGGCGATCGTGCTCAGGCGGATCGGCAGCGCGATGTAGTCCCGGTAGCCCTGGGCTGCGAGATCCGCGATCACCGGATAGGGAAAGCTCGTCGCCGCGGGGTCGATCCGCACGCGCAGGATCTCCCCGCGCTCGACCACGGGCGGGAAGGGGCTGCGCAGGAAGGCTTCGTTGCTGTAGACGCCGTGCTCGACCAGGAACTCGGCCGCTTCCCCCGTCTCGCGCCACCAGCGGATGCTGTAGCCGGTGAATTGCGGGTGGAGCACGGCGACGGTGACGCCGCAGCGGTCGACGGGCAGCCCGGCCGCCACCAGCCGCCAGCACAGCGCGTCGATCAGCTTGATCGGGCTGCCGATCTGAAGCGCCGGACCGCGCATCCAGGACGCGATCGACTCCAGGGTCGCCGCGCGCGGCCGCCGTGCCGCCGGCCGCCGATAGGTCCGGCCGCCGCGTACGCCCTGCGGGCGGCGCTCGCGCGGCTCGGTCTGCCCGTCACTCACGCGCACCGCCCGGCGCGGCCATGCCGCGGGGAACCAGCAGGTGGGGCAGGATGGTGTCGATGTCCGCGCCCGGCGCCGGACGCCCGGCGATCGCGCGGGCGATGGCCGGGCCGAAGCTGTCGTAGGGCACGCGCACCGAGGTGAGCCACGGCGCCACCCAGTCGTTGAGCGGGGAATCGTCGAACCCGACGACGACCAGATCGCGCGGCGCGTCGAGCCCGGCTTCGAGCGCGCGCCGGCGCGCGCCGAAGGCGATGAGATCGCTGGTGCAGAACAGCCCGTCGGGACGGCGTCCGCGTTCCAGAAGACGGCCCATCGCCGTGTAGCCGAGGCGCAGATGGTCGCCGGCCGCGCCGGAAAGGATGGCGCCGCGGTGCGGCGCGGCGCCGAGGCGCCGGGCCTCGGCGCGGAAGCCCGCGAGGCGCTCGGCGGTCGCCGACGAGGCGAGATTGCCGTGGATCACGGCCAGATCGCGGCATCCGCGTTCGACCAGATGCCGGGCGACTTCGACGCCCGCGACCCGGTTGTCGATCCCGACGAACGGCGCGTCGCCGTGCGGCGACCGGCGGCTGACGAAGACCAGCGGCTCGCGCTCCTGCAGCATCCGGGCCAGCACCGGGCTCGCGACCGCGCCCAGCAGGACCATCGCCCGCGCGCGCTGCGCGCGCATCGCCAGCAGATACTCGTCCTGCAGCTCCGGCCGGTCGTGGGTGTCGCACAGCACCATGACCAGCCCTTCGGCGCGCAGCGCCGCCTCCGCGGCGGCGGCGATGGCAGCCATGGCCGGGTTGGCGAGGTTCGCGGTCAGCAGCGCGACGATCCGGCTGCTGCGCTGGCGCAGGTCGCGCCCGGCGCTGATCGGCCGGTAGCCCAGTTCCAGGATCGCGCGCCGGACGCGCTCGGTCGTCGCCGCAGATGCCTTGTTCGCGACGCCGTTGACCACCCGCGAGACCGTGGCGATCGACACGCCGGCGCGCGCGGCGACGCTGGCGATCGATGGCTGGCTTCCGGGGCGTTCGGGTCGTGTCGAGTCGGTCACCCGCCAAATGTGGTCATTGCGGGCTTGCGCGCAACCCGTTCGCGGGGATAGCGTCTCCGGACAGGGAAAACGTTTTCCCAAAACCGGGGTGCCGGCGGACCGGCCCCCGCAACCGAGGGAGGAAGGCGATGGCGGCATTCAAGGCGATCGGCGGCGCGCTGGCCGGGCTCTGGCTCGCCTGCGCGGCGGCCGGGGCGCAGACGCTGACGGTCTGGCACGATCTGGGCGACAACGGCATCGCCTGGTTCGAGCGCATGAGCGCGGAGTTCGCGAAGCAGCGGCCGGGCGCCAGCGTGCGCTCGCTGAGCTTCCCGACCGACCAGTGGTTCGGCCGGGTCATCGGCGCCATCAACACCGACACCGCGCCCGACCTGATCTTCAACAACTACGAGCGGGTCATCCGGATCCAGACCCAGACCAGCCGGATGATGGACATGAAGCCGGTCCTGGACGCGGTCCCGGACCGCGGCTTCCTGGGCGAGGACGACCTGCGCGTCGCGACGTTCAAGGACCGGATGATCATCATCCCGATGCAGCGCGTGCAGATGGCGCTCGGCATGCGCAAGAGCTGGCTCGACAAGGTCGGCGAGACGTTCCCGGAGACCTGGGACGACGTGAAGCGCGTGGCCGCGAAGTTCCGCGACGCGGATCCCGACGGCAACGGCCGCGCCGACACCATGGCCATGGCGCTGCAGGCCGCCAAGCCGCGCGACCTGATCCACATGCTCGACCTGTTCGTGTTCGGCTCGGGCCTGCGCCACACCCTGGTCGACCCGTCGGGCAAGGTGGTGATCGACCAGCCGGCCCATGCCCAGGTGCTCGAGGAGTTCCTCAAGACATACAGCACCTACCGCTTCGTCGCGCCCGACACGGTCAACCACTCCTTCACCGAGATGTATCAGGTGATCGAGGGCGGCCGCGCCGGCATGTTCCGCGTCGGCGACTGGAACGTGCGCAAATGGGACCAGCCCGCCGTCCTCGGCGGCGACTTCGTCTCCGGCCCCTGGCCGAAATTCGACCCCGCCCGTCCGAACGCGGTGGTGATCGGCGGCATGCGCGGGATCGGCATCCCCGAGAATTCGCCCAATCGGCAGCTCGCGATCGAATTCGCGCGCTTCATGCTGGGCAAGGCGGCGCAGCAGGCGTCGCTGGAGACGGTGGGGGCCGCGGTGCGCAAGGACCTGGACGTCTCGAAGCTGTCCGAGCGCTCTCAGTATTTCGCGCGCGCCGAGGCGCGGCTGGTCGCCTACGACTTCCCGGAGTCGATCCATCCCTGGTATCCGGAGGTCGAGGCCGCGTATCACCGCAAGCTGCTGGCGGGGATCGCGGCGCCGCCGGCCGACTGGAAGCCATTCATCGCCGAGACCGCGCGCGAGATGCGCGATATGGTCGCCCGGCTGTCGAAGTGACGGCGACGATGCCGGCGGCGCGGCGACGCGCCGCCGGCGGTTTCGCGGCCGCGGGAGGAACGGATGGCGGGCGCGCTGGCGCAGATGTGGCAGGGCCGGGTGTTCTACGCCCTGGTGCTGCCCTTCGCCGCGCTCACCATCCTGTTCGGCATGTGGCCGATCCTGCTGTCGGTCGAGATGAGCTTCACGGCATCGGCGACGGCGCTGCGCGCCACCCCGACCTATGTCGGCTTCGCCAACTACGCCAAGGTCCTGGGCGATCCGCTCTTCATCGCCTCGCTGGCGCGCACCCTCGCCTACACCGCGCTCGCGGTCGCGGCCAATCTCGCCTTTGCGCTGGGCGCCGCGGCGCTGCTCGACTCGACGCTGCTGCGCCGCGCCAACCTCTTCGTGCGGCTGGCGCTCTTCCTGCCGGTGGTGACGCCCGACGTCGCCGGCTACGTCGTCTGGCGCTGGCTGTTCGACCGGTCCTTCGGGGCGGTGAACGCGGCGCTCGATCTGGCCGGTCTGCCGCGGTTCGGCGGCCTGTCCGATCCCGGCAGCGCGATATGGGCGGTGCTGGCGGCCGAGCTCTGGCACCATGCCGGATTCTACATGGTGATCTTCCTCGCCAATCTCGCCATCCGCGACCGCGCGCTGGAGGAGGCCGCGGCGATCGACGGGGCCTCGGCCGCGCAGCGCTGGCGTCACGTGATCCTGCCGCAGCTGCGTCCGGCGCTGACGGTCAACCTGGTCTACGCGACGATCCAGTTCCTCAAGACCTTCACCGTGGTCGTCGTGATGACCAAGGGCGGTCCCAACGACCGCACCAATTTCGTCAGCTACTACGCCTACCAGCTCTTCGACCAGGGCCGGTACGGCGAGGCGACGACGATGGCCACGATCCTGTTCGCGCTCGTCGTCGCGCTGTCGCTGCTGGCGCTGCGCGTCGCCGACCGGGGGGCCGGGCGATGAGCCGGCCTTCGCGCCTCGCCGTGTTCGCCGCGCACGCCCTGGCCGTGCCGGTGGCGCTGCTCTTCCTCTACCCCTACTGGTGGATGCTGATCGGCGCGTTCCGGACGACGCGCGCGATGATGACCGATCCGCTGCGCCTGCTGCCCGAGAGCCTCGACCTGGCGATCTTCCGGCAGATCGCGCGCATCGGTGGCGTCGATCTCTGGGTCTATGTCGCCAACTCCGTGGTCATCACGCTCGCCGCGACGCTGCTCGGCGTCGCGGTCACGGCGGCGGGCGCCTATGCCCTGGTCCGGCGGCCGGATCTGCCGGGCTTCGCGACGCTGCGGCGCTTCTTCCTGATCACGATCATGTATCCCTACATGCTGCTGGTGATCCCGGTCTATGTCGTTCTTTTCAAGCTGGGGCTGCTCGGCACGCGCGCCGGCATCGTGCTGTTCCTGGCGCTGGGGCCGATCCAGTTCTTCCTGTTCGAGCAGTTCTTCCGCGCCATCCCGCGCGAGGTGATCGAGGCCGCGCAGATGGACGGCGCCTCTGAACTGCGGATCCTCCGGTCGGTGGTGCTGCCGATGGCGATGCCGGTGACGGCGACCGTCGCGCTGATCGGCTTCATGATCAACTGGGCGCAGTGGTTCCCGGTTCTGGTCATCTCGCGATCGCCCGACACCTACACGCTGCCGGTGGCGCTGCTGGCGATGAACACGGAACTGGGATCGAATTTCCAGGGCATCATGGCGCTGGCGGTCGTCACCACGCTGCCGGTCGCGGTCGTGTTCCTGCTGGCGCAGCGGCGGGTGATGCAGGGCATGGCCGCGGGGGCGGTGAAGGGATGAGGCCGGATCCGGACATGACCGCCCGCATCGAGGCCGCGCGGCGCCGCACCCTGGCCTGGCTCGACGCCATGCAGGCGCCGGGTCTGCCGCGGGGCGTCGGCAGGATCTCCGCGTTCCACGATCCCCGGGCCTGGCCGGGCGTGCTGCTGCCCGGCACCTACAACGCGGTCCTGTGCCGGTCGCTGATCGGCGGGCTGGAGGATTTCGTGCCCGAGGAGCGGGCGGCGCTCGTCGCCTGGATCGAATCCCACCGGCTGCCGGACGGTCGCTTCCGCATGCCGGGGATGCGCGAGGACGCGGTCTTCAAGAAGCCCGATCCGGCGGAGACCTGGCGCTACATCGATTTCCACGTCACCAACTACGCGCTGGGCGCGATCGAGATGCTGGAGGCGCGGCGCGCGCCGGTGCTGGACTTCGCGCGGCCCTATCTCGACGTCGCCTGTCTCGAATCCTGGCTTGCCCGGCGCGACATGCGCGATCCGTGGCAGGAGGGCAACAACATCGTCAATCTCGGCAGCTTCCTTCACCTGATCGCGAGGTTCGGCGACGACGGCGACCGGCGTGCGGCCGATCTGGCCTTCGCCGCGCTGTTCGACTGGCACGACCGCACCCAGGAACCGGCGACCGGATTCTGGGGCGTCGGCCAGGCGAGCGATCCCTTGCGTCTTCTGCATGCCTTCGCCGGATCGATGCACAACCATCACCTCTGGTTCCTGCGCGGACGGATCCTGCCGGGCCAGGACCGCTCGATCGATTATGTCCTGACGCTGCCGCCGCGGATCGACAGCGCCTGCATCGACGTCGATGCCGTCGACCTCCTCGTCCATGGCCATCGCCTGACCGGCCACCGGCGCGCCGACACCGAGGCGTGGCTGGCGACGCTGCTGCCCGCGCTGCTCGGCTGGCAGGAGGAAGATGGCGGGTTCTGCGACGTGCGTGGCGGCATCCGCCGGCAGGACGGCTGGGTACGGGGCTACGCCGAACCGCAGGGGATCTCGAACAGCTTCGCGACCTGGTTCCGGTGGATCGCGATCGCGATGATCGCCGACCTGTTCTGGCCCGGGCGCTGGCCATGGCGGTTCCGGGCGATGCCCGGGATCGGCTACAGGGTGGCGGGTTGAAGATGGCGGCCGTTCCGGAAGATCCCTTCGCCCATCTGCACGACGAGGCCTATGCGGCGCCGCTGCATCGGTTCCGCCGGGGGCATCGCGACCTGATCTCGCTCGCCGGACGCCCGACGGAGAGCCTGTGCGGCGAATGGCGGATGACGCTCGACCTCTTCGACGAGGGGTTGCGGCAGAAATGGTACGCGCTGGACGATACCCCGCCGTCGCAATGGGCCGTTCCGCGCGACTACGAGGCGGAGGCCGGAACCAAGGTGCCGGTGCCGTCCTGCTGGAACCTGCTGCGCGACGAATGGCGCTATTTCGAGGGCGCGGCCTGGTACGCGCGCGACATCGGTTTCCAGCCGGGGCCAGCGGGCGAACGTCAGTTCCTGCATTTCGAGGGCGTCGCCCACGCCGCCCTGGTCTTCGTCAACGGCATCTGCGTCGGCGGGCATCTCGGCGGCTCGACGCCGTTCAGTTGCGAGATCGGCGGCGCGCTGCAGGCGGGCAGCAACCGGATCCTGGTCATGGTGGAGAACCGTCGCCGGCCGGAACGGGTGCCGATGGATCATTTCGACTGGTTCAACTACGGCGGCATCCATCGCGAGGTGTTCCTGGTCCGCGTGCCGCCGGTCTTCCTGCGCCGGGTGGGGATCTCGCTGGCATCCGACGCGCCGGAGATCGAGATCGTCGTCGAGCTTTCCGATCCTGCCGACGGCACCGCGCGGGTCGCGATCGCGGAACTCGCGATCGACGCGCCGGTGGCGATCCGGGCCGGGCAGGGACGCGCGCGGATTCCTGCCACGCCCGCGCTCTGGTCCCCGGCGACGCCGCGCCTCTACGATGTCGAGGTCGGGTTCGGCGCCGACCGGCTGCGCGAGCGCGTCGGCTTCCGGCGGCTCGCCGTCGACGGGACGCGGATCCTGCTCAACGGGGCCCCCGTCTTCCTGCGCGGGGCCTGCGTCCATGAGGACGATCTGGCGCTGGGGCGGGTCACGTCCGCCGCCGACATCGGGCGCCGGCTGGCCCATGCCCGCGAGCTGGGGGCGAATTTCCTGCGGCTTGCCCATTATCCGCACCATCCCGATGTCGCCCGCATGGCGGACGAGGCGGGGATCCTTCTCTGGGCCGAGATCCCGGTCTACTGGGCGATCGACTTCGCCAGCCCGGCGACCTACGCGGACGCGCTGAACCAGCTGCTGGAACTGATCGCGCGCGACGGCAACCGCGCCAGCGTCGCGATCTGGGGGATCGGCAACGAGAACGCCGACACCGAGGCGCGCTTCGCCTTCATGGCCGGGCTGGCCCGCGCCGCGCGGGCGGCCGATCCCACCCGCCTCGTCGCCGCCGCCTGCCTGATCAACCGCCGGGACTTCAGCATCGCGGACCGGCTTGCGGACGAACTCGACGTGATCGGCCTCAACGAGTATTTCGGCTGGTACGAGCCGGATTTCTCGGGGCTGGAGCGGCTGATCGAGAATTCCGATCCTGGCAAGCCGGTGGTCGTCAGCGAGGCCGGCGCCGACGCGCTGGCCGGCCATCGCGGCGCGGGCAGGATCCTGTTCACCGAGGACTGGCAGGCGGAATTCCACCGCCGCCAGTTCGAGATCGTCTCCAGAGTGCCGTGGATGGCGGGTTATGCCGCCTGGCTGCTCTACGACTTCCGCTCGGAGCGTCGCCAGACCGGATTCCAGCGCGGCTTCAACCGCAAGGGCCTGATCGCCGCCGACAAGACCACGCGCAAGGCTGCTTTCGGAACCCTGGCCGCGGCGTTCCGGCGTCACGCGGGCGGCGGCTGAACCTACCTTCGCCGGTTTACCGGTTGCACAGTCACGCCGCGTGCGTCCATCATCGTCCCCCGGACGCCGACAGGCGGAACAGGGGAACGAGGAGGTCCTGGCGATGACGAAACGCAAGACCAAGCTGCGCGCCCTCATGCTGGCCGGCGCCGCAGCGATCGGCGGCATGTTCGGCGCGATGCCCGACGGCGCGAAGGCGCAGGAGAAGGTGCTGCGCGCGGTGATGCACGCCGACGTTCGCACGCTCGATCCGCATTGGACGACCCAGACGATCGCCGGCATCCACGGCCTGCTGATCTACGACATGCTGTTCGGGGTCGACGACGATTTCGTGCCTCAGCCGCAGATGGTCGACACCTACGACATCAGCGCCGACAAGCTGACCTACACGATGACGCTGCGCGACGGGCTCAATTTCCACGACGGATCGCCGGTGACGACCCGCGACGTGATCGCCTCGCTGCGCCGCTGGGGCGCGCGCGATCCGGCCGGCCAGCGCCTGCTGCAGTTCACCGACCGGATCGAGGCGGTCGACGCGAAGACCTTCAAGATCGTGCTCAAGCAGCCCTATGGCCAGGTGCTGGCGACGCTCGGCAAGACCAGCACCTCGGTTCCCCTGATCATGCGCGAGCGCGAGGCGCTGGTCGATCCGAACACCCAGGTCACCGAGGCGATCGGCTCGGGCCCGTTCCGCTTCGCCAAGGAGCAATGGGTTCCGGGCAGCAAGACCGTCTATCTCAAGAACGCGGCCTACGTGCCGCGCAAGGAACCGGCCCGCACGCTGGCGGGCGGGAAGATCCCGGGCGTCGACCGGATCGAGCTGATCTGGATGCCGGATCCGCAGACCGCGATGCAGGCGCTGGTCAACGGCGAGATCGATTTCCTGGAGCAGCCGTCGATCGACTTCATCCCGATCCTCGAGCGCTCGCGCGGCGTATCGCTGATGAAGACCGGCAAGATCGACAGCCATTTCGGAATGATCCGGCTGAACCATCTCCACCCGCCCTTCGACAACGTCAAGGTGCGGCAGGCGATGTACAAGCTGATCAACCAGGAGGACTTCCTGCGCACGGTTGTCGGCAACCCGCAGTACTACAAGGTCTGCCACGGGCTGATCACCTGCGGCTCGCCGCTCGAGAACAAGGGTGGCAGCGCGATGCTCGCGGGCTACGATCCGAAGGGCGCCGCGGCCGCCTTCCGGGCCGCGGGCTACCGGGGCGAGCCGATCACGATCCTGCACGCGACCGATCACCACACGATCAACCCGATCACCCAGGTGATGATCCAGGCGATGCGCGAGGCCGGTCTCAACCTGGACATCCAGGCGATGGACTGGGGCTCCGTGGTGCAGCGGCGGGCCAAGCGCGAACCCCCGGCGCAGGGCGGCTGGCACATCTTCGTGACCACCTCGTCCGGAACCAGCGGCGCCAATCCGGTCATCCACACCTGGATCGGCGCGGCGTGCGACCGGGGGCTGTTCGGGTGGCCCTGCGACGAGCAGGTCGAGAAGCTGCGCAGCGACTGGGGCTTCGCGCAGACCGACGCGGAGCGTCTGCGGATCGCGACCGAGCTGCAGACCCGGGCGATCGAGAACGTGGTCTACATCCCGACCGGTCAATGGACGCAGCCGATCGCATTCCGGTCGGACCGCATCTCCGGGGTCGTGCCGATCACCGGCATCACCGCGCTCTGGAACATCACGAAGCGGTGATCCGCATGCTCGGATCCGCCGCCACGGCCCCGCCGGCCGTCGTGGCGGCGGGACGAGGCGGGAGGAGGGCTCGCCGATGTTCGCCTATGTGATCGGACGGCTTCTGGCGACCATCCCGGTCATGACCGTGGTGGCGGTGTTCGTCTTCTTTCTGCTTCGGATCGCGCCGGGCGATCCCGCGGCGATCATCGCCGGAGACGACGCGACGACGCAGGACATCGAGAACATCCGGGCGAAGCTTGGCCTCGACCGCCCGATGTTCGAACAGTTCATTCTCTGGTGCTGGCGCCTGGCGCAGGGGGATCTGGGGATCTCGATCTTCTCGAACCTGCCGGTGACCCAGCTGATCGCCCAGCGCCTCGAGCCGACGCTGGCGCTGACGGTCTCGACGCTGCTGGTTGCCGTCGTGCTCGCGATCCCGATGGGCGTGCTTGCGGCGTGGAAGGCGCGCAGCCTCGCCGACCGCGTGGTGATGGGCTTCGCGGTGATGGGCTTCGCGGTGCCGGTCTTCCTGGCGGGCTATATCCTGATCTACATCTTCTCGATCAAGCTGGGATGGTTGCCGGTGCAGGGGTACCGTCCGATCGGCCAGGGTCTGTGGCCGTTCGTGGAGGGGCTGATCCTGCCATCGGTGGCGCTGGGGACGACATATTGCGCGCTGATCGCGCGGATCACGCGGGCGAGCATGCTGGAGGTGCTTTCGCAGGACTACATCCGCACGGCGGAGTCGAAGGGGCTGGCGACGCGGCGCGTCCTGCTGCTGCACGCGCTGAAGAACAGCGCGGTGCCGATCGTGACGGTGATCGGAATCGGGATCGCGCTGCTGATCAGCGGTGTGGTGATCACGGAGACGGTGTTCAACATCCCCGGTCTCGGCCGCCTGACCGTCGATGCGGTCCTGAAGCGCGACTATCCGATCGTGCAGGGCCTGATCCTCGTCTTCGCGGCGGCCAAGGTTATCGTCAACCTGATGATCGACATTTCCTATGCCTTCCTCGATCCCCGCATCCGCTACTGAGGCGCCGGCGGCGGAAGCGCCGCGGCCCGGGCTGGCGCTGTTCGTGCGGCGCAACCCGACGATCGTGATCGGCGGTCTCGTGATGCTTGCGCTGGCGGTGATCGCGATCCTGGCGCCGTGGATCGCGGGCGATCCGCTCAAGCTGGCGCCGATCAACCGTCTTCGGCCGCCTTCGGAGCGGTTCTGGTTCGGGACCGACCAGTTCGGCCGCGACGTCTTCTCCCGGACGATCCACGGGACGCGGATCTCGATGATCGTCGGACTGTCGGTGGCGGCGGCGGCCTCGGTGCTGGGCCTGCTGATCGGCCTGGTCTGCGGTTTCAACCGGACCTTCGACGCGATCGTGATGCGGATCATGGACGGGATCATGGCGATCCCCTCGATCCTGCTGGCGATCGCGCTGATCACGCTGACGCGGCCGGGACTGGCCGTTGTGATCGCGGCGATCGTGATCCCCGAGATCCCGCGCATCGTGCGTCTGGTGCGCAGCGTCGTGCTGACGCTGCGCGCGCAGCCCTTCGTCGAGGCGGCGATCGCGGGCGGCACGCGCACGCCCAAGCTGCTTTTGCGCCACATCCTGCCCAACACGCTGGCGCCGCTGATCGTGCAGTCGACCTACATCGCCGCGTCGGCGATCCTGACCGAAGCGGGGCTGAGCTTCCTCGGGGTTGGGATCCCGCCGGAGATCCCGAGCTGGGGCAACATCATCGCGCAGGGGCGCAGCTTCTTCCTGATCGCGCCGTGGAGCATCCTGATCCCCGGCGTCTTTCTTGCGGTCCTGGTGCTGGGGGTGAACATGCTTGGCGACGGCCTTCGCGACCGGCTCGACCCGCGGCTGGCGCGGCGGATGTGACGATGGCCGACGACGCGCCGCTTCTCGAGGTGACGGACCTCGCCTGCCATTTCTTCACGCTCGACGGGGTGGTGCGGGCGGTCGACGGCGTGTCGTTCAGCGTGCGGCGCGGCGAGACGCTGGGGATCGTGGGGGAATCGGGCTGCGGCAAGAGCGTCACCGCGCTGTCGGTCCTGCGGCTGCTGCAGAAGGGGACGGGGCGGATCGTGGGCGGATCGGTCCGCTTCGAGGGACGCGAGCTGACGACGCTCTCCGACGAGGCGATCAAGGAGCTTCGCGGCCACCGCATCTCGATGATCTTCCAGGAGCCCATGACCAGCCTGAACCCGGTCCTGACGATCGGGGTCCAGATCGCCGAGAACGTGGTCCGTCACCTGAAGCTGGGCTGGCGGGAGGCGATGGATCGGGCGGTGGAGATGCTGCGCCTGGTGCGGGTGCCGGATGCGGAGCGCCGGATCCACGACTACCCGCATCAGCTCTCGGGCGGGATGCGCCAGCGCGTGATGATCGCGATCGCGCTGTCCTGCGACCCGCAGCTTCTGATCGCCGACGAGCCGACGACGGCGCTGGACGTGACGATCCAGGCGCAGATCCTGGAGCTGATGGTGGAGCTCAAGGAGAAGACCGGGACGGCGATCATGATGATCACGCACGATCTCGGCGTGGTGGCCGAGACCACGCAGCGCGTGATGGTGATGTATGCCGGCCGGAAGGTCGAGGAGGCGCCGGTCGGGGAGCTTTTCGCAGACCCGCGCCATCCCTACACGCTTGGCCTGATGCGGGCGCGTCCGCGTCTTGACGTGGACGCCGAGGAGACGGGACGCCGGCCGCGGCTTCGGGAGATCCCGGGGATCGTGCCGGCGCTGAACCGTCCGATCGCCGGCTGCGCCTTCGCGCCGCGCTGCGCCTTCGCGACCGAACGCTGCCGGCGCGAACGGCCGGAGCTCGAGACGCGGCCCAACGGGCATCTGGTCGCGTGCTTCGAGGCCGACCGGGTGTCGTCATGAGCGTCCCTTCGCCCCGCCAGCCGAGCCTGGAGGTCACCGACCTGGTCAAGCATTTCCCGATCCGCAAGGGCGTGTTCGGGCGGCTGGCCGGGGCGGTGCGCGCGGTCGACGGCGTGAGCTTCGCGATCGCGCCGGGCGAGACCTTGGGGCTGGTCGGCGAATCGGGCTGCGGGAAGTCGACGGTGGGCCGCGCGGTGCTGAAGCTGGTGGAGCCGACGAGCGGGCGGATCTTGGTCGCGGGCGAGGACATCACCGCGCTGAGCGCGTCGCGGATGTGGGCGCACCGGCGACGGATCCAGACGGTGTTCCAGGATCCCTATTCCTCGCTCAACCCGCGGCTGTCGGCAGGTGCGATCGTGGGCGAGCCGATGGAGAATTTCGGGCTTTCGCGCGGCACCGAGACCGAGCAGCGCGTGGCGCGTCTGTTCGAGCGGGTGGGGCTGCGGCCGGAGGCGATGCGCAAGTTCCCGCACGAGTTCTCCGGCGGCCAGCGCCAGCGCCTGGGGATCGCGCGGGCGCTGGCGGTGCAGCCGGAGATCATCGTCGCCGACGAGCCGGTCTCGGCGCTGGACGTGTCGGTGCAGGCGCAGGTCCTGAACCTGCTGATCGACCTGCAGGACGAATACGGCGTCGCGTTCCTGTTCATCTCGCACGACCTGGCGGTGATGCGGCATATCAGCCACCGCATCGCGGTCATGTATCTGGGCCGGATCGTCGAGATCACCGACAAGCGCACGCTGTTCCGCCAGCCGCTGCACCCGTATACCGAGGCGCTGCTCTCCGCGGCCCCGATCCCGGACCCCGCCCGGCGGCGTCGGCGGATCGTCCTGGAGGGCGACGTGCCGTCCCCGGCCAATCCGCCCCCCGGATGCCGTTTCCACACGCGTTGCCCCCACGCCATCGACCGATGCCGGGTCGAGGATCCCCCTCTCGTCGAGGTGGCGCCAGGCCATGCCGTCGCCTGCCTGCGTCGCGAAATCGGCGCGCCGCCGGTCCCGCTCGGGTCGTGAAGGTGTAGACTCGACGCTGGTCAAATCGCGAGTCGGGCATGCGCATCGAGATCATCTGCACGGGCGACGAGGTCCTCACGGGCAAGATCGTCAATTCGAACTTCAGCCATATCAGCCAGCGTCTGGAGGATGTCGGGCTCGACGTCGTCTGGGGGACCACGGTCGGCGACGATCGCACCCAGCTTCTCGACGCGTTCCAGCGCGCCGGCGGCCGTGCCGACGCGGTGATCGTCAATGGCGGGCTGGGGCCCACGATCGACGACCTGTCGCAGGAGATCGCCGCCCGGGCGGCGGGCCTCGATCTGGTGCTTGACGAAGCCTGGCTTGGCCGAATGGAGGAGTTCTTCGCGCGCCGCCAGCGCGTGATGCCGCCCAACAACCGCAAGCAGGCGATGCTGCCCCGGGGCGCCGAGATCCTCGACAATCCCGTCGGCACGGCCTGCGGCTTCGCGATGGATATCGGCCAGGCGCGCTTCTTCTTCACCCCCGGCGTGCCGCGCGAACTCAAGCGGATGCTCGAAGAGCAGATCATCCCCCGGCTGCTGGCACGCAGCGGCGTCCCCGGGGTGATCCGGCTCAAGCGCTTTCATTCCTACGGGATCGGCGAATCGCGCGCCGACGGGTTGCTCGACGGCATCGAGGCGATGGCCGAGGATGGCTGCGCCAAGCTGGGTTTCCGCGCGCATTACCCCCAGCTGGAGACGAAGCTGGTCGTGCGGGGCCGCGACGCCGAGGACGTCGCCCGGCGTCTGGCCCCGCTGCAGGACGAGGTCCGCCGGCGCCTGGGCAATTTCATCCTCGCCGAGGACGATCGCACGCTGGAGGGCGTTCTGGTCGACGAACTCGCGCGCGCCGGCGCCAGTCTCGCGATGGTCGAAACCTTCTCGGCCGGCCAGATGGCGGCGCGCATCGCCCATCTGCCGGGCGCCGAGGCGCTGTTTCGCCGGGGGGTCGTCGCCCGCACGCCCGCGGCGCTCGGCGCCGCGCTTGGCCTTCCGCTCGACGGGTTCGGCCTCGACGCGGCGCAGCGCTGTGCCGAGACGATCCGCGACCAGTCGGGGGCCAGCCATGCGCTCGCGATGCTGGTCGACCTGGACGAGGGCGCGGACCGCATCGATCTCGGGGGCACGCTCGCCATCGCGATCGCCGCGCCGGGCGGCGTCGCGCGCCGCGCGGCGCGCATCCTCGGCGGCCGCGAATGGGTCCGGCTGGGAGCGATCGAGATGGGGCTCGACTGCCTGCGCCGCTTCCTCCAGGGGCTTCCGGTCGACGAACGCATCGATTTCGAGAAGCGTTGAACGGAAGGGCGGAGAACGATGGTCGCGGGGCTGGCGGCGCTGCTGGTCTGCCAGTTGGCCGGCGAGGCGACGGCACGGTTGCTTGGCCTTCCGGTGCCCGGACCGGTGATCGGAATGGCCCTGCTGTTCGTGATCCTGCTCGCACGCGGGGCCGCCGCGCCCGCCACGCTCGGGGATACCGCCGATGCGCTGCTGCGCGTGCTGGGCCTGCTCTTCGTGCCCGCCGGGGTCGGGGTCCTGCTTCACCTGCCGGTCATCGCGCGCGACTGGGCGCCTCTGGCGCTGGCCGTGCTGGCAGGCACGCTGCTGACCGTCGGGCTCACCGGCCTGCTGGCGCAGTTCCTGCTTCGCCGGAAGGGCTGACATGGCGGGTCTCGCGGAGATCTGGGTCTATCTGGCGCGCGAGCCGCTGGCCGCGCTGACCGCGACGCTGCTCGCCTGGCTGGCGGCCGGCATGCTTGCGGCCCGGGCGCGATGGCATCCGGCCGCCAATCCGGTCCTGATCGCGGTCCTGATCCTGGCCGGCGGACTGCTGGCGCTGGGCGTCGACTATGCGGCCTATTTCGCCGGTGCCCAGTTCGTCCATTTCCTGCTCGGGCCCGCGACCGTGGCGCTGGCCGTGCCGCTCTACCGCCAATGGCTCGAGGTCCGGCAATCCGCCCTTGCGGCGAGCGCGAGCGTCGTCTGCGGCGGATGCTTCGCGACGCTCTCGGGCGTCGGCATCGCGATCGGGCTCGACGCCGCGCCGGCGGTGACCGCCAGCCTCGCGCCGCGCTCGGTCACCACGCCGGTGGCGATGGGCGTGGCCGACGCCATCGGCGGCCTGCCCGGTCTGACTGCCGCGATCGTCATCTGTTCGGGCATCGTCGGCGCGGCGCTGGGACCGCTGGTCCTCGATCTTGCCGGGGTGCGCGACCGGCGCGCGCGTGGTCTTGCCATGGGGACCGCGGCGCACGGCATCGGCACCGCCCGTGCGATCTCCGAAGACCAGACGACCGGCGCGTTCAGCGGGCTGGCGATGGGGCTCAACGCCCTGGGGACCGCGTTGCTTCTGCCGCTGCTCTGGCGGCTTTTCGCGGGATAGCGGTTTCGGCGCAAGGAGGGTCGACATGCCTGAAGACACCGACATGACGGGGTTCCCGCCGCCCGCCAGCGGCCAGGTGACGCTGGCCAACTGGCGTACGGCGCCCTTCAATCGCTGGGCCTTTCAGCATGTCCGCGAGATCGTCCCCTCGGCCGAGATCGCCAACGATCCCGACCGGATCTGGCGTCTGCCCGAGGCGCCGCAGGATCTGGGCGGGATCCGGGTGGATGACGGCGATTTCGACGCCTTCCTCGCGGCGACCGACACGGATGCCATCGTCGTCGTCCATCGCGGCCGGATCGTGTTCGAACGCTATGCGCACGGCATGGCGCGCCAGACGCCGCATATCCTGATGTCGGTCTCGAAATCGATGCTGGGCCTCGTGGCGGCGATGCTTGCCGATGCCGGGCGGCTCGACCCGGGGGCGGCGGTCCTGGATTTCGTCCCCGAACTGGCCGGCACGGCCTATCGCGAGGCGCGCCTTGCCGACCTGCTGGACATGCGGGCAGGCATCCTCTTCGACGAGGACTATCTCGCCACCAGCGGGCCGATCGTGCAGTACCGCAAAGCGCAGGGCTGGAACCCGCTCGATGCGGGCGAGACGCCCTCGGATCTGCGCAGCTTCTTCGCCACGCTGGTCGGTCGCGACGGGCCGCATCGCGGACGGTTCCATTACGTTTCGCCGAACACCGATCTGCTGGGCTGGGTCATCGAGCGCGCGACCGGCGAACGCTATTGCGATCTGGTCGGACGGCTGCTCTGGCAGCGCATCGGCGCGGAGCGGCCGGCCTACATCACGGTCGACCGTTTCGGGGCACCGCGCTGCGCCGGCGGCTTCTGCGCCACGGCGCGCGACCTGGCGCGCGTCGGCTGGCTGCTGGCCGGGGGCGGTCGCCGCGACGGGCATGGGGTCGTGCCCGCGCGATGGATCGACGACGTCCTGCGCAACGGCGATCGTCAGGCCTGGGCCGCCGGGGATTTCGCCCATTACTTCCCCGGCGCGACCATGCACTACCGCGACAAATGGTATGTGCTGGAAGGCGACGGCGCGCCGCTGCTCTTCGGTCTCGGCGTCAACGGCCAGAACCTGTTCGTCGATCGCGACAACGGCATCGTGGTGTCCAAGTTCTCGTCGCAGGCCGCGGCGATGGACGCAGGGCGCATCGCGCTGACCGGGCGGGGCATCTCGGCGCTGCGCACGCATCTGGCCCGATCCTGACGCGCTGGCGCTCGATGCGCGGCGGCCTATGTTCGGAACTCGGAGTCCAGGAAAAGGCGCGATGACGCAACCCATCCGGTTCGAGAACAGCTATGTCCGCCTGCCGTCGCGCTTCCATGTGCGGCTGGATCCCACGCCCGTCGCCGCGCCGCGGCTCATCCGCTTCAACGATGCGCTGGCGGCCGAACTCGGCATCGATCCCGCGAGCCTCGCCCAGGCGCAATGGGCGGCGATCGTCGCGGGCAACAGCGTGCCGGAGGGCGCCGAGCCCATCGCTCTCGCCTATGCCGGGCATCAGTTCGGGCATTTCGTGCCGCAGCTGGGCGACGGCCGTGCGCTGTTGCTGGGGGAGGTGCGTGACCGCGCCGGGACGCTGCGCGACATCCAGCTGAAAGGCTCCGGACCGACGCCGTTCTCGCGGCGCGGCGACGGGAGGGCCGCCCTCGGGCCCGTGCTGCGCGAATATGTCGTCAGCGAGGCGATGCACGCGCTGGGCATCCCGGCGACCCGGGCGCTGGCCGCGGCGACGACGGGCGAGCCGGTTTTCCGCGAGACGACGCTGCCGGGCGCGGTGCTGATGCGGGTGGCATCGAGCCATGTCCGCGTCGGCACCTTCCAGTATTTCGCCGCGCGCAGCGACATGGCGGCGGTCGAGACGCTGGTCGACTACGTCGTCGCGCGTCACTATCCGGATCTGGAGGGCGCCGCGGAGAAGCCGCTGGCGCTGCTGGGCGCCGTGGCGGAGCGCCAGGCCGCGCTGATCGCCCGCTGGATGTCGGTCGGCTTCATCCATGGCGTGATGAACACCGACAACATGTCGATCTGCGGCGAGACGATCGATTTCGGCCCCTGCGCCTTCATGGAGGCCTATGATCCCGCGACCGTCTTCAGTGCGATCGATGAAGGCGGGCGCTACGCCTATGCGAATCAGCCGCCGATCGCGCAGTGGAACATCGCTCGCTTCGCCGAGACGCTGCTGCCGCTGATCGACCCCGACGAGGCGCGCGCCATCGCGCGGGCGACCGAGATCGTCGCCGGTTTCCGTGCCCGGTTCGAGGCCCATTGGCTGGATGCGATGCGCGGCAAGCTCGGGCTGGCGCAGGCGCAGGCGCAAGATCTGGAACTGGCCACGGATTTCCTGGCGGCGATGCAGGCGGGCGAGGCCGATTTCACGCTGTCGTTCCGTCGGCTGGCCGATGCCGCCGCCGATCCGGTCGCGGGCGAAGCGGCGCTGCGGGCGCTCTTCGCCAGTACCGAGCCGCTCGACGCCTGGCTGCCACGTTGGCGGGCCCGCTGCGCGACCGAGGCCGTGGCGTCCGCCATGCGCGCCGCCGCCATGCGCCGTGCCAATCCGCTTTTCATTCCCCGCAACCATCGCGTCGAGCAGGCCATCGCGGCCGCCGTCACGGACGACGATTTCGTCCCCTTCGAGACGCTGCTGCGCGCCGTGTCGCATCCCTACGAGGGGCAGCCCGATCTCGCGGCCTATGCCGAGCCCGCGGCGTCGCATGAGCGCGTCTGCCGGACCTTCTGCGGCACCTGACGCCGGCGGCGAATCGGGCGAAGCCGACGCGCCGCGCGGCCCACCGCGCCTCTGCGACCAGCCGCTGGCGCACGGCCGTCCCGTCGGGCAGCAGCAGGTCGACGGCCGGAAAATCCGTGTCGCCGACACAGCATGTGCGCGACCAGACGACGCCGGCCGCGGGCCGTTCAGCCGTTGATCGAATAGCCGCCGTCGACGGGGATCGCGGTTCCGGTCACGAAGTCGGAGGCGGCGCCGCACAGGAAGACGGCGATGCCGGCAAGGTCGTCGGGGGCGCCCCAACGGCCGGCTGGGGTGCGGGCCAGGACCCGCTCGTGCAGGCCGGCGACGTCGCGCCGCGCGCCCTGGGTCAATGCGGTGTCGATCCAGCCCGGAAGTACGGCGTTGACCTGGATGTTGTCCTTCGCCCAGGCATTTGCGCAGACCTTGGTGAACTGCACGATGCCGCCCTTGCTCGAGGCGTAGGCGGTCGCAAAGGGAGCCCCGAAGATCGACATCATCGAGCCGATATTGATCACCTTGCCCGCGCCGGCGCGCTTGAGATGCGGATAGGCGGCATGGCTGGCGAGGAAGGCGCTGGTGAGGTTCGAGTCGATCACCTCGCGCCATTCGGCGAGCGTGTAGTCCTGCGGCTGCTTGCGGATGCTCATGCCCGCATTGTTGATCAGGATGTCGAGCCGGCCATGGCGGCGGACCGTCTCGTCGACCATGGCGTTGACCTGCGCCTCGTCCCTGACGTCGACCGCGACGGCGCTGGCCGTCGCACCGGCCGCCGTCAGTTCGGTCACGGCCGCGGCCGATTTCGCCGCGTCGCGGCCGGCGACGACGATCGCAGCCCCGTGCGCGGCGAGCCCGCGTGCCATGGCAAGCCCGATGCCGCCATTGCCGCCGGTCACGATCGCCACTTTGCCGCGCAGGTCGAACATGTCCTTCATCCGGTCTCTCCTGGTGCTGCGCGCCTCGCTGGGGGCCTTTCGGCGGCTACTGGCGTTCCGCCCAGCCGATGAGGCGCTGCATGAAGGATTCGCATGCCGCGAGCTGCGTCGCCGCCAGGAATTCGTTGGGCTGATGCGCCTGGGCGATGTCGCCGGGACCGCAGATGGCGGTCGGGATTCCGGCCGCCCGGAAGATCCCGGCTTCGGTACCGTAGGGGACCGCATAGGTCCGGTTGCCGCCCGACCAGGCGAGCGCGAGTTGCGTCGCTTCCTCGTTCTCCCCGGGCAGGAGCCCCGGGATGGCGGAGCGACGCACGGTCTCGATCTTCGCCGCTGGGTGGCGGGCACGCATGCGCGGCAGCAGCACGCCTTCGAGCCAAGTTCGCGCGCGGCGCTCCAGCGCCCACTGATCTTCTCCCGGCGTGGTCCGGTACCCCCAGAGAAGTACGCATTCCCGGGCCAGGATGTTGCCCGCCGTCCCTCCGGAGATCGTCCCGACATTGATCGTCGTGTGCGGCGGCATGAGGTCGATGTCGGTGCGTGGATTGGCGGCGAATTCCTCCTGCACCAGGTTGAGCCAGTGGATGAACTCGCCCGCGAAGTGGATCGCGCTCACGCCAAGATGGGTCATCGAGGAATGCGCCTCGAATCCGGTGAAGGTCGTATGAAAGGTGGTCGCGGTGTTCTGGGCGTTGACGACGCCCATCATCGTCGGTTCGCCGACGATGCAGGCGCGCGGCCGGGGAAGTTCGGCGGCCAGCCTTTCGACCAGACGCAGCGCGCCGAAGCAGCCGACCTCCTCGTCGTAGCTGAGCGCGATATGGATCGGGACCTTGAGCGCCGCGGCCCTGAAGCGCGGCACCAGTGCCAGCACCACCGCCGCGAAGGCCTTCATGTCGCAGGTGCCGCGCCCGTAGAGATTGCCGTCCGGCTTCGCCGTGAGCGTCCAGGGATCGGTGTCCCAGGGCTGCCCGTCGACCGGCACCACATCGGTATGCCCGGAGAGAACGATTCCCCCGGGAACATTGGGCCCGATCGTCGCGATCAGGTTTGCCTTCTTGCCGTCTTCGTTCGGCACCAGCATCGACTCGATCCCGTGGCCGGCGAGATAGGCGCGGACATGGTCGATCAGCGCGAGGTTGGATTCGCGCGAGGTCGTGTCGAAGCCGACGAGGCGGCGCAGCATTTCGAGCGACGTCACGTTTTCGGCGGCCATGCTTGTCCTTTCGGGCTGTTGCGGGCGGCGGCGGACACGATCCCATGCCGACCCGCCCGCGGTCCATCGCCGCGGACGGCCGTCCACGGCGCCGTCGCCGGCGCCAGCGGTTCAGCGCGGCTGGGGCGGGTAGGGATGGCGGGCGTGGAAGGCGCGCACGCCCTTCTCGTAGACCCGGTGCACCATCGGCTCGAACGTCTCGATCGGCAGGTGTTCGTAGCTGCCGTCGAAGCAGTTCATGTCGTAGAGCTCGCAGAAGCGCATCGCGGCCTCGAAATGCGGATGCCCCCGATAGCGCTCGCAGGCGGTCCTGTCGAATTTCGAGTGATCGCGGAACGAGAGCTGGAAGATCTGGTGGTTCGCGACCACCCAGTGGTTCTCGTCCGAGACGTGATAGCGCAGAAGGTCGCCCGCGCTCTTGTCGTGATTGTAGGGGTTGAGGTCCTGGGTGACGTCGTGCAGCAGGCAGCAGACGATATATTCCTCGGTCTCGCCGGCCTTGAGCGCGCGGGTCGCCGCCTGCAGCGAGTGCTGGTAGTTGTTCACCTGCCAGCCATGCGCCGAAACGTCCTTCTGGGAATGAAGCAGGGCCATGACGGCGCGACCGGCGTCGCGCTCGATGGCCTCGCGGCCAAGACGGGTGACATATTCCCAATCCTGTTCCGTGGCTTCGCGGAAACTGTGCGCGGCGACAGCCGGCGCGTGTTGGACGACGCCCATGCCCTATCTCCCCTCGGATGATCCTCGATGCTGAGCCTAGCACCGGCTCGGGCGGCGCGCAAAACAACGCGTTCTGCTAGTCTCCAGGGCCGCGATTCGGCGCATGGGGGAACGAGATGATCAAGTCAGGCGACTCCACGATCTGGACCGAGATCGACTACGACCGGCAGGGCAAGCAGGTTGGCCGGCTTCATCTGCCATACTCGGTGACCCGCTCCGCGTACGGCAACATCGACATCCCGATCGCGGTGATCGCCAATGGCGCCGGTCCCACCGTCCTGCTGATGGCCGGCAATCACGGCGACGAATACGAGGGGCAGGTGACGATGGTGCGCCTGATCCGCGATCTCGAACCTGCTGACCTGAGGGGGCGAGTGATCATCGTGCCGGCTGCCAATCTGCCGGCGGCGATGGCCGGTGCGCGCGTCTCGCCGCTCGACGCGGGCAACCTCAATCGTGCCTTTCCCGGGGCTGCGGCGGGCACCCCGACCTGGCAGATCGCGCATTACATCGACACCGTGCTGGTGCCGAAATGCGACGCCTGGCTGGATCTCCATTCGGGCGGCGGCTCGCTCGACTACCTGCCCTTCTCCGCCTATTACCAGACCGGCGAGGACGCGGCGCTGGATGCCAAGGCCGAAGCGATCATGCGGGCTTTCGGCGCGCCGCGCAGCGTGCGGGTGACGGCGCCGCCCGATGGCCGGCTCGCGGCCGCGTCGGGCCATCGGCGAAAGATCCCGTATCTCGGCGGCGAGTATGGCGGCACCGGTTCGGTCGATCCGGACGGCGTCGCGATTACCTACGCCGGCACCTTGCGCGTGCTCGCCCATCTCGGCGTGCTGACGACCGGGCGTTTCGCGATCCCGGCTGCCGGCGCCACGCGCCTGATGCAACTCGGCGGCCATGATTATTACGTGCTCGCGCCCGAGGCCGGGCTCTTCGAACCTGCCACGCGGCTGGGCGACGAGGTCCGCGGTGGCCAACTCTGCGGCACGGTGCATTTCGTCGACAACCCCGAGCGCCCGGGCGTGCCCGTCTTCTTCAAGCGCGACGGTGTCGTCGTCTGCAAGCGGCATTTCGGCCGTGTCGAGCCAGGGGATTGCGTCGCCCATCTGGCGAGCGATGTCTGATACCTTGTCTGGCCGGGGGCCTGATCGACGGCCGCGTGCCGGGCGGCGGGTGGGCGGGCGATGATCGGGCCGATGGAGATCCTGTCCGCGCTCAAGATGGGGTTCGCGCTCGGCGTCCCGGCCTCGCGGGAGATCCTGGATCGCATCCGCGCCGGGATCCTCGTGCACCGGACCCGCCTCGCCAATCTCGACCGGATCGTCACCTGCATTCCCCGCCAGACCGATGGCTTCGCCAATGCCAGGATCCGGCTGACCGGCGATGTCGGTCTCGATCCCCTCGGGTTGCTCCGCGCCACGCTGCGCGACCACCGCGTCCTCGATTTCGGTGTTTTCCAGGGGGCTGCCGATCGCGGCATGAGCGACTTCGTGTATTTCTTCCTGGGCGAACCCGATGCGGCACAGATCGGTGCGCAGAGCTATGGCGGTTCGGGCGAATTCGCGACCATCCGGGTGCGCGGGGCCGACGTCCTTGCCGATGCGCGACGGTCGATCTTCTATCGGCGCGGCCTGTTCTGGGAAGCCGACCGCGCGGTGATCGTCAAGGGCGGATACGAGGGCCCCGCCCGTGTCGACATGCCGGTC
>JBIKLI010000021.1:0-26084 GCA_044359885.1 Alphaproteobacteria bacterium | reverse complement strand
TGACGACCCGCCCGAAGGCGACGGTGTGACGCTCCGTGGCCCGCGGCTGAACGATTGAGCCTCGTCATGACTGTCGGAAGCATCTAGTATTCGACAAAATTACCGGGCGCAATCCAGCGTGGCGAGGCGAAGATGGCGCAGACGACGGATTTCAGCGATTTCCTGAACACGCCGCTGAGCCTGTCGACCGGGGATCTCCTCGGCCGGATCCTGTCGCATAGCAGGCGCATCACGGGTGCCGAGGGCGGCTCCATCTTCATGCTGCGGTCGGATCGCGGCAAACGCTGGCTCGAAGCGACGCATTTCCAGAACGACCGGATCCCCGTTCCGGCAGGCGGCCTGCGGGTGCAGCTCGACCAGGGATCGATCGCCGGCTACGTCGCGGCCACCGGCGAAATGCTTCGCATCCCCGACGCCTATCGCATCCCCGCCGGGATGCCTTACCGCTTCAATCCGGCATCGGACGCGGCGAACAACTACGTCACGCGCTCGATCCTGACCTTCCCGATGAAGAACGGCGACGGCCGGGTGGTCGGCGTCGTGCAGCTGATCAACCGCCACGACGCCGAGGGGAATGGGCCGCTGCCCTTCCCGGATTCTGACGCCCAGTTGCTGGCGCCGCTGAACCACTTCGTCGGCACGGCGGTCGAGCGCTCCGACATGCTCGAGCGGATTTCGGCCCAGAACGTCGAACTCGAGCGCCGCGGCCGCCGCATCCAGCGGCTGCAGCGCGAGACCGAAAAGGCCTTCCAGGTCTCGGTCAAGCTGCTCGCCCGGGCCGCCGAGGTCCACGACCAGGACACCGGCAACCATATCCTGCGCGTCAACGAATACAGCTACTTCCTCGCGCGCAAGCTCGGGCATCCGGCCGAATGGTGCAACGAGCTGCGCTATTCGGCGGCGCTGCACGATGTCGGAAAGATGTCCGTGGACGCGGCCGTGCTCAAGAAACGCGGTCCGCTCGACGCCGCCGAGCGCGAGGAGATGAACCGGCACGCGGAATACGGCTGGCGCATCCTCAAGGACAACGCGCGGCTGCAGATGGCCGCAGAGATCGCGCTCAACCACCACGAGAAGTGGGACGGGACCGGCTATCCGAACCGGCTGGCGGGCGAGGCCATCCCGATCAGCGCCCGCATCGTCCAGCTGGCCGACATCTATGACGCGCTGCGCGCCGCGCGGCCCTACAAGCCCGGCTTCACGCACGAGCAGGCGGTCGGCATCCTCACCGTCGGCGACAATCGCATCGCGCCGGAGCGTGATTTCGACCCCAAGTTGCGCGCCGCCTTCGCCAGATACCACACCGAATTCGACCGGATCTGGTGCGAGTTGCACGACTAGACCGGGCCGCGGTGCCACGCGCCCCGTGTAAGCCCCGACACGGCGACCCGCGGCCGGGGACCGGGAACGCACAACGGCGAATTCGCCGCCGACGACCTGGAACGCAACCATTACAATGCCGCGCGCGAGGTCGATTCGGGCGCGAAGCCTGAGCCTGCGGGCTCACGCTTGCCCTGCCCCCGGGCCGGCCCGTTCCTCGCCCACGCCTGCCGAGCACGGACAGCCCATGGCCGCCACCCCCGAAGACTACGCCCGCGTCTATGCCCGCTTCACCGCACCCGTGTCGCGTTTCGACTGCGGACGCAGATGCGCCCCCCACAACGAGGGCATGCCTGTCTGCTGCAGCGCCGACCATGCGGTCCCGATCGTCGACAAGGCCGAATACGCGCTGCTCAAGTCGCGCACCGACCTCTGGCGCGACTATGTCCCCAAGGATGCCGCCGGCCGCAAGATCGTCGCCGACATGCACGCCAGCTGCGAAGCCGTGGAATGCAAGGGCGTGCAGTTCTGCGAGCGCGACAACCGCTCGATGGCCTGCCGCGCCTTCCCTTTCTTTCCCTATTTCACCCGCGAGAAGAAGCTGGTCGGGCTCGCCTACTACTGGGACTTCGAGGATCGCTGCTGGATCATCAGCAACCTGCAGGTGGTCGACCGCCAGTTCGTGCGCGAGTTCGTCGAAGCTTACGAGATGCTCTTCGCCGTCGACGAGGACGAGCGCAACGGCATGATCGAGCATTCCGCCTCGATCCGCCGGGTCTTCACCCGGCGCAACCAGATCATCCCGCTGGTCGGGCTCGAGGGCGGGTTCTTCGCGGTCGAGCCGCGCACGCATGTCATCCGCCCGGCGCGGGTCGATGAATTCCGCCGTCACGGCCCCTATGCCGAGGAGCCGCCGGCGCCGGCCGCCGAGGGCTGAGAGATCACTCCGCCGCGCGCGCCGCGCCGGCCTCGGCGAGGTAGCCGTCCCGGGTCTGCGGCAGCCGCCGTCCAAGCAGCCGGGCCGCGACCTGGGTGCGCAGCACCTGCGCGGTGCCGCCGGCGATCGCGAACATGCGCGCGTCGCGCACCCGCCGCTCCATCGGGTTGTCGCGGCTATAGCCCGCAGCCCCCCAGAGCTGCAGCGCGTCGTTGGTGACTCGGATCGCCGTGTCGGCGGCCAGGACCTTCGCCTGGGCCGCAAGGAAGCGGTCCGGAAACCCGGCGGCACCGCTCGAGCGCGCCGCGCGCCAGATCATCGCGCGCGCCGCATCGAGCGCGATCGACATGTCGGCCAGCATCCACTGCAGGCCCTGGAACTCGCAGATCGGGCGCCCGAACTGTTCGCGGCGCTGGACATGGGCCAGCGCGTCGTCGAAGGCGCCCGCGGCGATGCCCAGCGCCGCGGTCGCGGCACCGCAGCGCTGCGCGTTGTAGGCGTCCATCAGCGCGCCGAAACCCTTCCCGAAGCCCCCGGGCGGACGCAGCACCATGTCGTCGGGGATCTCCAGCCCGTCGAATCGCAGTTCCGCCTCGGGCATGCCCTTCAGCCCCATCGACGGAATGCGCCGCGCCACGACCAGACCGCGCGGCTCGCCGACCCCGTCGCGCACCGCGATGAAGCCGCCGATGCCGCGTTCGTGCCCGTCCTCGAGGACGCGGGCGAAGATCAGATGCAGCCGCGACACGCCGCCGCCGGTGATCCAGGTCTTCTCCCCGTCGATGATCCAGCGGTCGCCGCGCCGGGTGGCGGTGGTGCGCATCTCGGTCGCGGCCGATCCCGCCTGCGGCTCGGTGATGCAGATCGCCGGCTTGTCGCCCGACAGCACGAGGCCGGCCGCCAGCCGCCGCTGCGCATCGCTGCCATAGGCCATGATGGCGCCGATCGCGCCCATGTTGGCCTCGACGGCGATCCGGCCGGCGACCGCGCAGGCCTTCGCCAGTTCCTCGACCACCAGCACGGCCTCGAGATAACCGAGGCCACCGCCGCCGAAGGCCTTCGGGATGGTCATCCCGAAGAAGCCCGCCTCGCGCATCCGAGCCACGACCGCCCAGGGATAGGTCTCGCTGCGATCGGTCTCGGCGGCACCCGGCGCGATCTCCGCGGCGAGCGCGCGCGCACGGGCCCGCAATTCCGCCTGTGCCGGGGTCAAGTCTTCCATCGCCGCCTCCACGCCTGATCGACGGCGTCGATCCTAGCGCGGAAGGCGGCGACGGCGGAATCGCGACCGCCGGTCAGCCGCGCAGTTTCGATGCGATGGTCGCGACGTGACGCCCCTGGAAACGGGCACCCTCAAGTTCGAGGACGCTGGGCTTGCGCGCGCCGTCGCCGCCGGCGATCGTGCCGGCGCCATAGGGCGATCCGCCGACGATCTCGGAAAGGGTCGTCTGCCCCTGGAACGCGTAGGGCAGGCCGACGACCACCATGCCGTGATGCAGCAACGTGGCGTGCATGGACAGGATCGTGGCCTCGTGCCCGCCATGCTGGGTCGCGGTCGACGTGAAGACGCTGCCGACCTTCCCGACCAGCGCGCCCTTGGCCCAGAGACCGCCGGTCTGGTCGAGAAAGGCGCGCATCTGGGATGCCGCGCCGCCGAAGCGGGTCGGCGTCCCGAACACGATCGCGTCGTAGCCCGGCAATTCGTCGACGCTGGCGACCGGCGCCGCCTGCTCCAGCTTGAAATGGAATTGCTTGGCCATCGCCTCGGGCACGGTCTCCGGCACGCGCTTAACGCTCGCCTCGGCGCCGGCCGCGCGCACGCCATCCGCGACGGCGTCTGCCATCGTCTCGACATGGCCGTAGCTGGAGTAATAAAGGACGAGGACCCGGGTCATGGCGCGCTCCGTTTTGTTGCCCGCCGCAGATACGCCCGGGCGCCGCACGGCGGAAGCGCGCCCCGCGGCGACACCACGTCGCCGTTCCGGCGACAAGCGCGAGAGCGAGCGTCATGGACAGGATCGACGAGTTGCGGGCCTTCGCAGCGGCAGCGCAGGCGGGCGGTTTCGCGGAAGCCGGCCGCAGGCTGGGTCTGTCGCGCTCGCGGATCAGCAAGCTGGTGATGGCATTGGAAGCGCGGCTCGGCTCCCAGGTGCTGATCCGCTCGAATCGCGCCCTCTCGCTGACCGATGCCGGGCGCGACTACCTGTCCCACGCCGTCGAGATCCTCGACCGGATCGATGCCGCCGACGGCGAGATCGCCGGCCGGCTGCGCGAGCCGCGCGGCCGGGTCCGGATCAACGCACCCATCGCCTATGGCCGCTCCCGGCTCGCCGCGGCGGTCGCGCGCTTCCTCGCCGCGCATCCGGGGATCGCCGCCGAGCTGGAACTGGACGACCGCTTCGTCGATCCGGTCGCAGGCGGCTTCGACGTCACGATCCGCATCGGCACCGATCGCGACAGCAGCCTGATCGGACGACGGATCGGCGTCGCCGCCACGATCGCCTGCGCCGCGCCGGCCTATCTCGCGGCGCATCCGGCGCCCGCCGATCCCGGCGATCTCGCCCGGCACGCCTGTCTGCAGTATCGCAACCTGGTCCCAGGATCGACGTGGCGCTTCCGGCGGGACGGCGAGACCAGGCGCGTCGCGACGTCCGGGCGGTTGTCTTCGAACAACGGCGAAGCGTTGTGCGCGGCGGCGATCGCCGGGGCGGGGATCGCGCTGCTGCCCGATTTCATCGTCGCGGACCCGTTGCGCGCCGGTGCGCTCGTCCCTGTCCTTCCGGGCTGGAGCGGACCGGAACTGTCGATCCACGCCCTCTATCCGCGCACGCGGCGCCTGTCTCGGGCGAGCAGGGCCTTGATGGACGCGCTCGCGCGCGCCGCGCAAGCCTGACCGGCGACGCGGGGCTTTGCGACGCGCGGCCTGTCCTGCGACCATACCGCCGTCGCGTTGCCATCCTCAGGAGCCGTTCCACATGGTCCACGCCCCCGCGCGCCCCGCACCCGGCGCCCCGAAGCTGCGCATCAATCTCTACTCCGACACCCAGACGCTCCCGACACCGGCGATGAAGGAGGCGATGATGCGCGCCGAGCTGGGCGACGAGCAGCATGGCAGCGACCCGACGGTGACCCTGCTGTGCGACCGCATGGCGGCGCTGACGGGCAAGCAGGCCGCGGTCTTCCTGCCTTCCGGCACAATGTGCAACGTGATCGCGACGCTGACGCACTGCCGTCGCGGCGACGAGGTGATCGCGCACGCGACCAGCCACATCCTGACCAACGAGGGCGGCGCCCATGCCGCGCTGACCGGGGTGCAGATCCTGCCGCTGCCCGGCGCGCGCGGCATGTTCACGCCCGACGCGGTGCGCGCCGCCATCCGGCCACGCAGCCGCTACAGCCCGCCGCAGCGCCTGCTGGAAGTGGAACAGACCGCCAATGCCGGCGGCGGGTCGGTCTGGCCGCTCGACCAGCTGAACGCCGTCGCGGCGGTCGCACGCGAGGCCGGCTGGGCCACGCACATGGACGGTGCGCGGCTGATGAACGCCTGCGTCGCCTCGGGCGTCGCGCCGGCCGCGATGGCGGCGGCCTACGACAGCGTCTGGCTCGATTTCACCAAGGGACTGGGCGCGCCGCTCGGCGCGGTGCTCTGCGGCAGCGCCGCCTTCGTCGAGGAGGCCTGGCGGTGGAAGCAGCGACTGGGCGGCGCGATGCGACAGGCGGGGATCTGCGCCGCGGCCTGCCTCTACGCCATGGACCACCATGTCGAGCGCCTCGCCGAGGACCACGCGCATGCGCGACTGCTGGCGGCGCGCCTCGCCCGCGTTCCCGGCATCGCCGTCGAGACGCCGGAGACCAACCTCGTGTTCTTCGATGTCGCCGCGACCGGGATCGGCACGGCGACGCTGCTCGGGCGACTGCGCGGTGCCGGGGTCTCGATGACGGCGATGGCGGGCCGGATCCGGGCCTGCACGCATCTCGGCATCACGGCCGCGATGGCCGAGGAAGCCGCCGGCCTCGTCGCAGCGGCGATCGCCGAGGGACCCTAGGCGCCTCGCGCGGCGAACCGGCGCCTCAGGGCGCTTCCTCCAGGCTCGACACGCCGTTGGTCAGCGTCGTACGGCGCATGTCGCGGATCCGCGTCCAATCGTAGCGGCGCGCGCGATGCATGGTGACCCGGTTGTCCCACATCACCAGGTCGTGCTTGCGCCAGACATGGACATGGACGAAGTCGCGCCGCGTCGCATCCTCCGTCAGATCGCGCAGGAAGGCGCGTGCCTCGGGCACGGGCCAGCCGTCGATCTCGCCCGCATGGCTCGAAAGGTACAGCGACAGACGGCCCGTGCGGGGATGCCTGCGGACCAGACGCTGCGGCACCGGCGCCCATTTCTCGCGCTCGGCGGCGGTGAATTCGGTGAAGCCCAGAAGGCTGCGCGAGAAGATCTGGCTGTGCCGGCAGATCAGGTCGTTCGCCTCGCGCCGCGTCGGCCCGTCGAGCGCGTCGTAGGCAGCGCGCATGTCGGCGAACTCCGTGTTGCCGCCCGACTCGGGAACGATGCGAGCGGAGAGCAGGGAATACTTCGCCGGCACGGACTTGAACGACGAGTCCGAGTGCCACAGCATGTTGCCGAGCCCGAACAGGCGGCGACGGTCGTCGCGCGCCAGGATCCGCGCGTCGCGGTCCAGGTTCGAGATGTCGTTCAGATCCATGCCGATGCGCCGCTCCTCGGGCGCGGCGATGTCGCCGGTCGCCATCTCGAGCGGCCCGAGGGCGCGGCTGAAGGCCAGTTGCTGGGCGTCGTCGATCGGCTGGCCGTGGAAGACAAGGACACCGAAGCGATCCATGCCGTCATGGATCGCCGCGATCTGCGCCGGCGCGGCCGGCTGGCGCAGGTCGATTCCCGACACCACGCCTCCGAAAAACGGCCGGCCGGCCGGATCGATGGGCAGGATCTCCATGACATCACCCTACGCCGATCCACTCCCCCGCGTGAACGCCCCCGGACGGATGGCCGAAGGGAGCCGCAAGGATCGGGCCTCTCGGGACCTCGGGCCCCTTCGCGGCCCAACCACCGGCGGGGCGGGGACGCGGGGGTCGGGAACGGTTCAGACGATGCCCATCGCGCGCTGCATGGCGCGGGAGAAATGCGCCTCCAGCGCGGCCTCGGCGGCCGCGACGTCGCGCCGGCGCATCGCCGCGAGGATCGCCAGATGCTCGTTGAAGGTGCGGATCGCGATCGCGGTCGAATAGCGGTAGAGGCGGTCGAGACGCACCAGCCGGACGAAGTCCAGCGCCTGGGCGTAGGCGGAATCGGCGAGCGGGTTCGCCAACGCCCCGATGACCCGGGCATGGAACCGCCGGTCGAGCGCTTCGACGGCGCGCGCGTCGTCGTCGCCGAATTCCCGCCCGTCGATCAGCGCGATCGCCTGGCGATGGGCGGCGATCAGTTCGTCGATCTCGGCGAGACGCGCGCTGTCGGCGAAGAGCCGCGCAGCCGGGCGCTCGAGCACGAGGCGCATCTGGTAGCTGTGGCGCAACAATTCCAGATCCGGCTTGCGGATCTCGATCCCGGAGCGCGGATGGATGGTCAGCAGACCCTCGGCCTGGAGATGGCGCAGCGCGTCGCGCAGCGGCCCGACCGGCACGTCCAGCAGCCGCGTCAGCTCGGCCTGGGACAGCACCGCGCCCGGCTCGATCGCACCACCGAACAAGGCCTTGCGGAAACGCCGCAGCGCGATGTCGCTCAGCCGGTCGTCGTCGCCCGCGGCCGCCTCGTCCGGCCGATGGCGGCGCGCACCCGGCTCCGGGCCGGCAATCAGCTCGGCGAGATCGCCGCGTAAATCTGATTTATCAGCCATCGATGGTGATGTACCATAACGGTCGAGTGATTGCCATCCAGGCCGACGGGGGAGGTCGCCGATGAGGCTCAGGGATTTCCGGCTGACGCGCTTCCAGTTCGCCCGCGACCGCGTCATCGGCGACAGCCAGGTGCGGATCGCGCAGGCCCATGTGATGGCGATCGAACTGATCGCGGACACCGGCGAGGTCGGGCTTGGCTTCGGCGGGTCCCTCTTCCACCCCCTGCCGGCGCTGACCGAAATCGAGCGCGTCTTCCGCGAAGAGGTCTGGCCGCGGCTGGAGGGGCAGCCGCCGGCCGGATTGGTCCATCGCGTCGGGCGCCCGCGCGGCGGCAATCGTCGCGCCGCCTCGCTGCCCTTCGAGGAAGGCGTCGGTCAGGCATGCTGGGATCTGGCCGCCAAGCAGGCCGGACTGCCGCTGTTCCGCCTGCTGGGCGGCACCGATCCGACGGTGCGCGTCTACGCCAGCGGGCTCGATTATCATCTCAGCGACGCGGAATTCCTCGCCTTCTTCCGGGAAGCGGCGCGCCAGGGCCATCGCGGGTTCAAGATCAAGGTCGGGCATCCGGACGTCGAATGGGATCTGCGGCGCCTCGATCTGCTGAAGCAGGCGACCGGCGGCGTCGGCCCCTACATGGCCGACAGCAACGAGGCCTGGTCGCCGAAGGAGGCGCTGCGCCGCCTCGACATCTATCGCCGCGAAGGCTTCGACCTGCTGTGGATCGAGGACCCGATCCTGCGCGACGATTTCGCCGGTCTGGCCGAACTGCGCGCCGGCGCGCCCTGGGTGCACGTCAACTCAGGCGAATATCTCGACTTGCGCGGCAAGCGCCTGCTGCTGGAGGCGCGCGGCGCCGACATGCTGAACGTCCACGGCGCGATCTCGGACGTGATGCGGGCCGGATGGCTGGCCGCCGAGCACGGGATCCCGGTGACCCTTGGCAACACGATGCTCGAACTGGGCGTCCATATGGCGGCGGCACTGCCGGAAGTGCCGTGGCTCGAATACTCGTTCCAGAACCTCGCCCATCTCGTCGCGTCGCCCTACGAGATTCGCGACGGCCACATCCACGCGCCGGAACGCCCGGGTCACGGCCTGGCGCTGTCGGACGAGGCGCGCCGCGTCCATTCGGCCCCCCATGTGCTCCGGCCCGAAGAACTTCCGCCGGCGCCGCTTTCGAGCCCGATCAGGCTCGGCTGACCTGAACCACGCCAGACCCAGAAAAAGGGAGGAGACGACGATGACGAAACTCGACCGCCGCACGATGCTCGGCGCCTTGGCCGGACTGCCGCTCGCCGCCGCGCTGCCCGGCACCGCCGCGGCCCAGCGCGGTGCCATCAACTACTGGCACCACTTCACCTCGACCACCGAGTACAAGGGGCTCGAGCGCGTCCTGGCCCTGTTCAAGCAGCGCCACCCCGAGCTGAACGTCACGCAGGAGAACATCCCCAATCCGGAATACATGGCGAAAGTGACGGCAGCGGTCGTCGCGAACGCCCGGCCCGACACCGGAATGGTCACGACCGAGCGGGTCAAGGATCTGGTGGCCATGCGGGCCATGACGGACATCGACGCGCGCATCCGCGCCTGGGCGCGGTTCCCGGAATACTCGCAGGACGCCTGGAGCGGCTGCACCGTCGACGGCAAGATCTACGGCATCCCCGCCTTCACCTTCGTCAACTGGATGTACTACCGCAAGGACTGGTTCGCCGAGGCCGGGCTCGCCCCGCCGGCGACGCTGGCGGATTTCCAGGCGGCGGCGATCAAGCTGACCGACCCTTCGAAGAACCGGTTCGGCTTCTCGATGCGCGGCGGTGCCGGCGGATTCTCCTTCGTCCTCGACATGTTCGAGAGCTTCGGCTCGCCGATCGTCGTCGACGGCAAGCCGGCGATCGACCGCGCCAAGGCCATCGAGGCGCTGACCTTCTGGACCGAGCTCTTCACCCGCCACAAGGCAGCCCCGCCCTCGGCGCCGAACGACGGGTTCCGCCAGATCATGGAAGGCTTCAAGACCGGCCAGACCGCGATGGTGATGCACCATACCGGGTCGCTGACCGAGATCCGCGACGCCATGAAGCCGGAACAATGGGGCACGGTGATGATCCCGGCCGGCCCCGCCGCCCGGGTCGCGCGGGTGTCCTATCTGTTCAACGGCGTGATGAACCCGCGCAACGTGGACGCGGCCTTCAACTGGATCGCGTTCTGGGCCGAGCCCGATCCGGCGCTCGCCTTCCTCGAGGAGACCGGCTACTTCCCGTCCTCGCCGCGCGTCGCCGCGGATTCGCGCATCGCCGGCAACCCGGTCTATGCGGCAGCCGTCGAGACGCTGAAGATCGGTCGCCTGCCGATCAACTTCGTGGGCGGCGCGGGCTGGCAGGAGCAGGTCGTCCTGCCGGAGTTCCAGAAGGTGCTGGTCGGCCGCGCCACGCCGACCCAGGCCGTCGATGCGATGATCAGGGGTCTGGACGCCGCCGTCAGGTGACGAGCCGACGCGTCGCCCGCCGGCCCATCGCCGGCGGGCGACGCGAGCATCGTGCCGGGATTGCCCGGCGCCCAACGAGGATCGAGACGAGGACGCGTCGATGCGCATCACCGATATCCGCTGCTGGCTGATCGAGAAGGACCCGCCCGCCTACGCCTATCGCTGGCGCAAGGGCCTGCAGGGATCGGGCGACGGTACGCCGCCCGGCAAGAAGCCGCTGGGCGCCGTCGTGCGCATGGAGACCGACGAGGGCATCCATGGCGCGGTCGAGGTCGATGCGGCGCAGGCTCGCGGCGTCGGCGCCCTGTCGATCGTGGAGCGCCGGCTGCGCACCCTCATCGGCGAGGACCCGACCTGCACCGAGCGGCTCTGGCACCTGATCTGGGAACTCGACCGGATCGAGGAATTCCAGATGGGGCTGCTCGGCCTGGCCGACCAGCTGGCCTGGGACATCAAGTCGAAGAAGGCGGGCATGCCGCTGTGGCGCATGCTGGGCGGCAACGCTCGGCGCATCCCGGCCTACGCATCCACGGTCACATGGGACACGATGGACGAGTACGAGCGCTGCATCAAGGCGTGCATGGATGTCGGCTTCAAGGCCTTCAAGCTCCATGCCTGGGGCGACTGGAAGGCCGACGCCGAGCTCTGCCGCAACCTGCGCAAATGGACCGGGCCCGACGCCGATCTGATGTTCGACGGATCGGCCGGCTGGGACTACGTCGATTCGATGCGCTTCGGCCGGGTCATCGAGGATCTGGGCTTCCTCTGGTACGAGGAGCCGATGCGCGAGTTCGAACTGGGCAGCTACCGCAAGCTCTGCGACGCGCTGGACATCCCGGTGCTGGCGGCCGAGACCTCCGACGGCGTGCACTGGAACATGGCCAGCTGGATCCAGGCCGGCGCGCTGGACATGACCCGCGTCAGCAGCTTCTACAAGGGCGGCATCACCGGCTCGATGAAGATCGCCCATCTGTCCGAATGCCACGGGATGCGCGCGCAGGTCCACGGCATGGGCCTCGCCAACGCGCAGCTCTGCGCCGCGATCCTGAACAACGACTACTACGAGCAGCTGGTCTACGACGAGGCGCATATCCGCAGCCTGTCGCGCATGGGGACGCTGTCGATCGTCGACGGCGTGCTCACCGCGCCCGATACGCCGGGCCTGGGTTTCGACATCGACTGGGAGCGCGTCGAGAAGACGGCGGTGGCGCGCGTATGACGGCAGCGGCCGCGACGGCGGCGCGCGACCCGCGCCGCGTCCCGCTGGTCCGGCTGGGATGGATCGGCCGGCTCTCCGAGCGACGCAGCTGGGCGTGGCTGCTGCTGCTGCCCTGCCTCGCGATGATCGCCGCGATCGTCCTCTATCCGACCGCCCACGGGTTCTGGCTCGGGCTGCACGAGATGCGGCTGACCCGTCCGGACCGGGACGGTTTCGTCGGCCTGCGGCACTACGCGACCATGGCCGACGATCCGATCTTCTGGCTCAGCCTGAAGAACACGGTGATCTGGGTCGCCGGCGCGGTGATCGGCGAATTGCTGCTGGGTCTCGCCGCGGCGCTGGTCCTGAACCGGGACCTTCCCGGCTTCAAGCTGGCCGCCGCCCTGGTGCTGCTGCCCTGGTTCCTGCCCAACGTGGTCGCGGGCAACATCTGGGCGATGATGCTCGATCCGCGCCTGGGTGTGATCAACGACGTCCTGGTGCGGATCGGCGTCCTCGAGACCTACCGGGCGTGGTTCGCCGAACCCCAGTATGCGCTGCTCGCGGCGCTGCTGGTCGAGATCTGGCATGGCTTCCCGTTCTTCGCGCTCCTGCTGCTGGCGGCGCTCAAGGCGATCCCGAACGACCTCTACGAAGCGGCGGCCTGCGACGGCGCGCGCGCCTGGCGGCAGTTCCTGCACGTGACCCTGCCGCAGCTGCGCATGATCATCGTCGCCTCCGTGGTGCTGCGCGTCATCAGCCTCGTGAACTCGCCCGAGATCCTGCTGATCCTCACCGGCGGCGGCCCCGGGCGATCGACCCAGGTGCTGTCGCTCTACGCGTTCCTCAAGGCCTACAAGGAATTCAACTTCGGCTACGCCAGCGCGCTGGCGACGGCCATGTTCCTGATGCTGATGCTGTTCTCGTGGGCCTATGTCAGGCTCTCCAACGTGATGAGGGATTGATGTCCGCCCTCCGGTCCCAGCGCACGCGCCGGCTGGTCGGCGCCGTCCTGTCCTACGCGGCGATGCTCCTGATCGTCGCCTTCGCGATCTTCCCCATCCTCTGGGCGCTGCTGGTGTCGCTGAAGCCGGAGAGCGAAATCGTCTCCGCCCAGCTCACCTATCTCCCCCGGACGATCACCTTCGAGAACTACGTCGCGATCTGGACCCGCTCGAACTTCCCCGCCCTGATCGTGAACAGCGCCGTGGTGACCGCGATCACGGTCGCGATCTGCACCGGGGTCGGCACGCTGGCGGCCTACGCGATCGCGCGCTACCGGTTCCGCGGACGCACCGGGCTGATGCTGGGGCTGCTGGTCGTGCGCATGTTCCCGGCGATCGCGATCATCATCCCGCTCTTCATCCTGATGCGCGGGTTCGGCCTTCTCGACAGCCGCTTCGGCCTCGCGATCGCCTACACGACGTTCCTGCTGCCGGTCTTCATCTGGATGATGAAGGGATATCTGGACGCGGTGCCGCCGGAGATCGAGGACGCCGCGCGCGTCGACGGCTCGAGCCGCATCGGCGCGATGCTGCGCGTGGTCCTGCCGCTGGCGCTGCCCGGGCTGGTGGCCACGGCCGTGTTCATCGCCATCGGCGCCTGGAACGAGTACCTGATCGCGCTGATGCTGACGACCAGCACGGGCTCCCGCACCTGGCCGGTCGGGCTGCAGCTGATGGTCGGCGAATTCCAGCTGCCCTGGGGGTCGCTGGCGGCCGGCGGGATCATCTCGATCCTGCCGGTCATCCTGCTGTTCATCCTGGTCCAGCGGGTGATGGTCAAGGGTCTGGCCGCCGGCGCCGTCAAGGGCTGAACGCGATGCGCCGCAACACCAGCAAGGAGTGAACGATGGCCGGGGTCGAACTGCGCGGCGTGCGAAAGTCCTTCGGGAATCTGGAGGTGATCCGCGGCATCGACCTGTCGGTCGCCGACCGGTCTTTTGTCGCCTTCGTCGGGCCGTCGGGCTGCGGAAAGTCGACGCTGCTGCGGATGATCGCCGGGCTCGAGGATGTCTCGGCGGGCGAGATCACCATCGGCGACCGGCGCGTCGACGATCTAGCACCGGCCGAGCGCGGGATCGCGATGGTCTTCCAATCCTACGCGCTCTACCCGCACATGAGCGTACGCGAGAACATGGAGTTCGGATTGCGCATGGCAGGCGTCGCCGCCGCCGCGCGCGAGGATTTCGTGACCCGCGCGGCGCGCACCCTTCGACTGGAAGGGCTGCTCGCGCGGCGGCCGCGGGCGCTGTCGGGCGGCCAGCGCCAGCGCGTGGCGATCGGCCGCGCGATCGTGCGCGATCCTGACGTCTTCCTGTTCGACGAACCGCTTTCGAATCTCGACGCCGCCCTGCGCGTCCAGATGCGCGTCGAACTGGCGCGACTCCACCGCGAGCTTGCGCGCACGATGATCTACGTGACCCACGACCAGGTGGAGGCCATGACGCTGGCCGACCGCATCGTCGTGCTCGATTCCGGACGGGTCGAGCAGGTCGGCGCGCCGATGGAACTGTATCGCCGCCCGGCCAACCTGTTCGTCGCGGGCTTCATCGGCAGCCCGAAGATGAACTTCCTCGAGGCTGCGATCGAAGCGGCGCCCGGCGGCGGCACGCGCGCGCGGCTCGCGGGCGGCACGGTCGTCGAACTCCCGCATGCGCCGCGCGGCGGCCGCGCGACGCTCGGGATCCGGCCGGAACACCTGGCTTGCGGCCCCGCCGCTGCGGGTCTGCCGCGGATCCAGGGCAAGCCCGTGCTGATCGAGCGGCTGGGCGGCTCCACCCTCGTGCATCTGGCGATCGACGGCGACGCGACCTTGACCGTGCAGGCCGCCGACGACGCCGGTTTCGCCCTCGATGCGCCGGCCGCGGTCGGCCTGCCGCCCGCCGCCTGCCACCTCTTCGGTCCCGACGGCAACGCCTGGTCACCGGACTGAAGGATCGCGCCGACCTCGGGCATGCCCGACGACCCGCCCGGGCGGACGGCGCGACGGGGGTCGGGGCAAAATGCGGGCACGTTATTCGCCGCACGGCACGAAGGCGCGTCTGACGCGGGCCCGGAACGTCGGCCGTCCCGGAGAGACAAAACGCTGAATCGCCGCCATTTCGCGAAGATGGCCCGGACCGTGCATCGGATCCTGCGAAATCTGCGGCAGGAGGTTCAGATGAATCCAATCCGTACACGGTTCGGCGCTGCGCTGTTGGCCCTCGCGGCGGCGCCGGCTTCCGCGGCACCAGTCGAGAGCCTGTTCATCCTCGGCGGCGGCAATCTCTTCGAGGATTACAGCGGCGAGGTCGTGATGAGGAACCTCGGCACCCCGGGCGCGCCCAACCTGATCGTCGTCACGTCGGGCCAATTCCTGATCGGGGATCTGCTGGTCAACAACTTCACCATCGAGCGCGTCAACGCCACCAACATCGGCATCGGTTCGGCGATCAACGAACTGACCGGTGTCGGGGTGCTCAGGATCCTGACGAAGACCCCCGAACCGCCGCCTTTCGGCGCGCCCCCCGGCCTCTACGCCCGCTACGAACTCGGCCCGGTCACGCCAGCCGAATTCGTGGCCGCAACGGCGCTGGCCTCCGCCACCGCCGGCGTCGCCTCGCCGACGCCCGGAACGATGGTGCAGTTCTACGAGGATGCCGCCCAGAACTATACCAGCGGCAGCGCCACGCTCGGCTTCGCCAGCGCGATCGACGGCGTGCTGCGTCTGGAACTCGGATTCGACGGCAGCGCCGACGAATTGCGGCGCGAGATCATGCCGGTCGACCTCGAAGGCTTCACGACCGGTCTGCGCGGCGTCGATGTCGGCGATTTCTACTACAATTACTCCGTTCTATTCGAAAGCTTCGCGCACGACTTCCAGAACCTCGACGGCCTCGATGTCGAATTCACCGGCGCGGGAAATCTCTATCGTGCATCCACCGCCAGCCCATTCCCGATCGAAGACAGCATGACCTTCAATTTCTACCCGCGCGAGGTCCCCGAGCCGTCCTCGCTCGCGCTGCTCGGCGCAGTTCTCGCCGGCCTGCGGCGGCGCCCGCGAGGGGGCGCCGGCCGGCGATGACGGCAGTCATGCAAGCGGGGGGACCATCCCGCCGGTGCGCGCGCGCGGGAGGCCGACGCTAAGCCGGCCGGCCGGGCGCGACGCTCTTCGGGCGCCGCAGTTCGACATCGGCGAAGCGGAAGCTGGCCAGCAGGACCCAGCGCAGCGCCGTCGCGGCGTCGGTACCGCGGCGGGAGACGAGGGGCCCGATCTGGTGCCAGAACGGCAGGCGATAGGCGGCGATCAGGCTCGGTCGCGCCAGTTCGACGATCTCGGTCAGATGGCCGTCGCGCGCCAGCAGCAGCGCCTGCCGCTGGACGCCCGGCGCGGCCAGCCCGATATGGACGTCGAGATAGCCGTCGCGCGCGTCGGGTATGTCCGGATGATGGTCGTGATGCGGTCCCATGTAGTCGCCCGGTCCGTAGCACAGGATCTGGCAGCCGGGCTCGGGCTTCAGCGGCCGCCCGCATAGCGCCTCGCCGAACCGCCGCAGGCTGGCCGATCGCAGCAGCGCGACGACGCCGAGTTCCTCCGCCGCCCGCCAACTCCGGGTGCCGCGCCGATCGAGATAGGCGGTGCGCAGCCGGGCCACCTTGGGCAGGCGTTCCTGGAAGGAGCGCGTCTGGTTCCAGATCGTCTCCGGCGGTATCCGCACGTCGATCCGCGACAGCAGCGGCAGCATCCGTGCCGCGAGCGCCGCGCGGGCGCGCACGGCCAGCGCCGGATCGACGGCGCCTGCAAGGGCGACGAAGGGCGGATCGGCCGCGACCAGGCGGCCGGCGAGCCGTGCGGCGCGGCGTGCGCCGCCGCGGCTCAGCAGGTCCGAGAACTCGGCGGGGAAAACGCGGGCCATGCGGCGGGCGGGGGCTGGATCGGCGACACACCCCAGTCTATCACCGGTGACGTCCCTCCCCGCCACGCCACGATGACCGACCAACGCCTCGCCTATGCCATGATGCTGGCCGCCCCCGGCATGTTCGCGACCAACATGCTGGTGGCGCGCGCGACCGCCGACTGGTTCCCGCCGATGGCGCTGGCCTTCTGGCGCTGGACGGCCACGGCGGCGCTGATGGCGGCGCTGCTGCGCGGGGCGCTCTGGGCCAGCCGCGGCGTCGCCGGCGCCGAATGGCGGCGGATCCTGGCGCTGGGCACGATCGGCATGGGCGTCTGCGGCGCCTTCGTCTATCTCGCGGCCGACACGACCACCGCGACCAATATCGGTCTGATCTATGCCGTCGCCCCTGTCGCCATCATCCTGCTGGGCCGGGCGCTGTTCGGCGAGCGGCTGGGCAAGGTTCAGACGCTGGGCGTCGCGCTCGCCTTTGCCGGGGTGGCGATCATCGTGCTGCGCGGCTCGCTCGACACGCTGCTGGGCCTGCGCTTCGCACCGGGCGATCTATGGGCGCTGGGCGGTGCGCTCGGCTGGGCGGTCTACACGGTCCTCCTGCGCCACTGGCGCAGCGAACTCGGCGTCAATCTGCGTTTCGCCTGGATCGCGCTGGGCGGCGCCGCGGCGCTGCTGCCCTTCGCCCTCGCCGAGGCGCTTCTGGCCGGACCGCCGCCTGCGACCGCCGCCAGCGCCGGCTGGGTGGCGCTGCTGGCCACCGTCGCCTCGGTCGGCGCCTACCAGACCTATGGGATCGTCCAGCGCGGCCTTGGAACCGCGCGCGCCGGGCTGATCCTCTACCTGACACCGCTCTACACCGCCGGCCTCGCCTGGCTGTTCCTGGGCGAGGGGTTTGCGCGCCATCATGCGGTCGGCGCGGCACTGCTCCTGCCGGGGATCTATCTCGCGACCCGCCGGCCGGGGTGAGACGGGGATCTTCACAATTCTTTACGTCTCCGGACGGCCGGTCCTCCGTAATGTGCGGTCGTCCGCATCATCCTTGGAGCCGCACGATGACGCTTCGACGCCTTCTGTCCGTTCTCGCCGCCATGTGGCTCGCCATCGCCGGGACCGCGGCGATGGCCCAGCCCTTCCGGGTGCTGGTGGTCATGAGCTACGAGGAGAACAACCCCTGGGTGCGCGAGATCGCGGAAGGCATCGAGTCGGTCCTGAAGCCGCATGCCGAGATCACGTATTTCCACATGGACACCAAGGTCGATCCCGCCGGCGCGAAGCGCAAGGGCGAGGAGGCGATGGCGGTCTATCGCCGGCTGCAGCCGCATGGCGTGATCACGGCGGACGACGACGCGGCGACGCATTTCATCATCCCCTTCCTGCGCGGTCAGGTCGCCACGCCGGTGATGTTCAACGGCATCAACGCCGCCCCCGCGGCCCACGGCTTCCCGGCCGCCAACGTCTCGGGCGTGCTCGAGCGCGCCCATGTCAGGGAATCGCTCGCCTTCTTGAAGCAGCTCGTGCCATCGGTGCAGAGCGCCTGCTTCATGACCAACAACGTTCCGCCGGGCGTGTCGCTCCGCAACCAGGTCGAGAGCGAGAAGAACGACTACCCGGTCCGCGCTGGCAAGTTCCACCTGGTCGCCGACGTGGCGGCGCTCGGTGCGGCGCTGTCCGAGATCAGGGGCAGCTGCGACGCCCTGGTCGTCGACAGCCTGGAAGGGATGGCCGACGCCAACGGCGCACCGATGAACAACGCGCAGGTGATGCGTCTGCTGCGCGCCGGCTTTCCCGGCCCGATACTGGCCGGCAACCGCTACCAGGTCGAGCAGGGCGCCTGGGCCGCCGTGGTGAAGACCGGGCAGGAGCAGGGCGACACCTCGGCGGAGATGCTGCTGCGCGCGATGCGCGGCGAGGCGGTGTCGGCGATCCCGGTCACGCGCAACGTCCGCGGCCAGCGCGTCATCAACGTCACCGCGATGGAGGCGGCGGGGATCGAGATCCGCCCGCAGGTCCTGCGCGGGGCGACGCTGGTGCGCGAGCGGAACTGAGGTCGCGAGCGGCCCGGTCGCTGCGGGAAACATGCGCCTGAATTTCGGCGGAATCCGGGGCCGGCTGCACGCGCTGGCCGCGCTCAACGCGGTGGCGCTGGCGATCGTCGGCGCGATCGTGTTCCTCGGTCTTGGCCGGATCGAGACGCTGACGCGGGGCATGGCGCGCGACGAGCTGTCGCGCGTCGTCGCGAACGCCGGGCTGGAGCGCGCGCTGGCCGGCCTCAATTCGCGCATCGCGCTGCTGTCTCGCACATGCCGGGACGCGACCGGCGACACGGACTGGCCGGCCTTCCTTGCCGCGTTCGAGGAGATCGCGCAGCGCGACGTCGACCGCAGCGTCGCGCCCGAAATCGCCCGGCTGGCGCCGGTCGCGTTCGCGCTGATGGAGACCTGCCAGCGGATCCGCGGCACGCTCGTCCGCCTGCGCAGCCTCGACGAGATGCTGTTCGCCGATCTGGGCGCCCTCGATTCGATCACCGCCCGCGCGATCATCGAGTACACGCTGGCCCGCCGCGACATGAGCCATCTCGACCAGATCATGCTGCTGATCTCCGGGTTCCGGGAGACCGCGCTGCTGGCCGGCAAGCGCATCGCGGGCTATGTCGGCGGCGGTCCCGAAACCGATCGCCGCGACGCGCTCGAGATGCTCGACGATCTGGAGATCCGGCTGCAGGGCTTCGTCGCCGCGTCGCCCGAGATGGCCGGCGCCCGCAGCCGGATCGTCGCGACGACGCGGATCATGCGCATGCAGGCCGACGAGCTGTTCGTCTCGCTGGCCGCCTTCGACGCCGCATTGTCCAGCGCGCTGGCCGCGCGCGACCGCATCGTGCAGATGACCGAGCGGCTCGATCAGATCTCGGCCGGCCGCGCCCGCGCGCTCGACGCCGACCTCGGCTCGGCCATCGACGAAGCCATGCTGAGCCTGGTGGTCGCGTCTTTGGCGATCATCCTGCTGTCGCTGCTTTGGACCGCCTGGATCATCCGCTCCGCGGTCCAGCGGCCGCTGGCCGCGACGCTGCGCCAGGTCGAGGCGATCGGCCGCGGCGAAACGGCCAGCGCCCCGGCGGACGGACGCAGCGACGAGTGGGGCCAGATCCAGGCGGCGCTGGCGCGGATGAGCGCCGAACTGGCCCAGGCCCTGCGCGCCGCCCAGAGCGCCTCTGCGGCGAAGAGCCAGTTCCTGGCGGTGATGTCGCACGAGCTGCGCACGCCGCTCAACGGCATCATGGGACTGGCCGAGACCCTGGCCGGCGAGGAAGGCGAGGCGGCGCGGCGGCGCGACTACGCGCGGATCATCGTCCAGTCGGGCGAGGCGCTGCTCAAGATCCTCAACGACATCCTCGACCTGTCGAAGGTCGAGGCCGGGCGCTTCGCGCTCGAGCCGGCGCGCTTCGACCCGGCGGGCCTGATCGGCGAGGTCCAGGCGCTGTTCAGCGACATCGCGAGCGAACGCGGCCTCGTCCTCGAAGCGCGATGGTCGGGACCTCCGGGAACCTATGTCGCCGATGCCGGCCGCATCCGCCAGATGCTTTCCAACCTCGTCAGCAACGCGCTGAAATTCACGGCCGCGGGCCGGATCCGGATCGAGGGCCGCGAAATCGCGACGACCGGCGGGGGCCGGACGGCGGAGCTGGAGTTCCGCGTCGTCGACACCGGGCCCGGCATGAGCCGCGAGGAGGCGGCGCAGTTGTTCCAGCCCTTCACGCGGCTGGGCAACGCCGCCTCGCGCCAGGCCACCGGCACCGGGCTCGGCCTGTCGATCGTGCAGATGCTCGCGCGTCAGATGGGCGGCGGGGCGGGGGTCGAGAGCGCACCCGGCCAGGGCGCCAGCTTCTGGTTCGCGCTGCGCGCGGGCAAGCTGCCCAGCGAGGCGCGGGCGGACGCGGCGGCACCAGCGACCGGCCCGCTGCCGCCGGCGCTCGCCGGCCATGTCCTGGTCGCCGAGGACGTTCCGGCGAACCGGCTGGTGATCGAGGCCTTCCTGCGCCGGCTCGGACTGACCTTCGAGAGCGTGGAGAACGGCCACGACGCGGTCGCCCGCGCGACGCGCGACGCGGCCCCGCCCTCGGTCGTGCTGATGGATTGCAGCATGCCCGTGCTGGACGGCCTGGACGCGACGCGCGAGATCCGTCGCCACGAGCAGGAGTCCGGCCAGCCCCGGGTGCCGATCGTCGCCATGACCGCCCATGCCTTCGCCGAGGACCGCGCCCGCTGCGCCGAGGCGGGAATGGACGACTTCCTCGCCAAGCCGCTGAAATTCGACCTCGTCGCCGCCGCGCTGGCCCGGCACTGCCCGCCGCGCCCGGCGACGGCGGCGGCCGGTGCATGAAACCGGCGACGGCCGGGGCGTTTCGGGGCTAAATCTGGCGTTCTTGCGGATCCAGACGCGGTCGGAGACCCATGCCCTACGCCTCGTTGCGCGACTTCATCGACCATCTCGAACGCCAGGGCCGGCTGGTGCGCGTGCGCGAACCGGTCTCGACGGTGCTGGAGATGACGGAGATCCAGACCCGGCTTCTGGCCGAGAAGGGTCCCGCGGTGCTGTTCGAACGGCCGCTGCGCGCCGATGGATCGCCGTCGCCGATCCCGGTGCTGGTCAACCTCTTCGGCACCGTCGAACGCGTGGCCTGGGGCATGGACCGCACGCCCGCCCAGCTGCGCGAGGTCGGCGAGACGCTCGCCTTCCTGCGCCAGCCGCAGCCACCCGAGGGCTGGCGCGAGGCGCTGGACCTGCTGCCGCTCGCCAAGACCGTGCTGGCGATGAAGCCGTCGACGCGGATGTTCGGGGCCGCACCCTGCCAGGAGGTGGTGCTGACCGGCGACGACATCGATCTCGCGCGGCTGCCGGTGCAGACCTGCTGGCCGGGCGAGCCGGCGCCGCTCGTCACCTGGCCGCTGGTCGTCACCAAGGGACCGACGGCGAAGCGCGAAGACGCCTTCAACCTCGGCATCTACCGCATGCAGGTGACCGGCCGGAACACGACGCTGATGCGCTGGCTCAAGCATCGCGGCGGCGCGCAGCACCACCAGCGCTGGCAGAAGAGCGGGCGGCGCGAGCCGCTGCCGGCCGCGGCGGTGATCGGCGCCGATCCCGGCACGATCCTGGCGGCGGTGACGCCCGTGCCGGACACGCTCTCCGAGTACCAGTTCGCCGGCCTGCTGCGCGGCAAGCGCGTCGACCTGGTCGACTGCCGGACGGTCCCGCTCAAGGTGCCGGCCGAGGCCGAGATCGTGATCGAAGGCCATGTCAGCCTGGACGAGCACGGCGACGAGGGGCCCTATGGCGACCACACCGGCTATTACAACAGCGTCGAGAAATTCCCGGTCTTCAGGGTCTCGGCGATCACCATGCGCCGCGACCCGATCTATCTCTCGACCTTCACGGGACGGCCGCCCGACGAGCCCAGCGTTCTCGGCGAGGCGCTGAACGAGGTGTTCATCCCGCTGCTGCGCCAGCAATTCCCGGAGATCGTCGATTTCTGGCTGCCGCCCGAGGGCTGCTCCTACCGCATCGCCGTGGTGTCGATGAAGAAGGCCTATCCCGGCCATGCCAAGCGCGTGATGCTGGGCGTATGGTCCTACCTGCGCCAGTTCATGTACACGAAATGGGTGATCGTCGTGGACGACGACATCGACGCCCGCGACTGGAAGGACGTGATGTGGGCGGTGTCGACGCGCATGGACCCGGCGCGCGACGTCACCCTGGTCGAGAACACGCCGATCGACTATCTCGATTTCGCCAGCCCCGAAAGCGGGCTCGGCTCGAAGATCGGCCTCGACGCCACCAACAAATGGCCGCCCGAGACGAAGCGCGAATGGGGCGAGAAGCTGGCGATGGATCCGGACGTGGTCCGGCGCGTCAGCGATCGCTGGCAGTCGCTCGGCCTGCCCGGCTCCGGCCGGCCGATCTGGCGCTGAGCGAGCCGGCGCCGCCGTGACCGAGGCGCTGCTCGCCATGCTCGTGCCGCCGGACGCAACACCCGGCGCGGCCCTCGCGCTGGTCGCGATCTCCTTCGTCGCCTCGGCCCTGACCGGCGCGCTGGGCCTGGGCGGCGGGGTGGTGATGCTGGCGGCGATGACGCAGTTTCTGCCGCCGGCGGTGCTGCTGCCGGTCCATGGCGTCGTGCAGGTCGGGTCCAATCTGGGCCGCGCGGTGCTGATGCGCCGCGAGGTGGCGCGGCCGCTGGTCCTGCCCTTCCTGGTCGGCTCGGCGATCGGCGTCGGGGCCGGCGCGCCCATCGCCGCGGCGCTGCCGCGCTCGGCGATGCTGATCCTTCTGGGCAGCTTCGTCCTGTGGTCGGTGTGGTCGCCCAAGCTGCGACCTTCGCGGCTGCCGGCGCCCTGGTTCGTGCTGCCGGGCGCGCTCTCCAGCTTCTGCACCATGTTCGTCGGCGCGACCGGCTTCCTGGTCGCCGCCTTCCTGGTGCCCGATCCGCTGACGCGCCGGCAGATCGTGGCGACCCAGGCGGCGCTGATGACCCTGCAGCACGCCCTGAAGGTCGCGGCCTTCGCCGCGCTGGGCTTCGCGCTCGTGCCCTGGCTGCCGCTGCTGGCCGCGATGATCGCGGTCGGCTTCGCCGGCACGCTCGCCGGCCGGGCGCTGCTCGACCGGATTCCGGAACGACGCTTCGCGCGCGTCTTCAAGATCCTTCTCGGCGCGATGGCGATCAAGATCATCCTCGACGGCATCGCCGCCTGGCCGGCCTGAGCCGCTCGCAACGACGGAGGTCACATGGACAAGCGCTTCGCGCCGACCACCGGCACGGTGCTGCCGCGCTTCGCGGGCATCGCCACCTTCATGCGGCTGCCCTGGATCGCCGAGGGCGACGCGCTGATGGACGAGGTCGGCATCGGACTGGTCGGCGTACCCTGGGACGGCGGCACCACCAACCGGGCCGGGGCGCGCCACGGGCCGCGCCAGCTGCGCGACCTGTCGACGCTGGTCCGCAACGTCAACCGCGCCAGCGGCATCAACCCCTTCGCGCTGAGCAACTGCGCCGATCTGGGCGACGCGCCGGTCAACCCGATCGACATCCACGACACGCTGGCGCGGATCGAGCGCTTCTTCGCCGGTCTGCATGACCGCGGCATCGTCCCGCTCTCGGCCGGCGGCGACCATCTGGTCACGCTGCCGATCATGCGCGCCATCGCCCGCAGCCGTCCGGTGGGCATGGTGCATTTCGACGCCCATACCGACACCTGGGACCGCTATTTCGGCGACGCGAGATACACCCATGGCACGCCGTTCCGCCGCGCGATCGAGGAAGGCCTTCTCGATCCGCGGCGCACCGTGCAGATCGGCATCCGCGGCGCGCTCTATCGCGACGCCGAGGACGACTGGGGCGAACGCCAGGGGATCACGATCGTCGACATCGACGAGATGAAGCGTCTGGGCGTGGAGGAGACGATCCGCCGTGCGCGCGCGATCGTCGGCGACGGACCGACCTATGCCAGCTTCGACGTCGACTTCCTCGATCCGGTCTACGCGCCGGGCACCGGCACGCCCGAAATCGGCGGCGCCACGACCTGGGAGGCGCAGCAGCTGGTGCGCGGGCTGCGCGGCCTCGACCTGATCGGCGGCGACGTCGTCGAGGTCTCGCCCCCCTTCGACCAGAGCGGCAACACCGCCCTGGTCGGCGCGACGATGATGTTCGAGCTGCTCTGCGTGCTGTCCGAGGCGCGCGCCGCGCGGCGCGGCGAAGCCCCGCGCGATGCACTCCGCCCGTAAGGCCGGCGAACGGGAAAACGTGATCCGGACACCCGAACCCGCAGACCGTCGAAGGAGAAACGTCGATCCGGACGCGACATGGGGATCACGTCAGTCGCCGGACCGATCGGTCCGCAGCATGAGGACGGCCCTGCGGTCGCCGATCTGAAGGTCGCTCCAGACCCGTGGCGTCGACCGGACGTCGCCGCGCCGCACGAACGCCGTGATCTCCTCGGGCGTCAGCGCATCGCCGAAACCGAGACGGCCGATCTGCCGCCACCGGCCGTCGACGGCGGCGAAGGCGGGATATGGGAAGGCCATCAGGATCAGTTCCGGTTCCGGTCCCATCCCCAGATCGATGGCGAGCAGCGGCACCGGATTGCCGGTCCTCAGCGCATACAGTTCATAGCCCGGGTTCCGGCTCGCCAGCCGGTCGGCGAGAAAGACGGTGAAGGATTCCGGGATTTCGCTGCCACGCGGATAGGGGTCAAGCCGCCGCCGGATCGCCGCTTCATCGGGGACGGTCTGCGCGTCGCCCGCATGGCGCGTCCTGCGCGCCAGGGCATCCTGCGCCTTGCGCCGGATGACATCCGCCTGCGGATGGTCGCCGGGTCCCGCGAGCGCGCGCAGCGCTTCGACCCCGGCACGGCCGAGATCGAAGCGCAGGTGATCGAAGTCGAATCGCTCGGGCGTCGTCGCCCCCGAAAGCAGGCGTCGCACCTGGCTGGCAGCCGAAATCGCGGACGGGTCGAGCAGCGGCGAATGGGCGGCCAGCAAGACGCCGATCACGAGCAGCGCCATCCAGACATTGATCGTACCGAGCAGCGGCAACCATCCCCGCATCACGGCGGCGGCGGCATATCCGAGCGCATACAGGGCCGCGATCGCGACGGCCATGGCCGCCCAGACGCGATCGACCGACCAGCCATATTGGGCGATGCGCAGGGACAGCGACCAGATGCACAGCGCGGCCAGGACAGGCGACAGGGCGAGTGCCGCGCGCGCCAGCCATTGCACGGGAACCGAAAACGGCGGCGGCTGGCCGCCGTCCTGCCAGGCCGCGTTCGCGAGGCACACGAGAACGACGAGGATCGTCAGCATGAGCGGCGTCGCGCGCCTCGTCGCCCAGACATGATCCAGTCCGGCGATCGGCAAGGCAACGAGGAACAGCACGACGATCAGGGCCGCGAGCGGCAGCAGGCGGGTCTGGAACGCAAGCAGATGACGGCGCAGCGTCCTCAATGCCGCGGCCTCCTTTTCCTCCAGCGAGACCGCAAAGCCGATCGCGACGGCCGTCGCGAAATAGATGAAGAAGCGGGAGGCGAAGAGATCCAGGAAGAGATCGATGCGGAGCACGAGGAACAGCCCGCTCCAGAGCCCGAGCAACATCCAGAACAGCGCCGCGAACAGGATGCAGTTCGCCAGCAGCAGCGCATTTCGCCACGCGTCGTCGAACAGACGCGCGTACTGGAAGGCCATGGTCCCGTCGCGCAGGCGCGACTGCACGAAAGGCAGCATGATGAACCACGCGACCAGGCTGGCGAGGCAGAACATGAAGAAACCGGCGATGTCCGGCACCGGGACGGGAGGCGCCTCGGCGACCGGGAGCGCGGACCAGCCGAACCACGCCGCCGTCGCGACGAA
>JBIKLI010000200.1:0-8081 GCA_044359885.1 Alphaproteobacteria bacterium | reverse complement strand
ACGATGGTGTCGTTTGCATCCGCCGAAACGACCAGCTGGGCGCCGCCCGTCATCTCGCCGACGGCAGCCGCGGACAGCGCCAGGCGCATCGCCCCGGTCCCGGCCAGGTCGATCGCCTCGACGCTGACGACTTCGAAGGCGAGCGGGTCGGACAGGTCGATCGACGCGTTGGCCGCGTAGTTGCGCAGCAGGAGCGTGTCGAGACCCAGCCCGCCCGCAATCGACAGCGCCGCGATGTCGGCATTGACGAGATAGATGAGATCGTTGCCTTCGCCGCCTTCGATCACGCCCGGCGGGGCGCTCGCGCCGTTTTGCGAGGGGGACGGGCTCGGCGCCGGCCCCAATGTCGGAATATTCCCGTTATAGAAATGGATGTCGTTGCCGTCGCCGCCGAACAGGCTGTCGCCCAACCCGCCGATCACCCAGTCATCGCCACCATGCCCCTGGAGCGTGTCGGAGCCATCATACTCGATGAACGAGCCGACCGGCGTGGCCGCGATGCTCGCGATGTAATCCGCCGGGGTCGTTTCGGGCCAATGCAACACGTCAGGAAATGGCGGAAGACCGAACAGCCTGTTGGCCTGCCCGTCACCGACCAGAAGGTCGTTACCCAGGCCGCCCGCCAGGTGCTCGATCGAGATCAGCGTGTCTGTATCGCCGCCGGAGACCGCGACCACGGTCACCGTGCCCAAGGAGTTGAGCGTCACGGCCAGGTTGGCTGTCACATAGGTATAATCGGCAAGATCGCCGCCACCCGAGCCGTCGAGAACGTCGTTGCCCGCGTTGCCACGCAGGACATTGGCGTTGCCGTCGCCGGTGAGGCGGTCGTCGCCGCCGCCGCCGCGGATATTCTCGATCGAGATCAGCGTGTCGGTATCGCCGTTCGCCGCGGTCACCGTCGCGGTGCCCGCGCCGTTCAACATCGCCGTCAGCCCGGTCGTCAGATAGCCGTAATCGGCGGTGTCGCTGCCGCCGGCCCCGTCCAGCACGTCGTTGCCGAGATTGCCCCGCAGCACGTTGGTGTCGCTATTGCCGGCGAGGCGATCCGAATTCGACCCGCCGGTCAGGTTCTCGACCGACACCAGCGTGTCGATGTCGCTCGGCGATGCGCTCGCCGTGCCGTCGCCGCCGGCGCCCAGCGACGCGGTGACGTTCGTCGTCGCGTAGGAATAATCGGCGGTGTCGCTGCCGGCGCCGCCATCCAGCCGGTCACGGCCCCCCATCCCGCGCAGCGTGTCGTCGCCGCCGGCGCCGCTGAGCGTGTCGTTGCCACGCGCGCCGCCCAGGACATTGGCGGAATCGTCGCCGGTCTCCACGATCGGCGGCGGCACGAAGCCGGAATTGTTGGTCACGGCCGTCACGCCGAACCCGGCCTGCACCTTGTTGCCGGCGGCGTCGAGGATATCGCTGCCGCCGGACACCGTGACTTGCGTGCCCGCGATGATCTGCTGGTCCGCCGACGCCAGCGCGAGGACGAGGTTCGAGCCGGAGACGGTGACGGAGGCCAGATCGACCGGCAGGCCGTCGACGCTGACGCCGAAGCGGGCCGTCTCGATCGTCTGCGCCTTCAGCGCCTCGCTATAGACCAGGGTCAGGCTCTTGCCGTCGGCCCCGACGCTGGCCGACTGGAAGACTGGAAGCCGCGTGTCGATCGCGATCGGCGCGGCCAGGCTGCCTGCGCCGCCCGCGTTGCCGGCGAGATCGGTGTACAGGGCCTCGGTGACCTTGATGGTGGCTTCGGCCCCCGCCCCCTGGGCGTTTTCGGTCGGCGTGAACAGCGCCGTGAAATTGTTTCCGGAACGCGACAGGCTGCTGAGGCGTCCGCCCGCGACGGCGATGTCGGCGGCCGTGAAGCTGGTGCCGGGATCCTCGCTGAAGGCGAAGGTGATGTTCGCCGTCTCGCCGGCGAGCAACGTTGTCTTGTCGCTCGTGATCGTCAGCGCCGGCGCCTTGGTGTCGATCCGGAACGACTGGCCGGAGAGCGATCCGGTCGAACCGGCGTTGCCGGCCGCATCGGCATAGCTGCCGGACTCGATCCGGATCTCGGCACCGTCCTCGAAATTCGCCGCGGGCGTGAACAGCGCGGTCCGCGTCGTGCCCGTCCCCGACAATGCCGACAGGGTGCCGCCGCCTGCGGGCAGCACGACATCCGTCAGGTCGAAGCCGGAAGGCGCCTCGCTGAAGGTGAAGGTGATCGTCGCCGTCTCGCCGGCCCTCAACTGTCCACGACTGGACGAGATCTCGACCGTCGGCGCCACGGTGTCGATCGCGATCGAAGGCACCGTCTCCACGAACCCGGCATTGCCGGCCGTATCCGTGAAGACGAAATTCGCGTCGAGACGGATGTTCGCGTTGCCCGAGGCGATGCCTGGGGCAGGATCGAACATCGCCGTGAAACTCTTGCCGCCGCTGCCCTCGTTCAGCGTGATCGGACCGAGACTGCCGTTCTGGGCCGTGACGCTGCCATTGACGAAATTGACCGGCGCCTCGCTGAAGACGAAGGTCAGGGTCGCTTTCTCACCGATGCCAAGCGATGCGTCGTTGGCAGAGATCTTCAACGTCGGCGCCAAGGTGTCGACCGTGACCGATCCGGACGCGGCCAGGCCCTTGTTGCCGATCAGGTCGAGGTAGCTGTCCGCCGCGATCGAGAATTTCGCCGTTCCCTCGAAGCGGTCCTCCGGGACGTAGCTGATCGAGAAGGTCTTTTCGTCAAGGCGTTGCAGATTGCCGAGCGTACCGCCGCCTTCGAGCGCGATGTCGCTGCGGTCGAAACCGCTCACGGCCTCGCTGAACTTGATCGTCACCGTGCCGGTCTCGCCGCGGCTCAGCAGCGGATCGTTGAACGTGAACGTCGCGCTGGGCGCCACGTTGTCGAAGGCAGGCGCCTTGAACGTGACGCCGGTCGCCGCCGTGTTGCCGGCCGCGTCCTTGATGCCCGAGAAGACGAATTCGGTCGTCTCCGGAACGATGGACGCGCCCTTGCCGGCCGTGATCTGAAAGACGCTGGCGCGGCCGCCGGCGGCATCGACCGCTGCGATCGTCGCCCCGGTCCCGAGGCTGCCGCCAGACAGCGTCAGATTGGACAGCGCGAGGGTCGACGCCACGCTCTCGGTGAAGGTGACGCGGAAGCTCGCCCCGTCCGGCGCGGCCGCGATGCTGCCTGCCCCCGGCGCCGTCGTATCCTGAAGATAGGAGAGGAAACGGTCGGTCTGGTTGCCGGCGGCATCGGTGGCACGGACGCGGATCGAATGGAGTCCGTCGGGCCGGTTTACCGGCAAGCTGTCGAAGACGGCGTCGGTTGTCCCCTGGTGGTTCCAGTCGATCGCGATCGTCGCCCCAGCCTCCGCCGTAAAGGACAGTTCGGGATCCTTCGAATTGACCAGGACCGCGCCGGCCTGGGTCGCCGTGAACCCGGTCAGCGACAGCGCCGACAGGCTGGGATTGATCGTGTCGACCAGGACGCTGGTCGTCTTGACCGCGCCGGCATTCCCGGACGCGTCACGCGCCCGGGCCAGCACCTCGACGGTCCCCTGCCCCATGAAGGAGAGGTCGGCGCCGGTGAGCGAATAGCTCCAATTGCCCTTGCTATCCGCCGTGGTCACGGCCTGACGGGATTCGCCCTGGATTTCTGGCCAATGGTCTTCGTATTTGGTCCCTGCCGCGCCGATCGCGAGTTCGACGCGCGCGCCCGCCTCCGCCGTGCCCGTGACCGCCACGCCGGCGGCACGCTCCGAGGCGTTGATCGCGCCACCCGAAACGGCGGCGATGACCGGCTGATCCGGCGCCTTGGTATCGATCGGCTGGAAATTCGTGGCCGCCGCGAGATTGTTGTTCCCGGCGAGATCAGTCGCCGCCGCCGCGCCGATCGACACCGACACATCGCCCTCGACGCCGGCATTGGGCGTCACGACGAGCGAGAAGACGCTGCCCTTGACGACCTCTGTCAAGGCCCCCGCCGTGCCGTTGCCGACAGCGACGTCGCCGACCGTGAAGCCGGTCACGGCCTCGCTGAAGGTGATGGTGTAGGTGATGTCGCTCCGTGTCGTGCCCGCCACGTTGTCCGTGATCGTCACGCTGGGCGCGGTCAGATCGACCGTCATCGTGAAGGGACTGCTGGGCGTACCCGTGTTGCCGGCGGCGTTGACGACGACCGCGCGCAGGCTCTGCGCCCCCTCGGTCAGCGCCGGCGACGTCAGCGACCAGCTGGTGCGGGCGACGTCCAAGGTCGCGGTTCCCAGCAGCGTGGTCCCGTTGAAGACCAGGACGTTGTCGGTCGGGGCCAGCGCGCCCGCCTTGGTGTCGATGGTCCCGGAAATGACCGGCGTCGTCGTGTTGACCAGCGCCGGTGTCGCCGTGATGTTCGCCACCGCCGCGGGCAGCGTGGTGTTGACCGTCACCGCGAACGCGGTGCTGGCCGCACCGAGATTGCCGGCGGCGTCCTCGACCCGGATCGTCAGGCTGTGGGGCCCGTTGAGCAGGCCGGGCGTGTCGAAACTCCAGGAGTTGCCGTTCAGGGGAACATTGGCGACACCCAGCCGCGTCTCGCCGTCGAAGACGACGACCGTCTCGCCGGGATCCAGCGCGCGCGCCAGTGTCCCGCTCAACTGCAGGATCTGGTCGTCGGTTTCCGCGCCGGAGACGAGCTGGGTCTGCGTGGGCAGGTCATCGACGACGGAGGTGACAACCGGCACGAGATTCGGCGCGACGGTGTCGATCGAGATGTCGCGCGAGGCCAGGCCCGAGCGATTGCCGGCGGCGTCGATCGCCCGGGCCTGGATGGTGGCGTCGCCTTGCCCCATGGCCGCGATGTCGCCCGCGACAAGCTGGTAGGTCCAGGCGCCGGACGCGCTGGCGGTGACGTTGCGCAGATTGCCGCCGATGGTCAGTTCGACGGTCGCGCCGGCCTCGGCGGTGCCGGTGATCTGGCTCGACTGCTCGGCGGCGTTGATGCGATTGTCGCCGGCGACCGTGGCGATGGTGGGCAGGGACGGCGCAACGGTGTCGATAACGACGGTGATCGCGGCCGAGATCGGGCTGGTATTGCCGGCCTGGTCGGTGATCGTCGCCGTGAAGGCGTGGCTGCCCTCCGAGACCGGCGAGTTCGGGACGACATCCGCGAAGCCGGCAGCGATGTCCGCCGCCGTCAGGACCTTGGTCGCGACTTGAGCGCCGGCCTCGCGCAACGACACGATGTCGCCCGCGACGGCAGCGCTGCCGTCGGCGGCCGTCACGTTCAGCGACACGCGGATCGACGGCGTGGTGTCGCTGGTCGTCGCCGCGGCGGAGAGCGCCACGGGCGCGACCGGAGCGACGGCGTCGAGGGCCTGGGATTGGGCGGAGGAAATCCCCCCCAGATTTGCCGCGGAATTGATCGCGCCCAGTGCGTCGGCAGTGGCGGTGCCGGCGCCGGCATCCGTCGACCCCGCGGCGGTCAGCACGTTGCCGATCACGGAACCGCTGGCCAGGTTGAGTGTCGTTCCGCGCGCCGCGGCCTCGGTCAGCTGGCCGGCGAGGCTGTCGATCGCCGCCTCGCTCGCGGCCTGGTCGCTGCCGCCGGCGATCGCCACCATCGTCGCGACCGACGCCGCCGCCTTCTGCGCCGCGAGCGCCCCAGCCGAGGTCGGATCGGCCGCCAGGACCGCGAGCGGGTCAAACCGCGTCAGGTCGGTGCCGGCGGGCAACCCCAGGCTCTGCGCGACGAGCACCGACGCGCCACCGGAACCGAGTGCCGGATTGGTGTCGAGCACGGCCTGGACCAGCGTCGTCAGCGGATTGACCGTGGTCGATCCCGCCGGGGCGCGCATTTCCAGCGTATTGGGGATACCCGTGTCGATGTTGACGCCGCCGACGGCGACGATGGTGCCGCTGGGCAACCCGGCAGGCAGGAAGAAATCGCCGTTCGCGTTGGTGACGATGCCGGTGTTCAGATCCCTGACGCCGTCGCCATTCGTGTCCAGCCAGATCTGCGCCCCGCGCACATAGCCGTCGGCAACGCGGCCCGACGTGAAGGACAAGGCGTCGTCGCCCGAGAGATCCTGGATGGCGTTCGCGTCGTTGCCGGCGGTCGGATCGGCGTAGGCGACGTCGACCTGGCCGGCCTCAAAAGGCGAATTCAGGGTCAGCGTCACCGTTCGTCCGGACACCGCGACCGACACGACGTTGTTCGTCGTCGCGACACCGCCGATCTGTGTCGTCACGGTGAAGCTCGAGGCCTGCGGAGGATTGTTGGCGTCGAGTTCCTCGCTGAAAGTCAGCGTGACCGTCTGCGCACCCCGGTCGACGGTCATGCCCGTCGGGGTGGGCGTATCCTGGACGGTATCGACCTCGGCGATGGTGTCGATATCGGCACCGCGAAGACGCGCGTTCTTCGCCGCGACCGCTTCGCGGTCGGCTTGCGACAGCGTCACCCCGGCATTGCCGATGGCGGTATTGAGGACGTTGATGTCGGAGAAATCGACCGCGCCAGGCGCGTTGCGGATCGTGGTCGCCAGTTGGGTGGCGATGTCGAAGGCCGCATTCTGTTGCGCGGCCGCGCCGCCGCCCGCGGCCGTGCCGACCGCGTTCAGGATGTTGCCGAGCTGAACGGCGGCCTTGTAGAGATTGGCGTTGTTGGCCGTGATCGGATCGGTGCTGAGGATCTGGCTGCGCTCCGCGACGCTCAGCCCCATGGCCACCCCGACCTGATCCAGAGCCGCACTCTGCGACAGGCCGGTCAGCGGCCCTGCACCGTCCGGATCCGTCATCAGGATGCTCACCATCGTCGTGAGCGGCGTCACCACGGTCGAGCCGGCAGGCGCGATCAGCACGCCGTTGAAGGCGTTGCCGGTCGACACGTCGGTGCCGCCGACGGCGACGATCTGGTGATTGAGATTCCCACCCAGCGTGAAGCGGCCAGGGGTCCCGGTCGCCTGCAGATCGCTGACCGTCTGTTCCTCGCCCGCATCCCGCTGGCGGTTGCCCATCTGGCCCGCGCCGACGGGCGCATCCCGGAACACTGTCGCTCCAGCGATGTAGCCGTCGATGACGAACCCGGTCGTCGTCGTCGCGGTCGTTCCACCGCCACCGCTGCCGCTGCCGCCGCAAGCTGCCAGCGGCAGCAAAAGCAGACCGAGACCGAGACCGCGACGCGCCGTCGCGCTCTGGGCGGACCAGACGGCGAAGAAGGCCTGCCGGGCTGTCGGCTCCAGGGGGATCTCGATCCGCCGCGCGCCATGAGCGCCATCGGCCAGCCGGGCGGCGAGCGCGCCGTCCTCGGCCTCCACGAAGACCCCGTCGAGCAGCGTCCCTGACTGGATGCCGGGACGGACGGCGACCGGCACGCCGTCACCGCCGAGCAACAGGGCCAGCGAAGTCTCGCCGTCCCGCATCCGCAGGATCGCCGTCGCGCCACCGTCGGTCGCGGCGTTCGCGCTGGCGTTGCTGGAAGGGTTCGGATCGGTCATGTCGCTCATGTGATCACCGCTGGAAGGGGACACTCAGACGATTTCATATCCGGGCAAGCCGTCCCGGAAGGCACCACGCCGTGCAAGATTCATCACGACCGCGCATCGCACAATCATCCGGCGCCTATGCCGCATAATACCGTATGGCTACCGGGGGCTTCAACATTTGTGCTCTTGGAGCGTGCCCGCCCCAAGATGCTGTCGCGACAAAACCATGTCGCCCCCGCCCACGCATCCGTCGAACGATCGACGCCGGCCATGTCTAGCCCCAGAATTCGAGAGGCACGCCCAGCCGGCTGGCGAGGGAAAGGAAGTATTCGCTCGAAAGCGTCTGGGCGGGCGTGCCGCCTGGCACCCAGTTGCCATCGATATCCCCCCTCAGGACCGCGACGAAGTTGCTCGGCTCGGACGCGCCGAGGACGGCGACCGACGGCTGGCGATCGTAATCGACGAACCCGCTGTTGAGCGAAACCCGGTCGTTGTCCCAGAAATCCTCCTCCTCGCGGACGAACAGCCACTCGCGCGCCGGCGCGCCGGTCCGTCCTACGACCATCTTGAGGATCCCCAGCGCGTCCTGGGCGTCGACGACGCCGTCCCCGGTCACGTCGGCGGCAATGAACTGGTAGGGGGACACCATCG
>JBIKLI010000199.1:0-8114 GCA_044359885.1 Alphaproteobacteria bacterium | reverse complement strand
GCGAGGGTGCCAAGGCCGTCGCGGCCGGCATGAACCCGATGGACCTCAAGCGCGGCGTCGACATGGCCGTCGAGAAGGTCGTCGACGATCTCCGGAAGCGTTCCAAGCCGGTGAAGGACCACAAGGAAGTGGCCCAGGTCGGCGTCGTGTCGGCCAACGGCGATCGCGAGATCGGCGAAATGATCGCCAAGGCGATGGAGAAGGTCGGCAAGGAAGGCGTGATCACGGTCGAGGAGGCGAAGAGCCTCGAGACCGAACTGGATGTCGTCGAGGGCATGCAGTTCGATCGCGGCTACCTGTCGCCGTACTTCATCACCAACGCCGACAAGATGATCTGCGAACTCGAGAGCCCCTTCATTCTCATCCATGAGAAGAAGCTCTCCGGCCTGCAGCCGCTGCTGCCGGTGCTCGAGTCGGTTGTCCAGTCGGGCAAGCCGCTGCTGATCATCGCCGAGGAAGTCGAGGGCGAAGCCCTGGCGACCCTGGTCGTCAACAAGCTGCGCGGCGGCCTCAAGGTCGCGGCCGTGAAGGCGCCGGGCTTCGGCGATCGCCGCAAGGCGATGCTCGAGGACATCGCCACGCTGACCGCCGGCCAGGTGATCAGCGAGGAGCTGGGCATCAAGCTGGAGAGCGTGACGCTCGACATGCTGGGCCGCGCGAAGAAGGTCGTGATCGAGAAGGAGAACACGACCATCGTCGACGGCGCCGGCAAGAAGGCGGACATCCAGGCCCGCTGCACGCAGATCCGCGCGCAGATCGACGAGACCACTTCGGACTACGATCGCGAGAAGCTGCAGGAGCGGCTGGCCAAGCTCGCGGGCGGCGTCGCGGTGATCCGCGTCGGCGGTGCGACCGAGGTCGAGGTGAAGGAGCGCAAGGATCGCGTCGACGACGCCATGCACGCCACCAAGGCGGCGGTCGAGGAGGGCATCCTCCCCGGCGGCGGCTCGGCGCTGCTCTACGCGATCAAGTCGCTGAAGGGCCTCAAGGGCGACAACGACGACCAGAACCGCGGCATCGCGATCGTCCGGCAGGCGCTCGAGTCGCCGGCCCGGCAGATCGCCGAGAACGCGGGCGTGGACGGCTCGGTCGTCGTCGGCAAGATCCTGGAGCAGACCGATGCCAATTTCGGCTTCGATGCCCAGGACGGCAAGTATGTCGACATGGTGAAGGCCGGCATCATCGACCCGACCAAGGTCGTGCGTCTGGCCCTGCAGGACGCGGCTTCTGTCGCGGCGCTGCTGATCACCACCGAGGCGATGATCGCCGAGCGTCCGGAGAAGAAGCCGGCGATGCCGGCGGGTGGCCCGGGCGGCGGCATGGGCGGCGACATGGACTTCTGATCCGTCGACCGGATCGGATTTCCGCCGAGAGAACGGGGCGGGGCCTTCGGGCCCCGCCCTTTTTCATGGCTGCGTTCCGGGCGGCGCGTCGCCCAGAAAGCGCCATCCGGCCCAGAGCCGGGTCGCGATGGTCACGGCGCAAAGCGTCGCGAAGCCCAGGGCCAGCACTGCGAAGGCCGACGGGAACAGGCACATCGCCGCGAAGCAGGCGAGCGTCTCCGTCGCCTCCGTGAGGCCACCGAGATAGTAGAAGCCCTTCGTCGGCAATCGCGGGTTGGCGATGCCGCGGCGTTCGGCCAGCACGGCGAAGGCAAGGAAGCTCGACCCTGTGCCGACGAAGGCTGCCAGCAGCACGGCCGCCGCCACCGCATTGGCGCCGGGATCGGCAAGCGCGAAGCCCAGCGGGACGCTGGCGTAGAACAGGAAGTCGAGCGCGATGTCGAGGAAGGCGCCGCGATCCGTCGGCCTGCCGAGCCGCGCCACGGCGCCGTCCAGCCCGTCGAGCAACCGGCTGGCCAAGATGAGCGCCAGACCGGCCAGGGGATGCCCGGCCGCGATCGCGACGGCGCCGCCGCAGCCGATCACGAAGCCGGCGAGGGTGATGGCGTCCGCACCGATCCCCGCGCGCGCGATCGGCCGTGCCAGGAGGCCCAGCAGCGGCGCGAGGCATGCGGTCGCAGAGCGGTCGAACATCCCGATCCTTCCGCCGCCGCCTATTCGCGATAGGGGCCGATCGCGCTGCGCTTGCCCGCCTGCCATTCCTCCGGCGTCAGCCGCGCGATCGAGAACGGGTCCGAGAGGCGGCAATAGCCGCCGGCGCCGGCCATGCGTCCGACGAGGTCCAGCGCCAGCGCGTCGACATGGAAACGTTCGTCGACGACGCCGTCGCGGATATGGAAGGCGACGACCTCGCCGACCACGATCGAACGGCCGTTGGGGTAGCGCAGCTCGTCGGCGAGCGTGCATTCCAGCGACACGGGCGCCTCCGCGATCCGCGGTGCGGCGACCTTGCTGGCCGCGATCGCGGTCAGTCCCGCCTCGCGCAACTCGTCGATGCAGGGCGCGAAATCGATGGCGCAGACATTCATGGCCTCGGCGATGCGCATGTCGACGAGATTGACGACGAAATCCCTGCTCGTGCGGATATTGGCGGCCGTGTCCTTCGGCATTCCCGAGCGCCGCTGGTCGACCCCCAGCACGACCAGAGCCGGATCATGGCTCATGACGTTGAAGAAGCTGAAGGGGGCGGCATTGGACACGCCGTTGGCATCGACGCTGGTCACCAGCGCGATCGGCCGCGGCAGGATGCAGCCCGCCAGCAGCTTGTATCGGGCAGGGGGCGGCAGGCTCGAGAAGTCGAAGAACAAGGGGGGCCTTCCCGCCGGCCGGGCCGGCTCAGCCGTTTTCCGCCAGCACGGCGCCGGCAAGATAGAGCGATCCGCAGATCAGGACCCGCTGCGGTGCCTCGAGCAGGCGCAGGCCGGCCTCGACGTCCACGGCGGTGCGCAACTGCCCGATCCCGGCGTCGCGGGCGGCCGCAGCCAGCGCTTCGGGGGAGCTCGCGACGGCGTCGGCGGGGTTGCCGACGCAGACCAGTTCGCGAGCGACGGGACGCAGCGCCGCCAGGATCGGCGCGGCGCGTTTGGTCGCGCGCAGCGCCAGCACGATGTCGAGCGGCACGTCGCCGTTCCTGGAGCGGGCCCAGTCTGCGATCGCCCGCGCGCCATCCTCGTTGTGCCCGCCATCCAGCCAGAGTTCGCAGCCGGGCGGCAGTGCAGCCACCAGCGGCCCGCGCGTCAGCCGCTGCAGCCGTGCCGGCCATTGCGCACCGGCGATGCCCGCGGCGATCGCGGAAGCGCTGAAACGCAGGCCGCCAGGCAGCATCTCGGTCGCCGCGACGGCCGTCGCCGCGTTGACGAATTGATGGGCGCCGGGCAGCGGCGGCACCGGTAGCGCGAACGACCCGACGCCGCTATAGGCGAGGCCCCCGGGGGAGGCATCGAAGCGCCACTCGTGGCCGGCGCGGAACAGCGGGGCGCCGCACGCGGTGGCCCGGGCGGCGATCGCCGCGGCCGCCTCGGCTGGCTGGGGCGCGATGACCGCAGGCACCCCTGGCTTGAGGATCCCGGCCTTCTCGCCCGCGATCGCCGAGAGGGTGTCGCCGAGATACTCCATGTGGTCGAAGGAGATCGGGGTGATGACCGTGACCGCCGGTTCGCGCACGACATTGGTCGCATCGAGCCTTCCGCCCATCCCGACCTCGAGCAGGGTGATGTCGGCAGGCGTGCGCGCGAAGGCAAGGAAGGCGGCGACGGTCGTGATCTCGAAGAAGGTGATCGGGGCGCCGTCATTGGCACGCTCGACCTCGGCCAGCAGCGACGCGAGCGCGGCGTCGTCGATCAAGTCGCCGGCGACCCGGATCCTTTCGTTGAACCGGACCAGATGCGGGCTGGTATAGGCATGCACCTTCAGTCCGGCAGCCTCGGCGATCGCCCGCAGATAGGCGACGGTCGAGCCCTTGCCGTTGGTGCCGGCGACATGGATCATCGGACCCAGCGCGTCCTGCGGCGAGCCCAGCGCCTGCAGCAGACGCTCGACCCGCGCCAGGCTCATGTCGATCACCTTGGGGTGGAGCCGCGTCAGCCGATCGAGGATCGGATCGATTGGGGATCGCTCGCCGCTCAGGGCGAGGCTCCGGACTGGCCGCTCTGCGGCAGCCTGACGATCTCGGCCGAGGGCTGCGGATCGGTCAGAAGGCCGAGGATGCGGATCAGTTGTTCGCGCAGCTTGTGGCGGTGGACGACCATGTCGATCTGGCCGTGCTCCAGCAGGTACTCCGCCTTCTGAAATCCGGGCGGCAGCTTCTCGCGGATCGTCTCCTCGATCACCCTTGCGCCGGCGAAGCCGATCACGGCGCCTGGCTCGGCGATGGCGATGTCGCCCAGCATCGCGAAGGACGCGGAGACGCCGCCCGTGGTCGGGTCGGCAAGCACCACGATGAACGGCAGCCCGGCCTCCTTGACCTGCTGCACCGCGATCACCGTGCGCGGCAGCTGCATGAGGCTGAGGATGCCCTCCTGCATGCGTGCGCCGCCCGAGGCGGGGATGGCGATAAGCGGCGCCTGCTGCAGCACGGCGAGCTGGGCCGCCGCAAGGAATGCCTCGCCGACGGCGATTCCCATCGATCCGCCCTGGAAGTCGAAGTCGAAGATCGCCGCCACCACGCGGATCCCGCCCAGCGGACCATGGGCGACGATGATCGCGTCCTGCTCCTGGGTCTTTTCGCGCGCCTCCTTCAGGCGGTCGGCATAGCGCTTGCGATCGCGGAACTTGAGCGGGTCCTGGATCGTCCTGGGCAGTTCGATGCGGGTGTAGGCACCGTCGTCGAACAGCATCTCCAGGCGGCGCTTGGCCGGCAGCCGCATGTGGTGCCCGCACTGGGTGCAGACCCGGTGATTGGCTTCCAGGTCGCGGTGGAAGATCATCTTCTCGCAGGCCGGGCACTTGTCCCAGAGATTGTCCGGCACCTCGGCCTTGCGCACGAGGGCCTGCAGCTTCGGCCGGACATAGTTGGTGATCCAGTTCATCGCGCGTCAGCCCTTGCGCGCGCCGCGCACCCCGGCGGCGAGCGCGCGTACGAGGTCGAGGACGGCAGGGGTGGTCGCGGCGGTGGCCTTGCCGCCGGCGTCGAGCGACGTCGCGACCGCCTGGACGATCGCCGAACCGACGACTACCGCATCGGCATCGCGGGCGATCGCCGCGGCCGCTTCCGGGGTCTTGATGCCGAAGCCCACCGCGACAGGCATCGAGGTATGGCCGCGAAGCCTGCCGACCGCCCCGCGGACCGCTTGCGCATCGACGCTGCGCGTGCCGGTGATGCCCAGGATGGAGACGTAGTAGATGAAGCCGCTCGCCCCTTCGAGAATTCGCGGCAGGCGCCGGTCGTCGCTGGTGGGGGTGGCGAGGCGGATGAAGTCGAGCCCCTGGGCCGCGGCCTGCGGGGCGGCTTCCGCGGCTTCCTCGGGCGGCAGGTCGACGATGATCACCCCGTCGGCGCCGGCCGCCCGCGCGTCGCGCATGAAGCGCTCGGCCCCGTAGGCGAATACGACGTTGAAATATCCCATCAGCACCAGCGGCGTCTCGGCGTCGCCGGCACGGAAGCCGCGCACGAGATCGAGGGTGCCGGCCAGCGTCATTCCGCCGGCCAGCGCCCGCAAGCCGGCAGCCTGGATGGCGGGACCATCGGCCATCGGGTCGGAAAACGGCATGCCAAGCTCGATGATGTCCGCCCCTGCGGCCGGCAATCCGGCCAGGATGGCTGCGGTGGTCGTGGCATCGGGATCTCCGGCCATGACGTAGGTGACCAGCCCGGCGCGGCCCTCGCGGCGCAGCGCCTCGAAGCGCGGCGCGATGCGGCTCACAGCTTCACCCCGAACCGTTCGGCGATCGCGAACACGTCCTTGTCGCCGCGCCCGCACATGTTCATGACGATGATCTGGTCCTTGCGCATCCCGGGCGCGCGCTTCATGACCTCTGCCAGGGCGTGCGCCGGTTCGAGCGCCGGCAGGATTCCCTCCAGCCTCGCGCAGAGCCTGAATGCCTCCAGGGCCTCCTCGTCGGTCGCCGAGACATAGTCGACCCGGCCCATGTCGTGCAGCCAGGCATGCTCCGGGCCGATTCCCGGATAATCCAGCCCGGCCGAGATGGAATGCGCCTCCGTGATCTGGCCGTCGGCGTCCTGAAGCAGATAGGTCTTGTTGCCGTGCAACACGCCCGGCCGCCCGCCGGTCAGCGAGGCGGCGTGCCGGCCGGTCTCGATGCCATGGCCGCCGGCTTCCACCGCGACGATCTCGACCCCGTTGTCGTCGAGGAACGGATGGAACAGCCCCATGGCGTTCGAACCGCCGCCGATGCAGGCGACGATCATGTCCGGCAGCCGGCCTTCCTGGCGCTGCATCTGCTCCTTGGTCTCCCGTCCGATCACCGACTGGAAGTCGCGGACCATCGCCGGGTAGGGATGCGGACCCGCGACGGTGCCGATGATGTAGAAGGTCGATTCGACGTTGGCGACCCAGTCGCGAAGGGCATCGTTGAGCGCGTCCTTGAGGGTTCCGGCGCCCGACGTCACCGGCCGAACCTCGGCGCCGAGCAGCTTCATGCGGAAGACGTTCGGCGCCTGGCGCTCGATGTCGGTGGCGCCCATGTAGACGATGCAAGGCAGATCGAACAACGCCGACACCGTGGCGCTGGCCACCCCATGCTGGCCGGCACCGGTCTCGGCGATGATCCGCTTCTTGCCCATGCGGCGGGCGAGCAGGATCTGGCCCATGCAATTGTTGATCTTGTGCGAGCCCGTGTGGTTGAGCTCGTCGCGCTTGAAATAGATCTTCGCGCCGCCGAGATGCCGGGTCAGGCGCTCGGCGAAGAACAGCGGGCTTGGCCGGCCGACATAGTGCTCGAGGTAGTAGTCCAGCTCGCGCTGGAAGGATGGGTCGGCCTTGGCTGACGAATAGGCAGCCTCGAGCTCGAGGATCAGCGGCATCAGCGTCTCGGCGACATAGCGGCCCCCATAGGGACCGAAATGGCCGCGCTCGTCGGGCTGGTTGCGAAGGGAATTGAGGGCTGTCGCCATGACCGGTCGTTCTAGGCCAGCCCACCGGGACGGCCAAGCCCGAAATTTCAGGTTCTCAGCCGCGTGCCGCGCGCAGGAAGGCTGCGATCCGGGCCGGATCCTTGCGGCCGGGCGAGGCCTCGACGCCCGAGGAGACGTCCACCGCGGCGGCGCCGCTGGCGGCGATCGCCGCCGCGACGTTTCCGGCGTCGAGCCCGCCCGACAGCAGCCAGGGGCGCGACAGGCTGCGGCCGGTCAGGATCGTCCAGTCGAAGCTGACCGCGTTGCCCCCGGGCAGCGCATCGTCGCGCGCCGGAGGCCGGGCGTCGAACAGGAACCAGTCGACGGCGCCGCCATAGGCCACGGCGGCCTCCAGATCGGCCGGCGCGCCGACCGGCAACGCCTTGATCGCGGCCAATCCGAACCGCGCGCGCAGATCCGCGGCGCGCGCCGGCGTCTCCCGGCCATGCAACTGGATCATGTCGGGCCGCAGCCCGGCGACGATGGCGGCGACCTGATCGTCATCGGCGTCGACGGTGACCGCGACGCGCCGGACCTGCGCGGGAAGCGCTGTGGCGAGCGCCCCCGCCACCGCTGGGTCGACATGGCGCGGCGATCGCGGAAAGAAGACGAAACCGGCGAAATCCGCGCTGGCCGCGGCGGCGACCCCCTCGGGATCGTTCAGCCCGCAGATCTTGACCGCGACCGTCACAGGGCGGCGTCGATCTCGGCGCAGATCCGCGCCAGGGCCTCGGCGGGGTCGGCGGCCTGGGTGATCGGACGGCCGATCACCAGATGATCGGCACCGGCAGCGATCGCCTCGCCCGGCGTCATGATGCGTTTCTGGTCGCCGCTCGGGGCCCAGGCGGGCCGGATGCCTGGCGTCACAAGGACGAATCCGGGGCCGCAACGCCGGCGCAGCGCCGCGACCTCCTGCGGCGCGCAGACGACGCCGGCGACACCGGCGCGCTGGGCGAGGTCGGCGAGGCGCAGGACCTGGTCCGCGACCGGTCCGCGCTGGCCGCAGGCATCCAGATCGCCGTCGTCGAGGCTGGTCAGCACGGTGATCGCCAGCAGGCGCGGGGGATCGTCGCCTCCTGCCTGCGACGCCGCAGCCACCGCGGCGCGCAGCATGGCCGTGCCGCCGCTGGCGTGGACGG
>JBIKLI010000198.1:0-8175 GCA_044359885.1 Alphaproteobacteria bacterium | reverse complement strand
GTCCGGCGCAAGCGGCTTGCCCCGCGCGCTCAGCCGCGGCGCCGACGCGCCAGCATGATGAAGATCGCATGATGAGCGACGAGCACCGTGCCGATCAGCGCCAGGGGCAGGTCGTAGCGACCGGTCGTCTCGACCATGGATGCCATCACCGGCGGTCCCATCGCGACCCCCAGGCCGTAGAGGAACCGGACGGCGCCGAAGACGGCGTTGAAGGACGCCGGGTCGATGATCTGGCGTGCGGCGTTGGCGAACAGGATGTTGGTGGCGCAGAAACCCAGCGCGAAGAGAACAGGAAAGGCGAGGACGGCCTTTCCCTCGGCGAGACCCGGCAGGGCAAGCAGCAGCGCCAGGGTCGCCAGGGCGGCGACTGCCTTGACGCTCCCGGCATCGAGCAGGCCGCGCCAGTCGATCAGCGTCCCGAAGGCAAGACGCCCGGCGAAGAAGGTGAAGCCCGTCGACGCGACCACCAGCACCGCCAGTTCCGGCGCGATCCCCGCCTCCTGGAGATAGGCGATCTGGTGGGAGGCGATGGCGTGGAAGGTCATCGGCGCCAGGACATGGACGGCGGCCAGCCAGCGCAGCGTCGGCGACGCCGCGATCGCCCGCGCGGCCGCCAGCGGCGAGCGCGTCGCCGCCTCGCCGGGCCTGCGCGCGGGCGGCGTGCCGCCCGGCGGGTGCAGCCGCATGAACAGCGCGGTCAGGGGCAGCACCACGACCATCGCGAACAGGCCCAGCGCGATATAGCCCACACGCCAGGAATGCGCCTCCACGACCAGCCGCAGCAGCGGCAGCGACAGAAGGGTGCCGATCCCGGAGCCCGAATCCATCATCGCCATCGCCGTCGCCGGTCGCCTGAACCAGTTGCCGGCGATGGTGAACAGCGTGTAGCTGCCGCAGCTCTGGGAACCGAAACCGGCCAGGACACCGAAGGTCAGGTAGAAGATCGCCGGGCGGTCGCTGAGCGATGCGGCCCCGATCCCGGCCGCGAAGACCAGGGCGAGGCCGGCCAGCACGGGTTGCGAACCGTAGCGGTCTGTCAGCCAGCCTGTCACCGGCGCGCCGACGGCGCCGACCAGGACGAAGATGGTGAAGCCGAAGGCGATGGTCGTCTTCGACCAGCCGGTGTCCGCCTCGATCTCCACCAGGAAGAGGGGGAAGGATCCCCAGACGGCGCCGGACGCCATCATGATCAGGAAGCCGGCGGCGGCGACGACCGGCGGGCTGGCTTGCAGACGCTGCAGCATCGGGCGCCTCGCGGGTCAGGAGACCGCGCGACCGCCGTCGACCAGCAGGTCGGCCCCGTGGATATACGCGCCCGCGTCCGAGCAGAGCAGCAGCGCCGCGCCGACCAGGTCCTGCGGCGTCCCGGTCCGGCCGAGCGGCACGCGCGCCAGCAGCTTGCCGCCATCGGCGGCAAGCTGAACGCGGTTGCGGGCGGTGGCGATGACGCCAGGGCTGAGATTGTTCACGGTCACGCCGCCGCCGCCGAATTGCCGCGCCAGGTTGACAGCCCAGTTGTGCTGCGCCGCCTTGGTGCCGGCGTAGACCAGCATGCGAGGATGGGGCTGCTGCTGCTGGATGCTGCCGACCGTCACGATGCGGCCCCAGCCGCGCGCCAGCATCCCTGGCGCAAGCGCCTGCAGCAGCGCCAGGGTCGCCCAGAGATTGACCTGGATCTGACGGTCGAAATGGGCGCGCGGGATCGTCTGCCAGTCCTCCAGGATCTCGATCGAGGCGTTGATCACGAGGATGTCGACGCCGCCGAAGGCGCGCAGCGTCGCGTCCGCCAGCTCCTCGGCGGCGCCGTCCACCGCGAAATCGGCGCCGAAGACCTCGGCCTTGCCGCCGCCGGCGTGGATCTCGGCCGCCACCGCCGCGGCGTCGCGCGTATCCTCCTCGGTGCCGGCGTGATGGATCGCCACGCGTGCCCCCTGCGCGGCAAGGGCGATCGCGATCGCGCGGCCGATCTCGCGTCGCGCGCCGGTCACCAGCGCGCGGCGGCCATCCAGCCGGAAGGCTGCGAGCGGGTCGGGAAGTACGGCCATGATGTCGTCGCTCCGTCGTGGTGCCAGAACCGATCCTGCGCGTGGCGCGCACCGAAGTCGATGGCGCAGCGCCGCAGACCAAGCATGCGACGGGCGCCGGGCAGGGATCAGCCGTCCGCGGGCGCGTCGCGCATCCAGGCAGAAACGTCGAAGCGCCGGATCTCGTCGAGCAGCGTCGCCAGGGCCGTTGCCGCCTGATCGACGATGCGGGCGCCCAGCGCGGCATCGCCCAGCCGCGGATCGCCGACCGCCCCCGAAGGATGGAGATCCTGGGTTTCCCAGCCGAAGCCGATGCCGCCATGGGGCGCCAGCTGGTCATGGAGGCCGGCGCGCGACATCCAGGCGGAGGAAAAATCGGCCACCCGGTCCTCGCGCACGCAGCCGGGGTCGAGATGGCGCATCATCGCCGTCTCGATCGCCCCGGCATGGATGCCCCAGCGACGCTCGGCCGCGGGCAGGATGGCCTCGGCCGGCTCGGGGCGAGCGAGGTCGAACCAGCTGGTTCCGACCGCGAAGAGCCGATGCGCGCCGCGCAGCCGCCGACAGACCAGCTCGACCAGCTGCGGCTGACCGCCATGGGCGTTGAAGATCAGCAGGCGGCGAAGCCCGGCCCGCGCCACGCAGGCGCCGATCTCCGTCCACAGCGCCAGGATCGTCTCGGCGCCGAGGCTGAGCGTGCCGGGAAACCGCGCATGCTCGGGCGAATGGCCGATCGCCTGCAGCGGCAGCACCAGCAGCGACGCGTCGGCGGGCGCGCGTTCGAGGGCGCGGTCGAGGATGGCGGTGGCCAGCGCCGCGTCGACCGCCAGCGGCAGATGCGGCCCGTGCTGCTCGATCGCCGCCACCGGCAGGATCGCCACGCTGTCGGCGGGCAGGTCGCGGAACTCTGTCCAGGTCAGCGTGTCCCAGCGCCGCGCGAGACGGGGCATGTCGGTCTCCTCGAGGATCGGCGCGATGCTAGCGGAAAACGGCGCGCCGGTGCGATGATCGCGTCGACGCAACGACGGGACGGGAGCGGCGATGCCAGGCGGGTTTCTCGATCGCAGGCGCGCGCAGGCGCTGATGGGCGCGGCGGGCATCGACGCGCTCGTCGTGCTGCAGCCGGAGAATTTCGTCTACGCGACCGGCGCCACGCCGGGCGTGGCGGCGCTGTGGCGTCGCGCCGGTGCCGCGCTGGCGCTGGTGCCGGCCGGCGCCGCCGATCCGGCCGCGGCGGTGGTGACCGATCTCTTCGCGCCGGCCTTCCGCGCCGCCTCCGACATCACCGATCTGCGCACCCACGCGATCTGGGTCGAGACCGCGGATCTGCGCGGTGCGCTGCCCAGCAACCGGCCGACCGGCGAACTGATCGCCGAAACCCAGGCGCGCCGGCCGGCCGGGTTCCAGCGCCCACCGACCTTCGAGCCGCGCGCGGCCTTCCGGCTGCTGCACGACCTGTTGGCCGAGCGCGGCCTTCTCGGCGCGCGGCTGGGTGTCGAATTCGACTTCCTGCCCGTGGCCGACATGCGCCTTCTGCAGGAGGCGCTGCCCGAGGCGAGGCTGGTCGACAGCTCGCGCGTCTTCGACCGCCTGCGCATGGTCAAAGCGCCGGGCGAGATCGCTCTGTTGCGGCGGGGCGCCGAACTCGCCGAGGCCGGCATCCGCGCGGTCATGGCCGGCCTGCGCAGGGGCCAGACGCGCGCCGATCTCTCGGCCCTGTGGAACGCCACCGTCGTCGCCGAGGCTGCGCGGCGCGGGATCGCCAACATGACCGGCAAGTGGGATTACATCTCCGTCGGGCCGGATCCCTGGGGTCCGGGCGGCGCGATCGAGCCGGGGACGGTGATCAAGATCGACGTCGGCTGCGTCCTGTCCGGGTACAGTTCCGATTCGGCGCGCACCTTCAGCTTCGGCCGCGCCGATGCCCATGCCCACGCGATCTATGACGGGCTGCGGGCGGCCTTCGAGGCCGGGCGCGCGCTGTTCCGCCCGGGCGTCGCGCTGGCCCAGATCCATGCCGCCTGCATCGCCGCGATGCGTGCGCGGGGCTTCAGCAGCTTCGCGCGCGGTCATTTCGGCCACGGCATCGGCCAGAACGTGTGGAGCGAGGAATGGCCCTACACCGGGCCGGGCGTCGACATCGTGCTGGAGCCCGGCATGGTGATGGCCTTCGAGACGCCGTTCTATGTCGACGGCGTGGGCGGTTTCATCATCGAGGACCAGCTGCTCGTGACCGCGGACGGGCACGAGACGATGAACACGCTGCCCTACGAATTCCTCGAGCTCGGCGCCTGATCGTTCCAGTCGATCGGGTAGAGCGGCCGCGTCACGCGATCCAGCTTCAGGCGCCGCATGTTGCCGCAGGTCGGCCCGGGCGTGTCGGCGACCAGGATCCGTGCCGCGTGCGGTCCGAAGGCGACGCGGAAATGCGCCGGCGACTTCACGAAGACCAGCGCGGCCCGCTTGAGTTCCAGGCCGAACGCGGTGAACAGCCCGGTGTCCCATTCGAAGGACGGGTGGCTGCGCACGACGACGCGAAGATCGCCGATCGCCAGGACGGCGGTCAGGCCGAGCTGCATCACCGTCCCCTCGGCGCCCGCGTCGTACATCGTGAACTCGCCGTCGCTGACCGAGCGCACCACGGCGTCGACCTCGACCGGCGCGCCATCGGCGGGGGAGTTACGATGCCCAAGCCGCAGCCGCGCGCGCTTGCCGGGTCCGACCTGGGCGGCCGTCTTGGCCGCGAGCGCGTCGCAGAGCGTCAGGTAGGTCAGGCGCCCGGCCTTGTCGGCACCCAGCCGCAGCAGCGCCGAGAGCACCGCCGCGCTGTCGGCCGCGGACCCGCCGCTCGGACTGTCGCCGATGTCGCTGACCACCGTCGTGCCGTCCGCGGACAGCCCGGTGCGGATCGCGGCGTCCAGCGCGACGAGTTCGGGCTCGAATCTCTCGCGGGCCTGCCACGCCGCCTCTGCCAGGTCGTCGGCGACGCGCTGTGCGGCGTCCCGGTCGCCGTCGGCGCAGACCAGGGCCGCGAAGCCGAGATCGGGAACGTCCAGCCAGGGCTGGACGGGGAAGAGCGAGGCGTGAAGGCAGTCGCCCGCCGCCTCGTGCGCACGGGCCGCGCGCATGATCGTCGCCAGCGGCTCGCGGCCCGTCGTCGCGACGATCGGGGTGACGATCATGTGCCGCTTGGCAAGCGCCATCACCGGACGCCGCCGCCCGGCGATGGTGTCGAGCAGCAGATCGGCCACGCGCGTTCCCGTCTCCCACATGTCGATATGCGGGTACTCGCGATAGCCGACGTAGAACACGTCGGGCTGCAGCATCGCCGCGGTGATGTGGCCGTGAAGGTCGAGCGAGACGCCGATCGGCACGCCCGGCCCCACGACCGCGCGTACGCGCCGCACGATCTCGCTCTCGGCGTCGGGCTCGTCCTCGACCACCATCGCGCCGTGCAGCGCCAGCGCCACGCCGTCGACCTTGCCGGCGGCCGCGAGGCGATCGGTCATGTCCCCGACCAGGGTGTCGAAGGCCGCGCGCGCGACGATGCCGCTGGCGCCGGCATAGCCGCCGATCAGCGGGATCACCTCGGCGCCGGCTGCGGCGTAACGAGCGAGGAAGGCCGGAATCTCGACGCGCGCGGCGCCGTAGCGGGTCAGCATCTGCTCGCCGCGATGCAGGTAGAACGACTCGAATGTCTCCACGGTCGTCCGGAAGGGGACGAACGTGTTGGTCTCCTGCATCAGAGACCCGATCGCGATGCGCATCATGCCGCCGCGATCTCGCGCGCCGCCTTGCGTACCGCCTCCAGCGTCTGGTCGACGATCGCATCGTCATGGGCCGCCGACATGAACCATGCGCCGCGCTCCAGCGCGCGCACGCCATGCGCCAGCAGCGCCGCGGCGAAGCGCACGTATTTCGCCCGGTTCATGCGCGCCAGGTCGCGCCAGTTCTTCGCTGGCGCATCGAGATCGAACGCGACATGGAAGATCTGCGGCCAGCCGGTCACGACCGCCTTGTGGCCGGCGGCGGCGAGCTCGGCGGCGATGCCGTCCATCAGCCGCCGCCCGCGAGTCTCGATCCCGGCGAACATCTCGGGGGTCAGCGCCTCGAGCGTCGCCAGCGTCGCGGCCATGGCGACGGGCTGCGCGTTGAAGGTTCCGCCATGGACCACCCCCTTGCCGAACAGGTCCAGGATGTCGCCGCGTCCGGCGATCGCGGCGACCGGAAAGCCGTTGGCGATCGCCTTGGCGAAGGTGGCGATGTCGGGCGTCACGCCGAAGCGGGACTGGGCCCCGCCGGGCGCGAGACGGAAACCCGTGATCACCTCGTCGAAGATCAGGATCGCGCCGTGACGCGAGCAGGCCGCGCGCGCGCCCTCGAGATAGCCTGCCGCCGGCGCGACCGCGCCAGCGTTGCACATCGCCGCTTCCATGATCACGCCCGCGACATCGCCGCGCGCCAGACGCTGCTCCAGAAGGTCGAGACGGTTCCAGGACAGCACCTCGACATTCTCGCCGGCGCTGTCCTCCTGGCCCTTGCTGCCCGGCACCGGAACCGGCGCCTCCTCGGGACCGGCGAGGTCGAGGGCGGGAGCCGTCGACCACAGCACGTTGTCGAACCAGCCATGGTAATGGCCTTCGAACTTCAGGATCTTCTTGCGACCGGTCGCGGCGCGCGCAAGGCGGAACGCGGCCTGCACGACCTCCGATCCCGACGAGGCGAAGCGCATCCGCTCGGCGCAGGGAACCATCTCGCAGACCTTGCGCGCCGCCTGGGCCTCGAGATCGGTCTGGCCGGCGTAGAGGATGCCGCGCTCGATCTGCGCGGCGGCCGCGCGCTTAACGCCCTCCGGGCTGTGGCCGAGGATCATCGGCCCCATGCCCAGGTAGTAGTCGATCAACCGGTTGCCGTCGACGTCGTAGAGGCATGCGCCTTCGCCGCGCTCGAACACCAGCGGCGTCGGCGCGATGCCGAGGCGGAAATTGCTGCTGACGCCGCCGGCGAGCCAGCGCGAATTCTCGCGCAGTCGACGGGCGGATTCCGCGAAGTCGCAGCGGCCCGAATTGTGGCCCGCCGCCGCCAGGCGATTTGTGTCCGTGATCGTCATCGTCCCCTCCGTCGTCGGGCGCCTTGTTTTGCTTGATCCCCGGCGCAGACTAGGTCAAGGCTTCCGGTCCCCGAAACCGACATTTCGCGACGCGGAATGCAGCGCCCCCCTTCGTCATCGGCCGCGCGACCCGCGGTGCAGATCCCGGACGATCCCTACATCGTCCAGCCCGTCGCCAAGGCCCTGGCCGTCCTCGCCTATGTCGAGGATGCGGGCCAGGACGTCGGGCTCAGCGACGTCGCGCGCGCGCTCGGTCTGCCGAAGACCTCGGCGTTCCGCTATCTCTACACCCTCGCCGCGGCAGGCTTCGTCGGCTACGGCAGCAGCCGGGACCGCTACCGGGCCGGACCGCGGCTGCATCGCGGCCGCGAGAACGAGGTCGATCTGGCGCGGCTGCGCGAGGTCGCCCTGCCGGCGATGTCGACGCTGCGCGCGCGGTTCAACGAGACGGTCAATCTGGGCGTGCCCGATCGCGACCGCATCGTCTATGTCGAGATCATCGAAAGCAGCCGGGCGCTGCGCATGCAGGCGCGCATCGGCGAGCGCCATCCGCTCAATTCGACCTCGCTCGGCAAGGCGATACTGGCCTTCATGTCGGAGGACGAGCGCGCGCCGCTGCTCGCCGCGCCGCTCAAGGCGATGACGGCGCGCACGACGATCGATCCGCTGCAGCTGCGGCGCCAGCTGCGCGAGATCGCGCGCCGCGGCTACGCGATCGAGACTGGCGAGAACGAGGAAGGCCTGATGTGCATCGGCGCGCCGATCCTCGCCCGCGGGGGACGACCCGTCGCGGCGCTCAGCCTGTCGGCGCCCGAGGCGCGCATGACCCGTCCGACGCGGCTCGACGCGATCGCCGCGCTGCGCAACGCCGCCGTGGGGCTTTCCCGGCGCCTGGGGTTCCGCGGGACCGCCGCCACGCCGGCCGCGATGCCGCCGCCGGGGCGGGGTGTCAGGGACGCAGGGGCCTGAGGCGTCTATCGCGCGACGGCGCCGGCGTGGCGATGAGACAGTTCCGCCAGCGCGTGGCGTGCTTCGGCGAAG
>JBIKLI010000197.1:0-8200 GCA_044359885.1 Alphaproteobacteria bacterium | reverse complement strand
AGCCCGTTATCGCGATCGCGCGCTCGATCATGTCGACAGCCCGCGCATGGTGGCCCCGCTGATGGGCGGCAAGCCCGGCAAGATGGAGCGCCGTGGCGTTCTCCGGGTCTTCGGCGAGAGCCTGCTCGTAGAGGGATTCCGCAGCGGCGATCGCCCCGCGACGGTGAAGCGCCGCGCCGCGATCGACCAGTCGGCGAGCCGCGACCGGCGGCAATTCTGGGAGGTCCCCGGTCATGCGCCGTCTGGAGCAGTGACCTCGATGTGGTCCGGGGCGAGGCCCGCGAGGCGCGTTGCATGTGCCGTTCGGTAGGCTTCCTCGATCGCGCGCGCATAGCGGCGGGTGTCGAACAACGGCGCGTGGGCGCGAACGCGGACGAGACGCGCGCGCAGCGCTGCCAGCCGCCCGGTGTCCGCGGCCAGCTGGATCGCGGCCGCCTCGTAGCTGGCCTGGCTGGTCGTCACCAGTTCCGGAAGCCCGACCGCGTGGAGGAGGCTTGCCGCAACGCGCGCCGGGAAGGACCGGCCGAGGCAGGTCAGCACCGGCAACCCCGCCCACAGCGCGTCGCTGGCCGTCGTATGGGCGTTGTAGGGCGACGTGTCGAGGAAGAGATCCGCACATCGATGGCGGGCGATGTGGTCGTCGAGTTCGGCACGCTGCGCAAAGATCAGGCGCGACTGATCGACGCCGCGCGCGCGCGCGGCCTCGCGAAGATTTCGCGCGGCGGTCGGGTTGTCGGCGAGCAGCCACAGGACGCTGCTCGGCGTCGCGGCGAGGATACGCATCCATCCGTCGAATGTCGGGGGAAGTATCTTGAAGTTGTTGTTGAAGCAGCAGAATACGATCCCGGTCTCAGGCAGACCGAGTTCCCGGCGGGACCACGCGCGCCGTCCCGTGGGACGCGCATGGTCGTTCATCTGGTAGCTGCCGGGCATACGGATGATCTTCTCGGTGTAGAAGCGCTCGTCGCCGGGCGGCACCACGATGTGGTCGGCGACGAGGTAGTCCATCTCCGGCAGAGCCGTTGTCCCGGGATAGGCAAGCATGGAGATCTGCACCGCCGCACAGCGCTGTGCGAAGATGCCGGGGCGGTTCGTCGTGGCGTAGCCGTTGAGGTCGATCGCGATGTCTATCCGCTTGCGCCGGGCAAGCGCGACTACCTCGTCGTCGGGGGCGTCGTGGCACTCGACGAAGTCGTCGAAGGCTGCGACCAGACGAGCGCGCATCCCGTCCGCCTGAGGTGGGCCGAGCGAAAATCCGACACATTCGAAACGATCCCGATCGTGGAGCTCAAGCATGCCGGCGATGAGGAAGGAAGTCGCGTGGGCCCGGAAATCTGTGCAGAAATAGCCGATCCGGATCCTGCGGTCCGGCGCCGGCGCGAGGAAGGGTTCGCGATCGGCGCGCGGCCGCCACTTGCGCGCCCAGATCCGCGACGCCTCGAGATGCGCCCCCGGATCGTCGATCAGGCCCAGTAGCGAGAATGGCGAGAAGCCTCGCGGCGCAGTCAGGGCAGCCTGGCCGTGGTCGGCGAGCAACGTCTCGAGCGGACGCCAGTCGGCAATGGTCATGGCATTGAGCAGACGTGCGCCGGCCAGATGGTCGAGGCCAGGATCGATCGCGTATGCGCGGTCATAATGCTGCGCCGCCGTCGCCGGATCGGAAAGGTCTCGCGCGACGTTCCCGAGGCTGAACCAGGCCGAGGCGCTGGTCTCGGCTGCCGCTGTGGCCTGGAGATAGGCCGCGCGGGCGGCATCGAAATCGCGGATTTCCCGCTGGGCGTTGCCGATGCGGATGAAGATGTCGGGATTGGCGTACCCGGTCTCATGAGCCGTGCGGTAGGCGGCCGTCGCGTCCGCAAATCGGCGAAGGGCCATGAGCGCATTGCCCCGAACCACGTGGGCGTCGGGATGGCGCGGATCGATTGCGATGGCGCGCTCCGATCCGGCGAGCGCTTCACGTGCGCGTCCAAGGGCCAGCAGGCAGGAGGCGCGGTTTGCCTGGCCGATCGCGTTGTCCGGTTCGAGCGCCAGTGCCTCGTCGTAGGTCGCCAGCGCGTCATCGGGGCGTCCGAGGCGGAACTGCGCGTTGGCGGCCCGAATCCGGGCCTCGGTGAAGCGCGGCGCGAGCGATGCTGCGGTGCGATAGCCGTCCAGCGCCTCGGCCCAGCGCTCCAGCCGGGCGAGGACGTTGCCGCGGTTGAAATGAGCCGCGGTGAAGCGAGGCGCGATGACGATGGCGTTCGCGTACGCGTCGAGCGCCTCCTGGTCGCGGCCGAGGCGACCGAGCGCGGCACCGCGGGCGAGGTGGACGTCCGCCGCTCCAGGGCGCAAGGACAGTGTCGCGTCGATCGCCGCGAGCGCATCCGCGAAACGGCCGATCCGGAGCATGGCCGAAGCGTGACGCCATTGGGCGTCGGCGTCGCCGGGCGCGAGCATCGCGGCTTCGCGATGGGCTTCGGCGGCATCGGCGAAGCGGCCAAGCGAATCGAGTACACGCCCGCGATTGGCGCGGAAGCGGGGATCGCGTGGCGCGCGCTCGATCGCCCGGTCGATGAAAGACAGGGCGGCGACGTTGTCCCCGGCCTGATGCGCCAGCGCGCCGCGCAGATGCAGCGCCACCGCGTTGGCCGGATCGCACGCGATCGCGGCTTCGTAGCATGCAGCGGCTTCGGCAAGCCTGCCGTCGCGATGCAAGGCGAACCCGCTCGCGAGGAGCGCGTCGGGGGAGGGGGATGGTGTGGGCGGCTCGGTCAAGGCGGCGATCCGGGAATACCGAGGCTACATGCTTTGCGCGCTGGCCTGAAGCGCGGCATCGGGCGCCCGTTGACACGGCGCGGGCCGGTCCGTCTACTCGCGCCGCAGGCTCCGCCTAGAATGAAATGGAACCCGACATGACCCAGCGCAACAGCCGCAGCGGCGGCAGGATCCTCGTCGACCAGTTGCTGGCGCATGGTGCCGACATGGCGTTCTGCGTGCCCGGCGAGAGCTATCTCGAGGTTTTGGACGCGCTCTACGACTCGCCGTCGATCACCCTCGTGAACGCGCGCCACGAAGCCGGGGCGGCGAACATGGCCGAGGCCTACGGCAAGCTGACCGGCCGGCCGGGGATCGCGATGGTCACCCGCGGGCCTGGCGCCTGCCATGCCGCGGTCGGGGTGCACACGGCCTTCCAGGACTCGACGCCGATGATCCTCCTGGTGGGCCAGGTGGCGCGCGATGCGATGGACCGCGAGGGGTTCCAGGAGATCGACTACCGTCAGATGTTCGGTCCGGTCGCCAAATGGGCGGCACAGATCGAGCGCGCCGACCGCATCCCCGAATACATGTCGCGCGCCTATCACGTCGCGACCTCCGGCCGGCCCGGGCCGGTCGTGCTGTCGCTGCCAGAGGACATGCTGGTCGAGACCGCCGAGGTCGACGACGCCGTGTCCTACGCGCAGCACCGCGCCGCGGCCACGGCCGCCGACATCGCGCGCGTCCGGGAGATGCTGGCCGGCGCGTCGCGGCCGCTGATGCTGATCGGCGGCTCGTGCTGGTCGGACGAGGCCTGCCGCAGGGCCGTCGCGTTCGCCGAGGCGAACGGCATTCCGGCGGCGGTGTCCTTCCGCCGCCAGGACCTGTTCTCCAGCGCCTCGCCTGTCTATTGCGGCGACATCGGGACTTCGGGACCGCCGGCACTGATCGCGCGCTTCAAGGAGGCGGACGTCCTGCTCGTGGTCGGCGCACGCCTCGGCGAGATGACCACTCAGGGCTATACGACGCTGGAGTCGCCGCGGCCGCGTCAGTCGCTGATCCATGTCCATCCGCATTCCGACGAGCTCGGCCGGGTGTTCCGTCCGGCGCTCGGGATCGTCTCGTCGGCCGACGGGTTCTTCGCGGCCGCCAGCGGAATGCCGGCGCTCGACGGCGCGCGCTGGCGGGCATGGACCGAGGCGGCGCGTCGCGACTATCTCGCGACCCTGGAGCCACCGCCCTATGCCGGCCCGCTCGATTCGGCACGGGTCATGCGCATCCTGGACGGGCTGATCCCGGACGACGCGATCGTCACCCTCGATGCCGGCAACCACACCGGCTGGCCGCAGAGATATCTCGGCTTCGGACGGCCGCGGCGCGAGATCGGGCCGACCTCCGGCGCGATGGGCTATTCGGTGCCGGCGGCGGTCGCCGCCAGCCTCGTCCATCGCGACCGGGTCGTGGTCGGTTTCGTCGGGGATGGCGGCTTCATGATGGCTGGTCAGGAGGTTGCCACCGCGGTGCAGTATGGCGCCGCGCCCATCATCGTCGTCTTCAACAACCGCATGTACGGCACGATCCGCATGCATCAGGAGCGCGAGCATCCCGAGCGGGTGGTGGGCACGGATCTCAGCGACCAGGATTTCGCCGCGCTCGGCGCCGCGCTCGGCTGTCACGCCGAGCGGGTGACCCGGACCGAGGATTTCGCGCCCGCCTTCGCCCGCGCGCGCGGCGCGGGTCGTGCCGCGGTCATCGAACTCCTGACCGATCCCGAGCTTGTGTCGACGCGTCTGACGATAACCGCGCTTCGCGCGCGCGCCCGGCAGGGGGCCGGCCGCTGACGTCGCGTGCCCGCCGCAGTGCGAGTGCCAGGGCGGGAAGCCCCAGCAGCAGCGCCGAGGCCGGTTCCGGAACGTCGAGCGGCAGGGCAAGCGAGGCGTGGGCCGGGAATGTCGCCCCGAGGAGAGGCGCGGCGATGACGGCGGTCAGTCGGAAGCGAGGCATGGCAGTTCTCCAGGCTGAAGGCGGACGATGCAGCCTCGCAGGCCCGGCCGGAGCTGACGTTGAGGCCGGTCACTGGCCAGGCGAGCCGGTCCTGGGCCGTCGTGGACCTTCGCGCCGGCATCGGTCGGAGCAATAGAGCACGCGTTCCCAGTCGCGCGCCCATTTCCGTCGCCAGACGAATGGCCGCTGGCAGGCCGCGCAGGTCTTGCTCGGCAGATCGCGCTTGCGCCGCATCTTCATCGCGCGCAGCGCTCCCCGGGACAAAGCGCCGCGGCCACGCGCGCGCGGCGAGGGGCAAGGAACCGATAGGCTCTCTCGAGCAGTACGGCGGCTCCCGGGACCGTGCGGATTCCCCGCGCCAGCCATTTCCAGCGCGGCAGCGCGTCCCAGATCGCGAGGAAAGCCGCAGCGCCGGTCACGACGCGGCCCGTGGCGTCGCGAACATGAAGGGCGGCCATCGCCGCGTCCCGGGAGGCGCCGATGGCGGCGAGCGGTGCCGGATCGGCGGCGATGTCCCGGGCCTCCAGCCGTCCCGCGCGATCGCGTCGCAGGTAATGCGCGATCTCGCGCCGGCAGAGCGGACAAGACCCGTCGTAGAATATGGTGATGCGCGCCGCGTCGGTCATGAGGCGGAAACTAGCGCGCCGCCGGCGGCGATCCAGGCCGAGGCGGCGCCGCCGCGCGGCTCGGCGTTGTGGCGCGGCACCGGGGAAGGCTAGATTGCGCGCCGCGGCGGCATCGGGCCCGCCGCGGTTCCGAGGGGAGAGACGATGGCCGACGATTCCAACCACAGTTACGACACGCGCAACTACAAGCTCCGCTCCAACGCCTGGCTGGCGCGTCAGGATCGCGACGGCTTCGCCCGACGCAGCTGGATGAAGAACCAGGGCCGCGTCGACCATCTCTTCGACGGCCGCCCGGTGATCGGCATCTGCAACACCTGGTCCGAGTTCACGCCCTGCAACGGCCATTTCCGGCAGATCGCCGAATACGTGAAGCGCGGCGTCTACGAGATGGGCGGCTTCCCGCTCGAATTCCCGGTGATGAGCCTGTCGGAAATCCTGCTGCGCCCGACCGCGATGCTCTATCGCAACCTCGCCTCGATGGACGTCGAGGAATCGATCCGCGGCCAGCCCATGGACGGCGTCGTGCTGCTCACGGGCTGCGACAAGACCACGCCGGCGCTGGTCATGGGAGCCGCGAGCTGCGATCTGCCGACCCTGGTCGTCTCCGGCGGCCCGATGCTCAACGGCCGGTTCCGCGGCGAACTGGTCGGATCGGGCACGCATACCTGGATCTTCACCGAGCGGCTGAAGACCGGCGAGATGACCATGGACGATCTCGCCCAGGCCGAGGCCGCGATGTCCCGTTCCTCGGGCCATTGCATGACCATGGGCACCGCCTCGACGATGGCCTCGATGGTCGAGGCACTGGGCATCGCGCTGCCGACCAATGCCGCCATCCCCGGTGTCGACGCGCGGCGCTACGCGCTCGCCCACATGGCCGGCAGGCGCATCGTCGAGATGGTCAAGGAGGACCTGCGGTTGTCCAAGGTGATGACCAAGAAGGCCTTCGAGAACGCGATCATGGTCAATGGCGCCATCGGCGGCTCGACCAACGCGGTCGTTCATCTGCTGGCCATGGCCGGACGGATCGGGGTCGACCTGACGCTCGACGACTGGGACCGCTTGGGCCGGGACATGCCTTGCCTGGTGAACCTGATGCCGTCGGGCAAGTATCTGATGGAGGAATTCTACTACGCGGGCGGCATCCCGGCGGTGATCTCCGAGATCAGGCACAAGCTGCATCTCGATGCGCTGACGGTGACCGGAAAGACGATCGGCGAGAACAACAAGGACGCGAAGAATTTCAGCACGGACGTGATCTTCCCGTTCGCCCAGCCATTCAAGCCCGAGGGCGGGATCGCGGTGCTGCGCGGCAATCTGGCGCCGGGCGGGGCGGTGCTCAAGCCGTCGGCCGCGGATCCGAAACTCATGAAGCACCGCGGCCGCGCGGTCGTCTTCGAGTCGATAGAGGACTACGACGCGCGCATCGACGATCCCAATCTGGACGTCGACGAGAATTGCATCATGGTCCTCAAGGGCTGCGGTCCGAAGGGATACCCGGGTTTCGCGGAGGTCGGGAACTTCGCCCTGCCGGCGAAGATCCTGAAGAAGGGCGTGAAGGACATGATCCGCATCTCGGACGCGCGGATGTCCGGAACGGCCTATGGCACGACGATCCTGCACACCTCGCCGGAGGCGGCCGCGGGCGGGCCGATCGCGCTGGTTCGCAACGGCGACATGATCGAGGTCGACGTGCCGGCCCGGCGCCTGCATCTCGACGTCAGCGACGCCGAGCTGGCGCGGCGTAAGGCCGAGTGGACGCCGCCGCCGCCGCACAGCGACCGTGGCTACTACAAGCTCTACACCGACCACGTGCTTCAGGCCGACAAGGGCGCCGATCTCGACTTCCTGGTCGGCAAGTCGGGCGCGCACGTGACGCGCGAGAGCCACTGACACGAAGCGCGCCGGCGGCCCTCGGCGGCCGCCGGCGCATCTGCCCGTGCGATCGAGCCTGCCGCGCCGGTGCGGCCGGGAGACATGCCCGCGCCGCGGAGTGGCCACGGCGCGCAGAAGGGGTTCCAAATGAGCGAACACGCCGCGCCGTTGCGCAAGCAGATCGAGGATCTCGCGGTTTCGCAGATCGCCGAGGTCTTCTATGCCGGCCGCGACCATCCGCGGCTGCTGCCGTTCTGGTTCGGAGAGGGCGACACGCCGACGCCCGACTTCGTCAAGCGCGCGGGTGTCGAGGCGATCCAGTCCGACCGGACCTTCTATGTCGACGACCGCGGCATCCCGCAGCTGCGCGAGGCGATCGCCGGGTACGCCACCCGGCTGCATGGGCGACCCTGCGCCGTGGACCGGGTCCAGGTCACGCCGTCGGGCATGGCGGCGGTCACCATGGTCATGCAGGCGATCGCCGGACCGGGCGACGAAATCCTCTACATCGCGCCGGTCTGGCCGAACATCGTCGAGACCGTTCGCATCGGCGGCGCGACGCCGCGGCCGATCGCGCTCGATCCCACGCCCGACGGCGGGTGGCGACTCGATCTGCAGAAGCTCTTCGACGCCTGCGGCGCGCGCACGCGCGGCATCTTCATCGCTTCGCCCGGGAACCCGACCGGCTGGACGATGTCGACGCAGGAGTGGCGGGCCGCTCTCGAGTTCTGCCGCGAACGTCGGATCTGGCTGGTCGTCGACGCCGTCTACGAGCGTCTGACCTACGACACCGAGCGCGCCCCGTCGCCGCTGGACATCGCGGGACCCGAGGATCCGGTCATCTCGATCAACTCGTTCTCCAAGGCCTGGGCGATGACGGGCTGGCGGCTGGGCTGGTCGATCGCGCCCGCCTGGGTCAATCTGCATCTGCGCAAGCTGAACCAGTACAACGCGTCGGGCGC
>JBIKLI010000196.1:0-8245 GCA_044359885.1 Alphaproteobacteria bacterium | reverse complement strand
CGCCCGCGAGGCGGTCGGCAGGGCGGGCTGGAACCCGGCGCTGGTCGGCAAGCCGCAGACGATCGAGGATCTCAAATACGCGAACTGGTTCAAGGAGGTCTTCCTGGACAGCGACACCAAGGTGGCGCTGATCAGCGGCTCGCCGTCGGAAGACAGGCGCGACTGGTTCCTGACCAACGAGATGAAGCGCGACGCGCGCGCGAAGGTCAACCAGGCCGCCGGCTCGCGGCGCTGCCTCAGCCACATGATCTTCGCTCCGGGCCATGACGGCTGGATGGACGAGGTCGACCGCTCGCTCGCCGAGGACAAGGCCGATTCGGTGAAGGGCTACACGGTCGGCGACAACACCAACAAGCATCTCGCGCGCACGCCCTGGCGCATGGACGACGAGAAGCTGATCTATCCGTTCTACGAGAAGATCCTGAAGGCGGGGATCGACATCGTGTGCGTCCACAAGGGGCTTTATCCGCCGGAGACCGCGCAGCGCTTTCCGCATCTGACCGATTACGCGAAGGTCGACGACGTCGGCAAGGCGGCGCGCGACTGGCCGCAGATCCGCTTCGTCATCTACCACTCGGCCTTCCGCTGGACCGGTGCGGGCAACGCGGCCCGTGCGCTCGATCAGTTCGAACGCACGGGGCGCGTCGAGTGGACCAGCGACCTCGCCGAGATCCCGGCGAAGTACGGCGTCTCGAACGTCTATGGCGATCTCGGCCAGATCTTCGCCCAGACGACGGTGATCGAGCCGCGGCTGTGCGCCGCGCTGATGGGCATGCTGGTCAAGGGGCTGGGCGCGGCGAACGTCGTCTGGGGCACGGACGCGGTCTGGACCGGGTCGCCGCAATGGCAGATCGAGTCGCTGCGCCGCCTGGAGATCCCGGAGGACATGCGCAAGCGCCACGGCTTCGCGCCGCTCGGGCCGGCGGACGGGCCGGTCAAGACGGCGATCTTCGGCGGGAACTCCGCGCGCATGTACAGATACGACACGCGCCGGGCCGGGCTCGAAAACGACGGTTTCGCGCTCGCCAAGGCGGAGTATCTTCGCGCCGGCGCCGACCCGAGCAATCTGCGCTACGGCTACGTCCTCAAGGGTTGACCACGGCGCCACGCGTCCAAGGGAGCTGTCCGATGCCGCAACTCGCCAATCAGCGTATCGCCTGGTTCAACGGCGAATTCGTCCCCGAAAGCCAGGTCCTGATCCCGTTCCGCGACCGCAGCTGGAAATACGGCGACGGCGCCTTCGACATGACGCGGACCTTCGACGGCCGCGCCTTCCGGCTGAAGGAGCATATCGATCGCTTCTACCGGTCGATGAAGTATCTGCGCATCGACCCGGGCCTGTCGCCGCAGCGGATGATCGATCTCTCCGAGGAGGTCATCGCCCGCAACGAACATCTGCGCGCGGCGGCCGGCGACTGGTGGGTGGGCCAGCGGGTCAGCCGCGGCGTCGATGCGATCGGCGACGAGGGCTGGGAGAACACGGGCCCGCAGGTGGTGATCGAATGCACCCCGCTGCCGCTGAAGAGCCGCGCGAAGCATTATCGCGACGGCATCGATGTGTGGGTGCCCGCGGCGCGCCGCATCGCGCCGGACATGCTGAGCCCGCGGGCCAAGAGCCACAACTACCTGAACATGATCGTCGCCGAGCAGCAGGTGAAGTCCTACGCGCCGGATGGCTGGGCGGTGCTGCTCGACGAAAACGGCAATCTCGCCGAAGGCATGGGTTCGAACATCTTCGTCGTGCGCGACGGCAGGCTGACGACCCCCAGCGAACGCTATGTCCTGCCCGGGGTCAGCCGCCAGATGACGATCGACATGGCGGCGCGCTGCGGCGTGCCGTTCGAGGAGCGCGACATCGACGTCTTCGACGCCGCCAACGCCGACGAGATGTTCCTGACCTCGACCAGCCTGTGCATCTGCCCGGTGCGTCGCTTCAACGGCCAGGAGATCGGCGACGGCAAGGTGCCGGGACCGGTCACCAAGCGTCTGACCGACGCCTATATCGCCGATGTCGGCTGCGACTTCGTGCAGCAATATCTCGACCGCCTGCCCGCAGGCTGAGGCGCCCAGCAATCCGGAGCCTGCCGCGGCGTCGCCGCCGCGCGACACGGGCGGGCGCGGGTTCGGCGCCCCCGCGTCCGCGACCCCGGCGCGCGAAGGGTCCCCGCGCCGGCCGCGGGCGCTTTCGGCTGCTCGAGCAGGCGCCCGTCGGCACGGTAGCGTGCGAGGCAGCGCAGCGCGTGAACGGGAAGTGGATCCCCAACGCCACGCAGTAGGCGCACCGCGTGCTTGCGGTTGAACCCGGTCACCGCAGTGAACTCGTTCAGGATCGCGCTCTTCTCCGCTCGGCTGGACGACGCATAGCGTTCTGAAACCGCCCGAACCAAGTCGTTGCGCGTTGCCATGCTCAACTGCCTCACATTCATCCTCGCCCCCTCGGAAACTTCGGTAGCATTTTAGGCGAGGCAACGGCTCAAGCTCCGGTCGCATCGACTGCGAGGCAATGCGGTATCGCGGCGTCCACGACCGGCACGAGCATGAGCTCTACCTCGCCGTCGAGAACATCGATCACACCAGGACCAAGGTGAAGAGCCCGCAGACCAACGGTATCTGCGAGCGTTTCCACAAGACCCTGCTCGATGAGTTCTACCGTGTCGCCTTCCGCAAGCGGCTCCACGGCACAGCGGGAATGTGGCAGGCCGATCTCGACGACTGGATGATCAGCTATAACATGGTGCGCACCCATCAGGGCCGCTGGTGCTTCGGAAAGACCCCAATGCAGTCTTTGCTCGACAGCGCCGATCTGGCGCGCGAACAGCAGTATCTCGCCTTGGCCGCATAGCCGCGCCAGCCGACGGTGTCGATCGGGCGGACACCCACCACGCCAGATCGAACGAACGTCAGATCAAGTATAGACTTCTACGGATGGATCGAGATCAGGCGACGCCGGGCAGCCCGTAGACGTCGGCGACCTTGGCGCGCAGATACGCGACATAGGGGGCGGGGTCGAGCGTGCGGCCGGTCGCGCGCAGCAGCAATTCGTCGCGGGTGTAGCGCCGCCCATGGCGATGGATCGTCTCGGCGAGATGGGTCTTCAGGGGCGCGTAGTCGCCCGTCTCCAGCGCCGCCGGGATGTCCGGGCGCGTCCGGCGTATCGTATCCATCAACTGCGCCGCCATCACGTTGCCGATCGTGTAGTTGCAGAACGTGCCGATCTGGCAGGTCGACCAGTGGATGTCCTGCAGAAGGCCGCGCCGGTCGTCGGGCACGACAAGGCCCAGATCGCGCGCGATCGCCGCGTTCCAGGCCGCCGGCAGGTCGTCGACCTGGAGCGAGCCGTCCATCAGCGCGCTTTCGATTTCGACCCGCAGCATGATGTGCAGGTCGTAGGTCAGCTCGTCCGCCTCGACCCGGATGAAGCCTGGCCGGACGCGGTTGACCGCCCGGTAGAACTCCTCGGCCCCGACATCGTCGAAGGTGCCGGGGAAGGCGGCGCGCAGTTCGTCCATGTGCAGCCGCCAGAAGGCGCGGCTGCGGCCGATATGGTTCTCGTAGAGCCGCGACTGGCTCTCATGCGCGCCGAAGCTGACGCCGCCGACCGCGTAGTAGCCGACCAGATCCGTCGCCAGCGGGGTGCGCGTATAGGCGGGGTCGACACCCTGTTCGTAGATGCCGTGACCGGCCTCGTGCAGGGCCCCGAACACGCTCGGGTTCAGGAAGTTTCGGTAGTAGCGGGTCGTGATCCGGACGTCGTTGCGGGTGAAGGAGATCTCGAAGGGATGCACCGTCTCGTCGAGCCGCCCGCGCGCGGTGTCGAAGCCGACCTTCTGCGCCAGCGCCAGCGCGAAGGCCGACTGGCGTTCCTTGGGGAAGTCGCGTTCCAGGAAATCGGCGCGCGGTTCGGGCGCTCCGCGGGCGGCGGCAAGCAGCGGCAGGATCCCGGCCCGCAGCGTCGCGAACAGCGACTTCAGGCTCGCGACCGTCTCGCCCGGCTCATAGATCGACATCAGCGCGTCGTAGGGATGGTCCGCATAGCCGATGGCCTGCGCATAGGACCGCGACAGCGAGACGACTTCCTTCAGGTAGGGCGCGAACGACGCGAAGTCGCTCTCGGCCCGCGCCTTGATCCAGACCGCGTTGGCCACCGATTTCAGCTCCGCGCGCCGCTTCTGCAGCGCCGCCGGGATCCGGGAGTGGAAGGCGATGGCTTCGCGGGTCTGGAGGACCGCGCGTCTGGCGGGCGAATCCTCGGCCTCGCCCTCGACCTCGCGCGCGGCCGCGTCGACCAGGCGCCGGGTGTCGTCGCCCAGCAGCATGTCGCGCGCGACGCCCACCAGCGTCGCGATCTGCTTGCCGCGCGTCGCCACGCCGCCGGTCGGCATCATGGTGCGCTGGTCCCATTGCAGGATCGAGACGGCGTTGAGCACGTCGTTGATCGCGCCCATGCGCTCCTGGAAGTCGGTCATGGCAGTCATCGGCGCTTCCCCTCGTGGCGCGGGCGGCCTGCCGGCCGCCGGCTCATCCCATCGTCTTCAGCCTGGGGTCCAGGAAGTCGCGCAGCCAGTCGCCCAGGATGTTGAAGGACAGCACCGTCAGCATGATCGCGACGCCGGGGAACACGGCGAGCCACCAGCGTCCGGCGAGCAGCTGCTCGCGGCTCTCGGCCAGCATCCCGCCCCACGTGGGCACGGTCGGCGGCACCCCCAGGCCCAGGAAGGACAGGGCCGCCTCGGCCAGGATCACGCTCGCGACGTTGAAGGACGCGATCACCGTCAACGGCGGCAGGATGTTGGGCAGGATCGTCGCGAACAGGATCGTCGCCTTGCGCGCGCCCAGCGCGCGGGCCGCTTCGACATATTCCTTCTCGCGCTGCGCGATCGTCTGCGCGCGCGCGATGCGCGCATAGGTGACCCATTGCGCGACGCCCAGGATGAGGATCAGGTTCCACAGCCCCGGCCCGATCACGACCAGGAACATGATCGCGAGAAGGATGAAGGGAAAGGCGAGCTGCACGTCGGCGACGCGCATGATCGCGTCGTCCAGCCGTCCCCCGAAGAACCCGGCGACAAGTCCCAGCAGGATGCCGAGCGTTCCGCCGATGGCCACCGCGGCGAACCCGACCAGCACGGACACCCGCGCCCCGTGGATGAGGCGCGACAGCACGTCCCGGCCCAGCGCGTCGGTGCCCAGGACATGCTGGACCACGCCGCGCCGGTCCGGCGTGAGCGGCGGCTGAAGGCGCGTCAGGATGTTCTGCCGGTTCGGGTCGCGCGGTGCATAGGACGGTCCGAATGCGGCCGTCGAGGCGACGAAGGCCAGGATCAGCAGCGCCGCGAACGGCCATTTGGCTCGCAGCAGGCTGCGCCAGGCGCGGCGGAGGGTCTCCATGCGCGTGGTGCGGCCGTCCTCGCCCGTCCGGTCGTCGTCGGTCGGGATGCTGGCGGTCATGGGGTCAGCCCAGCCGGATGCGCGGGTCGAGCCGCGCATAGAGCAGATCGACCACGAGGTTGAGCAGGACGAAGACGATCGCGAACACGATCACCGCCGCCTGGACCAGCGGAATGTCGCGCTGGTTGATGGCGTTGAACACCAGCCGGCCGACGCCGGGCCACGAGAACACCGTCTCGACCACGACCACGCCGGACAGCATGAAGCCGAATTCCAGGCCGATCATGGTGACCACCGGCAGCCAGGCGTTTCGCAGCGCGTGGCCGGACACGACCGTCCGTTCGGGCAGGCCCTTGGCGCGGGCGGTCCGCACGAAGTCCTGGGAAAGAACCTCCAGCATCGAGGAGCGCACGAGCCGCGCGTTGCGCGACAGCGAGAACAGGGCGACAGTCAGCGCCGGCATCGCCAGGAAGGAGATCGCGGTGGGCAGGGCCGCGACGGCACCGGCGACGTCGCCGGCCAGGAGCGGAGCCAGAACCGGCACATGGCCCGAGATCGGCAGCCATTGCAGCCACAGGCCCACGATCAGGATGAGCATGATCCCCAGCCAGAAGCTGGGGATCGACTGCCCGAAGATCGCCACGACCATGATCCCGCCATCCACCGCCGTGCCCCGGCGGAGGGCGGCGGCGATCCCCAGGGGGATGGCGAGTCCCACCGCGAGGATCATCGCCGCAATGGTCAGTTCGATGGTCGCCGGAAAGTGGACGAGAACGACGCCCAGGGCGGATGTCTTGTAGGTCAGGGAGTCGCCGAGATCGCCGCGCAGCAGACCGGCCAGGAAGGAGAGATACTGGACATGCAGTGGCCGGTCGAAGCCGAGCTTGGCCCGCGTCTCGGCGATCTCCTGTTCCGACGCCCTTTCGCTGACGAAGAGATAGGTCGGATCCCCACCGATATGGAGCGCGACGAAAGTGACCAGCGTCACGCCCACGACGACGAAGGCGGCCTGCGGCAGCCGCCGCGCGACATAGATCCACATCTGAGCCGCGCGGCAGCCCCCGTCCGTCCGTACCGCGCGCCTCAGCGCGGCCGGGCGTCGTTGACGTAGATCTTCTCGTCGCGGCGCGCCTGCCACTCGATCCGCTGCGAGACGCCGTAGAAATCCGGCTGGAAATACAGCAGCAGCCACGTTCCCCGCTCGTAGAAGATCCGCAGCATGCGGTCGATGACCGCGCGCTGCTCGGCTTCGGGCCGGCGGACCGCGAGTTCGCTCCAGCCGGCGAAGAACTCGGGATCGTCCCAGTGGGTGTAGTTCGTGCCGGCGGTCGGGGTCGACAGGTCGGCCATGTCGTAGAGCGCGTTCCAGGTGGCGCCACCGGTCCCGAGCAGGAACATCGGACCGGCCGCGCGCTGGCGGATCAGCGGGACGTAGACGGACGCCCACTCCATCGGCTCGACCGTCGTCTTCACGCCGACATCCGTCAGCATCTGCCCGATCGCCAGCGCGACGTTGCGATCGTTAAGATAGCGTCCGTTCGGGGTCTGCAGCGTGATCTCGAAGCGCACGCCGTTGGCGCCGCGGCGGTAGCCCGCCTCGTCGAGCAACCGCTCGGCCGTCTTCGGGTCGAACGGATAGGGCGTGAGCGACTTGTTGTGGTTCGGCGGATTCACCAGGCCGGTGGCGCGTTCGCACTGCGTACGCAGCAGCTGTTCGCAGATCGTCGGGACGTCGACCGCGTATTGCAGCGCGCGGCGCACGGCCGGATCGCGGATCGCCCGGCCGCCCGGGGTGGCCGAGAATTGCGGCGCCTGGTTGAAGCCGACATAGATGCGCCGGGTGCCTGCGACCGCCTGGACGCGCGCACGCTGGCTGCGGTTGACCACGTCGATCTGGTCGGGCGGCACGTTGGTCATGATGTCGACGTTGCCGGCGAGCAGCTCGGCGGTGCGCGTCGACGCCTCGGGGATGACGCGCCAGACGACGCGGTCGAACTGCGCCGGGCGCAGCGTGAAGGCCGGGACGCGCTCGATCACGATGCGGTCGGAACGGACCCATTCCACGAAGCGATACGGACCCGACCCGATCGGCCGCTGGGCCGCCTGGTCGCGCGTCATCTTCTCGTAGGAATCCTTGCAGTGGATATAGACCTCGGAGACCATGCCGAGCGCGATCGGATTGTAGCGGGCGATGCGGATCCGCACGGTCAGCGGGTCGACGACCTCGGCGGCGCGGTAGCCCAGCGACGAAAAGACGAAGCCGGGGGTGTTGCCAGTGAAGCGGTTGGCCGGATCGGCGGCCCGCTGGAAGGTGTAGGCGACGTCCTCGGCGGTCAGCGCCTCCCCGTCGTGGCACACCAGCCCCGGGCGCAGCTTGAAGGTGAGTTCGGTGCCGTCGTCGGTCTCGGTGTAGCTCTCGGCCAGATAGGGGACGATCTGCCCCTCGGGCGTCGTCTGGAACAGCGTCGCCCAGATATGCTGAGCGATGTTCGCCGTGTCGCGCGACGAGATGTCGGCGGGATCGAGGGTCGCGGCATCGGTGCCGTTCGCGACCACCAGCGTGGTCCGGCTCGGCGTGTTCTGGGCCGCGACGTCCGCGGCGCCGAAGGCGATGCCCGCTGCCGCGACGGCGGCGGCAAGCAGCGATGTTCCCGGTCGACCCATGCTCTCGACTCCCTGTTGGCCGTCTTAGAGGGACGGCGTTGAATTGCGCGCGACGTCGAACGGGCTTGTTGCGAAGCGAGGCCGTTCGTGTACGCTCCCATCGATGATAGTCATGTCTACGACCCCGTTCAACAGCGACAGCGCATGACCCTCGCCCCGCTCGCGCCGTCCCATCACCGGGCGATCCAGGACG
>JBIKLI010000194.1:0-8258 GCA_044359885.1 Alphaproteobacteria bacterium | reverse complement strand
GGCGAAGCCGCGACCCGGGTTCTGGGCCCGGAGAGACAGACCCGGCGAGCGGGCCGAGGGGATTCGGCGACGACGCGCCGGCGCGAAGGCGCCTCGACGTCGCCCTGCACGGCGGCGGCGCGCAGTGCCGCCTTCGCCTCTCTGCCGCAGCTGTTCCAGGCGGTGCAGACCGACGGCGCGCATTGCTGGGACGGCGGCTCCCCAGGCAATCCGCCGCTCCGTCCACCGGTCTACGATACCCATACGCCCGGCATCCCGATCGTCCGGATCGATACCATCAAGATCCGCGACGTGCCGATCACGGCGCGGGCGATCATCGGCCGCGTCAACACCCTCGGCATCGGGTCCAGCCCGATGCGCGGGATGCGCGCCATCCCGTTCGTCATTTGCCGGAACGACAGGGGCATCGACGACGGCGGCAGGCCGCCCCGGATCCTCATCCACAGCATCGATGCCAAAGGGCGAACCGGGAGCGCTCGGACGCTCGGGGACCGGCGTTCCTGCGCGACCATCGCGACGAGATCGGCGTCCCGTCCTCGACCGACATCGAGCAGAAACTCCGCCGGCCGCGGTCCGCCGGCGGACTCAAGCCGGGGCTTAAGCCGCCGCCACGCCTTCCGCGACATGGCGGCACCGGCCCCCGGATGCGAGCGTCCCGCCGCACCGACAGCGAGAGGGACGGCCATGAGCGAATGGAACGGAGCTTTGCGCAGCGACCAGCCCGGCGATGCGCCGCGCGCCCTGCCGGCAGGTACCGGCGGATCCGGCAGCGCGATCGACCGCTATCTGGCCGATCTGGCGGCGATCCAGGTGCCGCGGACCGCGCAACGCGGCGGCACCGAGGCGCTTTCCGAGGCGGTCGCGCGCGCGATGCGGCGCGACCCCGCGGCCGCGACCACGGTCGCCGACGATGGCCCGCGGCCGGGGACGGGCGACGAGACCGTCGTCGCCATGCAGGACGCGGATCCGGCCGCCATGACCGGACCGCGGCACGCCGCGCCGCCTCCGGCCGGAACCGATCGGGCGGCGCCGGCAGACGCTGCGGCGGGAACGAGCACGACGTCGACGCTGACGATCGATGCCGCGGTGCCCGCCGAAAGCCGGATCGACAGGGCCGGCGATGTCGACTGGCACCGCGTCGTCCTGGAGGCGGGGCGCAGCTATCGCATCGAGGCGCTGGGCGCGTCGAGCGGCTGGGGATCGCTCGGCGATCCGCGCATCGTCGCCGTCAACGACGCGCGGGGCAAGCCGATCGCCGGCAGCGGCGACGCCTCGGGCGGCCTGGGGACCGACGCGCGCCTCGCCTTCACGCCGCGCGAAACGGGCGTCCACTATGTCGTGGTCGACGACGGGCGCCGCGTCGACATTCCAGGCAGCTATCGCCTGTCGGTGCGCAGCGACGGGCGCTGGGCCGATCTGCCGGCCGGACCGGCGACGCCGGCCGAGGCGATCGTCGGCGGCAGCGTGCTCGGCACCGTCGACGCACGCGGGGATGTCGACTGGTTCCGCGCCGCACTGGTTCCCGGACGCAGCTACCGCATCGAACTGCAGGCCAGCAGCGCGGAGGGCAACGCGCTGCCCGACCCGGCGCTGCTCGGCGTGTTCGACGCCGGGGGCCGGCTGCTGCCGGGAACCGCCAACGACGACTATGGCAACGGCCCCGGCGCCCGCGTGACCTTCACCTCGCCGGGCGGGCCGCTCTTCGTCGCCGCCGGCAGCGCCGATGCGCGGACCGGCGACTACCGGCTGGCCATCCGCGACGTGACCCCGCCCGATCTCGCCGCGGCGACGAACACCACCGGCACGATCGCGGTCAACGCGGTGCGCACCGGACGCATCGATCAGCCGGGCGACCAGGACTGGTTCCGCGTCAGCCTGACCGCGGGCCAGACCTACGCGATCGGCCTGCAGCGCGATCCCTCCAGCGTGCTGCCGCTGGAGAACCCGCTTCTCCATGGCCTGTTCGACGCCGCCGGACGGCCGATCGCCGGCACGGGCAACGACGATTGGGGCACCGGCTTCGACGCGCGCGTCACCTACACGGCACCCGCGACGGGCTCCTATTTCATCGCCGCCGGCGCGCATGGCACGGGCACCGGCGACTATGTCCTGTCGCTCGCCCGCACCGCGCAGCCCGCGGACGCGGTCGCGAGCAGCGTCGCGACCACGGGGCTGATCCAGGTCGGCGGCGCGGTGTCGGGCCGCATCGACACCGCCTTCGACGAGGACTGGTACCGGGTCCGGCTGACCGGCGGCGAGCGCTACACGATCGATCTGCGCGGCGCGCCGAGCGGCCAGGGGACGCTCGGCGATCCGCGCTTCGCCGGGGTCTTCGACGCGGCCGGGCGCCTGATCCCCGGCACGCCCGGCGACAACGCCCCGGGCACGCTCGACAGCCGCGTCGTCTTCGCGCCCGCCACCAGCGGCACCTATTATCTCGCCGCCGGCGGCCAGGGCGCCCAGGAGGGCAGCTACCGGCTCTCGATCGCGCGCGCCGCCGGGCCCGCCGCGCCGGACATTGCCGCCGACGCGACCACGAACGCGACCATCGCGCCCGGCGGCAGCTATGGCGGGGCGATCGAACGCAGCGGCGACGTCGACTGGATCCGGCTGCGCGTCGAGGCCGGGCTCAGCTACGCCGCCACGCTGCGCGCCGACGACACGGCCGATGGCCCGGGGCTGGCCGATCCCGCGATCACGGGCGTGTTCGACGCGCGGGGGCTCGCGCTGGCCGCAGCGCTGGAGCCGGATATCGGCGGCCTCGCCGCACGCGACGCGCGCGCCGTCTTCGCCGCCGCCGCCGGCGGCGACGTCTTCGTCGCCCTCCGCGCCCAGGATGGCGGCACCGGTCGCTACCGGCTCTCGGTCGACCTCGTCGCCGACACGGCGCCGCCGGTCCTGGTCGCGACCACGCCCGGCGATGGCAGCGGCGGCATCGCGCCAGGCGCCTCGATCCGCTTCAGCTTCAACGAACCGGTCCGCGCCGGCGACGGCACGATCGCGCTGGCCGGCGGCGGGACAAGCGTGACGATCGACGCCGCCGACGCCGCGCAGGTCCGCTTCGACGGCACGACCATGACCGTGAACCCGCGCGCGCCGCTCGCACCCGACACCGGCTACCGCGTGACCCTGTCGCCGGGCAGCGTCGAGGACCTGGCCGGGAACGACTATGGCGGCAACGCCGCCGCGCCTCTGGATTTCGTGACCGCCACCGGACCGGCGCCGGGGACGCGCGACGCCTGGACGCTGATGGTCTACATCGCCGCCGACAACGATCTCGAGCCTTTCGCGCTGCGCGACCTCAACGAGATGGAAAGCGTGCGCGGGCTCGACGCGGCCGGCATCAACGTCCTGGTCATGGCCGATCGCGCCGTCGGCTACAGCACCGGCAGCGGCAACTGGACCGATACAAGGCGCGCCCAGATCGTGCCCGACGGCGGCACCACCACCGTCGGGTCGCTCGCCTCGGCGACGACCTCGATCGGGGAACGCAACATGGGCGACCCGGCGACGCTGACCGAATTCATCGACTGGGCGAAGGCGGCGGCACCGGCCGAGCGCTACGGTCTCGTGGTCTGGGACCATGGTGGCGGCCTCCAGGGGGCGGCCTGGGACGATGCCAGCAACGGCGACCGGCTGACGATCCGCGAGATCCGGTCCGCCATCGACGCCGCGTCGGTCGATCGGTTCGAGCTGATCGGCTTCGATTGCTGCCAGATGGCGATGACCGAGCTCGCCTTCGCGCTCGACGATCGCGCCGGCATCTTCGTCGCCTCGCAGGACAACGAGCCCGGCGACGGCTGGGCCTATGACCGGGTGCTCGGACGCATGCTGCAGACGCCGGCGATGTCGGGCGCCCAGCTGGGCGAAGTGCTGGTCGAGACCTATGCCGCCGCCTATGCCGGGCGGCTCGGCATCACGCTGTCGGCGACGGATCTGTCCCGGCTCGGCGGCGTCGAGACGGCACTCGACCGCTTCGTCGACGGCGCCAGGACCGCAGCGCCCGCCGACCGCGCGGCGATCGCCGCGGCGGCATCCGCGACCCTGCGGTTTCCGTCGGACGGCGGCGCACCGTGGCGCGACCTGGTCGACTTCATGGAAGAGGTCGAGACCCGCAGCGCCGACGCGGCGATCGACGAAGCCGCCCGCGGCGTGATCGGCGCGGTGCGCGGCGCCGTCTATGCCCATGCCGGCACGGTGCCCGAGGCCGAGGGGCTGAGCATCAATCTGCCGGTCGGAAGCCAGCCGGTCCCGGACGACTACACGGCGGCGAACTACGCCTTCCTCGCCCGGGTCGACTGGAACGCGCTGCTGGCGATGGTCTGAGCCGCGCGATCTAGAAGAGCCGCACGGGAAGACGCTGCTCGGCGATCAGCCACAGCAGCGCCGTCACCGTCGCCGCCGAGACCGCGGTCCCCACCAGGATCGCGGTCGAGGCACGCGCGACATAGGTCTGATACTGGTTGGCGAGGACAAACACGTTGAGCGCAGGCGGCAGTGCCGCCATCAGGATCGCGACCATGGTCCAGACCGGCGGGAAGTCGCCGGTCGCGGACAGCACGGCCCAGACCAGCAGCGGGTGCAGGATCAGCTTGATCGCCAGCAGCACCGGGATCTCGGCTGGCACGCCCCGCACCCGGTGCAGCGCGACGGTGACGCCCATGGTGAACAGGGCGCAAGGGGCCGCGGCGTTCTTGAGGAAGACCAGCATCGTGTCGACGGCGGCCGGCAGCTTCACGCCCCAATAGGCGAACAGGATCGCGAACGCGATGGCGACGTTGAAGGGATGGGTCGCGATGCGCAGCACGATGGTGCGCGCCATCGCCAGCGGCGCGGCGCGCTCGGCGCCGCCGAAGGCCATCAGCAGCGGGACGAGGGTGAAGATCAGGATGTTGTCGAAGACGAAGATCAGGGCGGTCGGGACGATCGCCTCGGTGCCCAGCGCCGCCAGCGTCAGTCCCGGCCCCATGTAGCCGATGTTCGAATAGGCGCCGGCCGTGGCCTGGATCGTCGCCTCGCGGATCCGCCCGCGCGTCGCGATCAGGCCCACGGCCAGCGCGAGAGCGAAGATGGCGGCCGTCGACAGCGTCGTCGCAAGGACGAAGGGCCAGTTCGCCAGCTGTTCGAAGGGCGCCTCGGCGATCAGTCGGAAGAACAGCGCCGGCAGGGCGAGATAGACGATGAAGAAATTCATCCAGCGCAGCCCTTCCTCGGGATGGCCGATCCGTCTGCCGCAGACATAGCCGAGCAGGATCAGGCCGAAGAACGGCAGGGCGAGCGAGACGACGGAATTCAAGGCGCGATTTTCCCGGCGAAGCGCCGCGTTTCTCGGCCAAGGCAGCCCGGCGCGTCAATGGTCCAGGCATGTTCCCTTTCTCGAGGAGCTGCGCCAAAATCCGCCCGCCCAATCTGGAGACAGCTGCCGATGTACGTGCCTCCCGCCTTTCGCGTCGAGGACCTTCCGGAGATCCATGCGGCCATCCGCGCCGCGCGGATCGCCAACCTGGTGACCGCCACGGCGGCGGGGCTGATCGCCTCGCCGCTGCCGCTGCTGCTCGCCGCCGACGAAGGTCCGTACGGGACCCTCTACGGGCATCTCGCCCGCGCCAATCCGCAATGGAAGACGCCGGCGAACGGCGACGCCCTGGCGCTGTTCGACGGTCCAGACGCCTATGTCTCGCCGTCCTTCTATCCCTCCAAGAAGTTGCACGGCAGCGTCGTCCCGACATGGAACTACGTCGCCGTCCACGCCTATGGGCCGGTGGAGTTCTTCGACGATGCCGAGCGGCTGCTGGGCGTCGTCACGCGGCTGACCGACCATCACGAAGGCGACCGCGCCCAGCCCTGGGCGGTCGCCGACGCGCCCGAGACCTTCATCCGCGCGCAGCTGCGCGGGATCGTCGGTCTACGCCTGCCGATCGCGCGGCTGGAAGGCAAGCGCAAGCTGAGCCAGAACCGCAACGCCGAGGACCGTGCCGGCGTGGCCACCGGCCTCGCCGCCAGCGAACGCCCCGGCGACCGCGACGTCGCCGCGCTGATGGGATCCTGACCGGCCGTCCGGGGCCTGGCGCGCCAGGCGTCCGCGCGTCCCTATTTCCGGACGATCATCCAGGTATCCTGGTCGCCGGTGAAGGCCGGGGTGTATCCGTGGATCCTGCAGAACAGGTCCAGATCGTGCTTCACGGCGGGAAAGCCGGCATAGTCGTCGCCGAACAGGACCCCGCCCGGTCGCAGCAGGTCGTGATAGAGGGACAGTTCGAGGAACGTCTCCCCGCATTCATGGGCGGAGTCGAGATAGACGAAGTCGATCTCCCAGTTCAGGACCTTGAGCGTCCGCGCGGCGACCACCGAGGTCGTCCGGAAGGGGATGACGGTTTCCGTCAGGCCGCTGTTGATCATGTTGACCATGAAGCGGTCGAAGATGACGGGGTTCCCGTCCGGCTTCAGCATCGTCGAGACGAAGTTGTCGAGCAGCCACATGTTGATGTCGCCGCACCAGGTGTCGACGCAGATCAGCGTGCTCTTCGCGTTCCTCAGGACGCCGCCGAGGATGGCGGCGCTCGAGCCGATGAAGCTCCCCACCTCGATCCCCAGCACCCGGCCGGATCCGACCTGCCGGAGAAGTGCCTCGATGGTCTTGGCTCCGATATGCGCCGGATACTTCATGGCCGGGGCAAGCAGCTTCGGCTGGTAGCTGTGATACGGGTTGTCGGTCCGGAACAGGCGATTGGAGATCTGCCTGAAGCTGGGCTTGATGCGCGGAAAGGCCTCGCGGGCCTTCAGCGAGGCCAGCTGCCGGTCGGCCATGGTGGAGGCCGAGAACCAGTTTCTCAGGACCTCCTCGGAAATGAACGGGCTGAATTCGTCGCTCATGCGCAACCACCCTGCCTTGCCCGCCCTCGGGTCCCGCGCGGTTCGCGGCCGGCGGGCCAGTTCCTCGCTGCATCGTCACGCCAATAGACGTCTCCCACCGTTGTCCGCAAGCACGCCGACGCGACGCCGCGCGCGCCAGCCCCGGTTTCAGGCCCGGCGGTAGTAGACCGTGGCGCCCGGCGGACGGATGTCGGTCAGGGTGCCGGCATAGTGACGCAGCGCGTGCGGCGCGAAGGGATGCGCGCGGCACGCCGCCTCGTGCAGCGTGACGCCGAGCCCGGGACGGTCGGGGATCAGCATGCAGCCGTCCTCGAACACGAGATCCTCGGCGACGATCTCGGCGCGCCAGGGCACGTCCGACATCATCATCTCGAGCCACGCGAAGTTCGGGATCGCGGCCGCCAACTGCAGCGTCATCGCGTTGGCCACGGGGCCGATCGGGTTGTGCGGACACACCGGCAGGTAGCGCGCATGCGCCATCGCCGCGATGCGCTTGGCCTCCAGAAGGCCGCCGACATGGCTGATATCCGGCTGCAGATAGTCGACCGCGCGCGCCTCGATCAGCTCGGCGAAGCGCGCAGGTTCGTAGTAGCGCTCGCCAGCGGCGATCGGCACCGGGCTTTTGGCGCGCACGTCCGCAAGCGCGGCGATGGACTCGGGGGGAACCGGTTCCTCGAACCAATAGGGACGATAGGGCGCGAATTCATGCGCCAGCGCGATCGCGGTCGGCACGTTGAAGCGGCCATGGACCTCGATCATCAACTCGATGTCCGGACCGACCGCCTCGCGCACCGCGCGCAGCTTGGCCACCGCATTGTTGCGGGCCGCGCGGTCCATGGTCAGATAGGCGGTGCCGAACGGATCCCATTTCAGCGCCTTGAATCCCAGTTCGACCGCAGCCGCCGCCTTCGCCGCGAATTCGCCCGGCTCGCGCGCGCCCACGAACCAGCCATTGGCGTAAGCGGGCACGCGATCGCGCTGCCGTCCGCCCAGCAGGTCATAGACCGGCACCCCCAGCGCCTTGCCCTTGATGTCGAGCAGCGCCGCCTCGATTCCCGCCAGCGCCGAGCGGATGGTCACTCCCGTGCGCCAATAGGAACCGCGCGACATCATCTCGACATGATGCTCGACCGCGAACGGGTCGGCGCCGGCGAGGCCGCGCGCCAGCTCAATCACCTGCGCGGCGACGGCCGGTTCGCCGTGCTCGACAGTCGCCTCCCCGACGCCGGAGATGCCCGCATCCGTGTCGACAACGACAAATACATAATTGGCGCGAAAAGCGTCGACCACATGGGTGCGGATGTCGGTGATCTTCACGTCAGCTCCCTCTGGACAGTCAGTTCGTATATGATATATATTATTGATGATGCTTATTGAACAACTTT
>JBIKLI010000193.1:0-8284 GCA_044359885.1 Alphaproteobacteria bacterium | reverse complement strand
GGCCGGCGCTCATCTCAGCGCTCGCGTCGCGTTGCGGGCGATCGCGCGCCGCAAGCTGCGGGCGGCCACCTTCTCGGGGTCTTCAGGCTCGGGCAGGGTATCGTTCAGGGCGCGGTCGACGATCCGCAGGGCTTCGTCATGGCGGGTGCGTTCGGCCAGGTGCCGGGCGAGCGACGTGGCGACGCGCAGGGCAAGGGCGGGCGCAGCCTGCGTTTCCGCAAGCCGAAGCGCCAGCGACATCGCCGACTCGGCCTTCGCATCATCGGAAGGCTCGACGGCGAGGTGGAGCTGGCCGATCCAGCGCCACAGCTCCGGCGCCCAGATATGGACGCCGGCGGATTCGAGCTGCGCCTGTCCGGCCACGATCCTGTCCAGCGCGCGTTCGGCCTGTCCGGCCTGCGACATCGCCTCGGCCAGCATGCAGAAATAGAGCGGAAAATCCTCCATCGTACCGATATCCTGGAGCCGTGCGAGGCCCTCGCCGATCTCGGCGGCGCCGTTCTGCGCGTCGCCGAGCATCGAGCGCGCCCATCCCCGGTAGACGGCGCCGCGTGCGCCATACTCGGTGAACGCCATTTCGCCCGCGCGCTCGAGAAGTTCCGTCGCCCTGGTGAGCACCCGGCGGATGTCGCGGCGGTAGTAGGCCAGTGCCAGCGCGTAATCGGAAAAATGGAAACGCGTGCCGACATGGTTGATCTGGGCGGCCCAGCGCTGGGCCTCGCGCAGATCGGCCTCGGCCGCAGCCGGCGCGCCGCGGATCCAGCGGACGAGCCCTCGCTCGCAGAGGGCGCATGTCTTGGCATCATGGTTGCCGTAGAGGGCCGCATGCGAGCGGAAGTCGCCTGATCTGTAGAGCGCGAGCCCGGCCTCGATATGCTCCAGCGTTCGATGCATGTCGGCCGCGCTGAACGCGCTCGCCCAGCCGCAGTGATGAGCCTGCAGCAGAAGTCCTTCGTCCTGACGTCGGCGCGCGCGCCGAAGAAGTTCCTCGGCGCGTTGCCGCTTGATCCGGAAGTCGCGCGAGATCCGCCACCACCCCCAGTAGACGGGGAAATGGCTGGCCGCTTCCGGAAGCTGGCTGCAGAGTTCCATGGATTCGGCGTAGAGATCTTCGACTTCGCGCGAGCCCGGCCCGCGAAGCGCGAACAGCGCCGGGCCGAGAAGCGCGACGAACTTGATCTGACCCTCCAGGTTCGCATCGCCGGCGGGGGCGAGCCTGAGCTGCTCCAGGCCGGAGCGAAGCTCCGCGACTGCTTCCTCTAGCGCGGATTGGTCGAGGCTGCGCCGTCCGGCCGCCATCCATGCGCTGGCGGCCTCGGCATGGGCACCGGCTTCCGACAGGTGATGCGCCAGTATCTCCGGCCGCGTGGCGCTCAGACGCGGCTGCGTTTCGCGCAAGGTGGTCGCGGCGCGCGCGTGCATCGCACGTCGTGCGTCCCGCATCAGGCTCGAATAGGCGGTTTCCCGCAGCAGGGTATGGTGGAAACGGTAATGACCGCTGCGCCCGCTCTCCGGCTCGAGAATTCCGCTGGTGACGAGGCTCGCGAGCCCGGCGTCGGTCTCGTGTGCGGAAAGCTCGGCCACCTGGGCCAGGATCTGACGGCTCAGCGTACTGGAGACGACGGCGGCGGCGCTGGCGATCTGTCGCGCCGGTCCGGCCCGGTCCAGGCGCGCGAGAAGCGATTCCTGCAGGGTCTCGGGAACCGCCAGTTCCTGGCCGTCCGATCTCTCGGGTCGCGCCCCCTCCGCGGCGCCGCGGGTGAACTCCTCGATCACCAGCGGCACACCCTCGGCCTGTCGGACGATGCGGGCGAGCAGGGCGGGGGAGGTGGGCTGCGTGCCGGCCACGGCCTCTGCCATCGCGCGCGACGCCGCCGGGTCCAGGCGGCGCAGCCTTAGTATCTCCGCCTCCGGCGCCACCAGCCAGGGCTGGGACGGTTCATGGCGAGTGGTCGCGATCAACAGGACGCGCCGGTGCCGGAGATCCGAGGCGACCATCGAGAGCGTCTCGAGCGAGGTCGGGTCGAGCCAATGCAGGTCGTCGACCGTGACCAGCAACGGCCCTCTGCGCGACAGCGCGTCGAACTGGCGGAGAATGGTGTCGTTGATCGCCGCCCTGCGGTGCCTCGGATTCTCCGTCGGATCTCCGGCTTCTGCCGGATCCAGGAGCTGGACGAGGACGGTCGCCGCGTGTTGGCGTCCGGTGCCGTCGCCAGCGCAAAGCCGTGCGATGCGCCGTGTCATGTCGTCGAGGGCCGTTCCGCGTCCGGATCCCGCGATCCGCTCGAGCTGCCGCAGGATCGGATCGAACGGCGTCTGGACGCCGAAGGGAGAGGCGGAGAAGGAAATCCGCTTCGCGTCCGCCTGCACGATCGAGGTGGCAAAGGTCTCGACCAGGCGTGACTTGCCGATGCCCGGCTCGCCGATCACGACGGCCACGCGGCCATCGCCGCGGCATGCCGCCTCCCAGAGATCGCCGAGCCAGGAGAGATCCGGATCGCGGCCGATCAGGGGAGTTGGCGTGCGTCCGCTCAGGCGCGCACGAAACCGGCTGGCTACGGGCCGGCTGCTGACGATCCGCCAGGCCTGCACGGGTTCCTCGAGGCCGGCGACGGGGACCGCGCCCAGCGCGTCGCACCGGAAATACCCCTCGATCAGCCGATGCGTCGTCGATGCCACGACGACGGTGTTGGGCGCCGCCGCCGTCTGCAGGCGCGCTGCGATGTTCGGTGCCGTGCCGACGACCGAGTTCCGGTCGGCTGCGCCCTGGAGCGACATGTCGCCGACCACCACGAGCCCGGTGGCGATCGCGATGCGGACCTGGAGTGCGCTTCGGTCGGGCAACTCCACGCCGCCGATCCCGTCGACGATCTCGAGCGCGGCGTGGACCGCGCGTTCGGCGTCGCTTTCGTGGGCGACCGGATAGCCGAAATAGGCAAGGACGCCGTCCCCGACCAATCGCGCGACCATGCCGCCGCGTTTCGCCACGACGCTGCTGCAGAGCGATCTGTAGCGGGTCAGGATTTCCAGCATGTCCTCGGAATCGAAGCGTGCACCCAGCGCCGTCGAGCCAACGACGTCGCAGAACATCACGGTCAGGTAGCGTCGCTGGACTTTGCCCTCCGAACGTGCCGTCGCAGCGGCGATGTCCTCGCGCAGGGCGCGCTGGATGCGCTTGCGCTGGCCCAGGGTAAGGCCGAGTTCCTTGAACTCGGCGTCGGTAAGTTCCCCGAGGGTCTGCAGATCGATATCCTCGGACGCAAGGGTCTCGGCGAGCGCCTCGAGTCCGTTCCGCTTGAGCCAATCGTCGAGGGGCGGCACGGCGGTCACCTGGGTCTTTTCTGGCGCGTCAATGAAACCCCCGGGCTGGGATCCGGATCCTGCGCGACTCCGCTCTCCCCGCCAAAAGGAATTCGCGATGTTGCGCTGCCTGATCAACCGGAAACCTCTACCTGGAGTTGCCTGGACCGCCGGTCGCGTCGCCTTCGCCGGATACCTCAGTGTGTGGGACCAGACCTCCGGCCGAGTGTGAACCAGTTCACACTGGACCGGCGCGAAGCCAGGGCAGGCCATGTCCCCGATCGCGCGCGGCGCAGTTCTTCGCGGTGGATGGAGGGCATGGCCTGCACGGCCCCTTCCTGAACCGTGAGCATGTCGGACTGCGCGCAGGCCGGGAAAACCGCCGGACGGAGCCCGGTTCGACATGGCGCGCGATGCCGGCGGCTTCCACTGCCTCGGGAAGGAAAGCCGCCGCCACGCCTCGCCCGGTGCGATCGTCCCGTCGCCGCTTGGGGCCTACTTCCGGGGCGTCGCGTCAGCCGCCGGCCGCACCCTGGGTGTTGACGTAGATCGAATAGAGGGACCGGCTCGCCGCCATGAACAGCCGGTCGCGGTTCCGGCCGCCGAAGCAGACATTCGCGCAGCGTTCGGGCAGGGCGATGCGGCCGATCGGCTTGCCGGCGGGGGAGAAGACCATGACGCCGTCGAGCGCGGCGCTTCCCATGCCCCAGCCGCACCACAGATTGCCGTCGACGTCGACGCGGAACCCGTCGGGGGTCCCGTTGGGGCCGGCATCGATCAGGACGCGCTTGCCCGACAGCGTCCGGCCGTCGGCGCCGACATCGAAGGCCAGTATCAACCGGTTGGGTGTCGCGCGCGATTCGACGACGTAGAGGATCTTCTCGTCGGGCGAGAAGGCGAGACCGTTGGGCGCGCGCAGGTCGGCCGCGACCGCATCCATCTCCCCGGTCGCGGGATCGACGCGATAGACGTTGAGCGGCAGTTCCTGGGCCGCGCGATGGCCTTCATAGGTGCCCAGGATCCCGAAGGCGGGATCGGTGAACCAGATCGAACCGTCCGACCTGACGACGACATCGTTCGGCGAGTTGAGCCGCTTGCCCTGGAAGCTGTCGGCGACGACCGTGATCGAGCCGTCATATTCGGTCCGCACGACCCGCCGGCCGCCATGCTCGCAGCCGATCAGCCGTCCCTGCCGGTCCCTGGTATGGCCGTTGGCATGATTGGACGGCTTGCGGAAGACCGAGACCGCGCCCGTCTCTTCCTCCCATTTCAGAATCCGGTCGTTCGGTATGTCGCTCCACAGCACGAAGCGCCCGTCCCCGAACCAGACCGGACCTTCGGACCAGCGGCAGCCGGTGGCCAGGCGCTCCACGGCCGCGCTGAAGATCCGGTACTTGAGGAAGGCCGGATCGAGGATCTCGACCGCCGGGTCCGGATAGCGCTCGCAGGGCTGCCACATCGCTCGGCTCTCCTCGTCAGCCATAGACCATCCGGGGCAGCCACATCACCAGCCCCGGGAAATGCGTGACGATCATCAGCACCAGAATCAGCGGCGGCAGAAAGGGCAGGATCGCCTTCGCCAGATCCTCGAAGGGGATGTTGCCGACCTTCGCCACCGTGAACAGCGCGACGCCGAAGGGCGGGGTCAGGATGCCGATCATCAGGTTCATGACCACGATGACGCCGAAATGGTTCACGTCGATGCCCAGCTGCTGGATCACCGGCATGAAGACCGGAACCATCAGGATCATGATCGCGATCCCTTCCATGAAGCAGCCCAGGATCAGCATCACGACGTTGATCACCAGCAGGATCACGTGCGGATTGTCGGAGAGACCGAGGAACGCCTCGGCGATCTGCTGCGGCACGCGCTCGCGCGCCAGGACCCAGCTGAACAGGCTGGCGCCGGCGACGATGAAGCCGACCACCGCCGAGGTGTTGACGGCTTCCTTGAAGATCCGCGGCAGGTCGGAGAATTTCAGGTCGCCGTAGATGAACAGCCCCAGCGCCAGCGCGTATATCGCCGCGACCGCGGCCGCCTCGGTCGGCGTGAAGATCCCGCCGAAGATGCCGCCCATGATGATCGCGGGCGTGACCAGCGCCAGGAAGGCGCGCTTGAAGGCGATCCACAGCTGCGGCAGCGTCGAGCGCGGATGGCGCGGGAAATTGCGCCGCCGCGCGTAGAAATAGACGTGGACCATCAGGAACAGCGCCGTCAGCAGCCCCGGCACGATCCCCGCCAGGAACAGCGCGCCGACCGAGGCGTTGGCGATGACGCCGTAGAGCACCATCGGGATCGAGGGCGGAACCAGCGGTCCGATGATGCACGACGCGCAGGTCAGGGCGCCCGCGAAGTCGGCCGGGTAGCCGTCTTCCTTCATCGCCTTGATCTCGAGCAGTCCCAGACCGCCGGCATCGGCGATGGCGGAGCCCGACATGCCGGAGAAGATCAGGCTGCCCGTCACGTTGACATGCCCGAGACCTCCGGTGAAATGCCCGACCAGGGCGCGGGCGAATCCGTAGATGCGCTCGGTGACGCCGCCCGTGTTCATGGCTATGCCCGCCAGGATGAAGCAGGGCACCGCGAGCAGCGGGAAGGAGTCGATGCCGCCGATCAGGCGTTGCGGCGCCGAGGTCATCGTCTGGCTCTCCAGCACCAGCCAGGACAGGCCCATGACGATCAGCGAGAAGGCGACCGGCATGTTGGCGATGATCAGCCCGAGCCAGCCGATGAAGTACCCGATCATGTCACAGGCCTCCGCGCGCGTCGGTCGCGACCTGGCTGCCCGCCCGCATCGCCGCATAGTCCTCGCGCATCAGGGCCAGCGTGCGCACCGACATCAGCACGGCGGTGATCGGCACGACGACGTAGACCCAGGTATAGGGGATATCGAGCACCATCATCGGCATGTTCCATTGCCGCATCGCCGCGCGCCAACCCCAATAGGCGAGCAGGCCGAGCGCGGCGAGGATCAGCAGGTTGACGGCGACCGACAGCGTCCACTGGATGCCGACCGGCAGCATCTTGGCGAAATAGTCGATGCCGACATGGGTGCGGTCGGAGATCGCGGCGCTGGCGCCGAGAAACACGATGTAGACATAGAGGTAGCGCGCGACCTCCTCGGTCCAGGACAGCGGATCGTTGAGGACGTAGCGGGTGAAGACCTGCAGGAAGAGCGTGAAGAGGAGGCCGCCCATGAACAGCGCGGCGAGGTTCTCCTCGAATTTCAGGACGAAGCTGCGCACGGCCGGCTCCTCGGCGAAGTCGCCTTCCCGCCGCCCCCGCTGGGGCGGCGGGAAGGCGGACGCGGTCAGGACAGGGCCTGCATGGCCTCGAACGTGCCCTTGCCCCAGTTGAAGTCGCGCTCCCCGAGTTCGTAGACGGCGGTCATGCGGCGCTGGAACGAGGCGCGGTCGGAATTGACGACCGTCATCCCCTTTTCCCTGAAGAAGTCGACCAGCCGCGCCTCGTCGGCGCGGGTCAGGTCGTCGTTGACCTTGGCGCCGGCGGCGAAGGCGGCCCTGAACGCCGTCTTGTCGGCGTCGGTCATCGGATCCCAGGCCTTGCGGTTCATCATGATCATGATCGGCACGATGACGTGGCCGGTCAGGTTGAGGAATTTCTGCACCTCGAAGAACTTGTTGTTGTTGATCGTGGGCAGCGGGTTCTCCTGGCCCTCGGCCACGCCGGTCTGGAGGCTCAGATACACCTCGCCGAGCGACATCGGCGTCGGGGTCGCCTCCAGCGCGCGGATCATGGCGAGGAAGAGCGGCGCCTCCGGCACGCGGATCTTCAGGCCCTTGGCGTCGGCGGCCGTGTTGAGCGCCTTGGTCCTGGTCGTGAAGTGGCGCACCCCGTAGTAAAATGTGCCGAGATGGACCATGTTGCGCTGGTCGGCCAGCACGCCGACGCGCTGGCGCCCGAACGGCGAGTCCAGCATCTTCATCAGGTGATCCCAGTCGCGCGCGACGAAGGGGGCCTCGAAGAAGGACAGCGCGCGGTCCAGGTTCGACAGGCTGCCCGGGCCCTCGGAGATGAAGTCCAGCGAACCGTCGATCACCTGCGAGACCATCTCGCGCGCCGCGCCGAGCTGGCTCGAGGGGAAGATGTTGACCTTGTAGCGGCCGGACGTCGCCCGCTCGATCTCCTCGGCGGCCCGCGCGATGCCCTTGTGGACGGGCGAGTCGACCGAGTGCAGATGCCCGAAACGCAGCGTCCTGGCCTGGGCGCTGGCGCGGCCGCCGATGAAGGCGCTGGTGCCGAAGCCCGCAAGGGCTGCTGCGGCGAAACGACGACGACGAAGATTCATGTTGCCTCCTCCCCTTGTCCGGGGCGTATGCGCCCCGCCTGGAGAGCGAAGGTTAGCATCGGGCGCCGCGGCGTCCCAGACCCCCTCAGGCAACAAGCAGGGGACGGACCTCCTGCGAGAGCAGCGACATCGAGCCGAGCACCTTGGCACGGTCGCCGAACTCGATCGCAAGCGAGACCAGCCCGCGGAAATCCCCGACCTCGGCGCGCAGCTCGCGGATCTGCTCGGCGACGCGACGCGGGCTTCCGCAGATCGAGAATGTGCGCAGCGCGTAGTCGGGCGTCACCGCCGAGTCCGGCATCGTCTTGTCGGCCTTGAGCATGTTCAGCATGCCCGCACGGGTCAGTACCCCGATCAGGTAGCGCCAGAAATCCTGATACGGGCCGGCCGGATCGGCGAAGTCGTCGTGCGCCTGCGTGTCGTCGCGGGCGACATGGACGAGGCGTGCCACGCGCCAATGCTCCGGATCCGGCGCGCGGCCGCCGGCCTCGCAACCCTCGAGATAGGCCTGCCAGTGGCTGGCGATGCTGGCGCGGGTGCAGAAATGCGCCGAGATGAATTCCCAGCCGTTGCGGCCGGCGAGACGCACGCTGCCCGAGGCGGGGCTCGCGGCCGACACGGCGAGCGGCGGGTGCGGACGCTGGAACGGGCGCAGCACCGAGCCGATCCCGAGC
>JBIKLI010000192.1:0-8290 GCA_044359885.1 Alphaproteobacteria bacterium | reverse complement strand
ACGATCAGGATGTCGTGTCCGAGCGCCGGCCGCCAGAAATGTACATGGGCGTCGATCGCCATCGCCGGCCCTCCCTGGATCTGCAGGCGATACCCAACTGAAATTTCAGTGGACAGTCAATGGAACCCCGCGTCAATGTTCCACGCATGCTCAGGGACAAGGCCTATGCGCGCTTCAAGCAGCGCCTCTTCGACGGGGATCTGAAGCCCGGCCAGTTCGTGTCGCAGCGCGAGCTCTGCGCGGTCGTCGACATGAAGATCGGGCCGGTCCGCGACGCGCTGAAGCAGCTGCAGGCCGAGGCGCTCGTCAAGGTCATTCCCCAGCGCGGCATCCAGATCGCCGACGTCAACGTCAAGCTGCTGCGCGACGCCTTCGAGCTGCGCGCCACGCTCGAACTGCATGCCGTGAGGCGCTATGCCGAGGCCGGCGACATCCCGTCGCTCGACGCGGTCGAGGCGAAGATGGACGCGATCGCCGCCCGGGCGCGGCGTCGCTTCACCGCCGAGCTCGGACGCGAATTCATCCGCGCCGATCTGGCGATGCATCAGGCGCTGATCGCCGGGCTGGACAACGACCTGATCGCCGAGACCTATCGCGTCAACGCCGACCGGATCCTGCTGATGCAGCTGACCAACCGGATCGATTCCGGGCGGCTGCTCTCGGCGATCGACGAACACATGAAGGTCATCGCGGCGCTGCGCCGGCGCGATGCCGATGCCGCCGCGGCCGCACTTGCCGCGCATCTCAGGGCGGCCCAGCGCAAGATGATGGGAGTCGCGTGACCGCCATGGCCGCAAAGCGTCCGAACCTGCTCTTCCTGTTCTCCGACCAGCACGCGCAGAAGGTCGCCGGCTGCTACGGCGACAATCTTGTCCGCACCCCCAATCTCGACCGGCTGGCCGCGCGCGGCGTCGTCTTCGACAACGCCTACTGCCCGTCGCCGATCTGCGTCCCCAGCCGCATGTCGATGCTGACCGCGCGCCATCCCTCCGCGCAGGATTGCTGGACCAACGACGATTTCCTGGCCTCCGACCGCGCCACCTGGCCGCATGCGCTGGGCGCCGCGGGCTACAGGCCGACGCTGATCAGCCGGCTCCACGCCATGGGCCCGGACCAGATGCATGGATTCGTGGCGCGCGAGGTCGGCGACCACAGCCCGAACTACGGCGGCGTGGCGCGCCACGACATGGGGCCGCTCAACGACACCAACGACCCGAACCGCGTCAGCGTCGATGTCTCCGGCCCGGGGCAGAGCTCGTACCAGCTCAAGGACATGGAGACCGCGGACGCGGCGATCGCGGCGCTCGAGGAGATCGCCGCCGGTCGCGCCGCCGGCAACCGCGATCCCTTCTGCCTGTCGGTCGGCTTCATGCTGCCGCACCCGCCCTACATCGCCTGGCCCGAGGACTACGCGCTCTATGCCGGGCGGGTGGGCATGCCGGAGCTTCCGGCGCCAGCCGAAGACCATCCCTGGCTTTCCTGGTGGCGCGAGAACCGCAAGATCACGGACACGCGCCCGGAGGATGTCCTGCGCGCCCGCGCGGCCTATTGGGGACTGGTCACGCGGCTGGACATCCTGATCGGTCAGGTCGTCGGCAGGCTCGAGGCGCTCGGCCTCGCCGAGGACACGCTGATCGTCTACAGCTCCGACCACGGGGACCAGCTCGGCGAGCGTGGCCTGTGGTGGAAGCACACCTTCTACGAGGAATCGGTGAAGGTCCCGCTGATCCTCAGCTGGCCCGGGCATCTGCCGCAGGGCGAGCGTCGCGCCCAGGTCGTCAACCTGGTCGACGTCACCGCGACGATGGTGGACGCGCTGGGCGCCGCGCCGCTGCCCAATGCCCAGGGTCTCAGCTTCCTCGGCGTCGCGCGCGACGGCAACGCGCCCTGGATCGACGAGACCTTCTCGGAATACTGCACCGATACCGTCCCGCATTGGACGGGCGGCATGGCCGTGCAGCAGCGCATGATCCGCAGCGGCCGGTGGAAGCTGATCGACTACAACGGATACCGGCCGCAGCTCTTCGACCTCGCGACCGATCCGCTCGAACTGCGCGACCTCGCCGAGGATCCGGCGCATCGCGCCGTGCGCGAGCGCCTCGTGCAACGGCTGCGCGCCGACTGGGATCCCGATGCGATCGCCGCGCGCATGCGCGGCCGGCGGCGCGACAAGGACGTGATCGGCGCCTGGGCGCGGGGCACGCGACCCGCCGACCAGCATCGCTGGAAGCTGACGCCCGAACAGAACTGGGTCGGGGACAAACCGGCGGAATGACCGCCGACAAGGGGGAGACAAGCGACATGTTCAGACGTTCGATCCTGGCCGGCGCCGCCCTGGCGCTGGGCATCGCGTCCTCGGCGGCCGCGCAGCAGGCGCTGCCGATCCGAATCGGCGCCGCCAACGCGACCGACCACGCCGCCGCCTTCATCGGCGTCGAGCGCGGCATCTTCGCCAAGCACGGCCTCGACGCGAAGCTCGTGATGTATCAGACGGGCGTGGAGATGATAAACGGCCTGCTCAGCGGCGCGCAGGACGTCAACATCATGGGCTCGATCCCGTTCCTGGCCGGCGTGTCGAACGGGCAGCCGCTGGTCCTCATCGGGCATCTGCACGGCGACGCCGTGAACATGAGCTACTCGATGAACAATTCGATCGTCGCGACGCCCGCCTCCGGCATCAAGGAAGGCGACGTCAAGGCGCTCAAGGGCAAGAAGATCGGTCTGCCGCGCGGCACCGGCGCCGAGGGCTACCTGCTGGGCGTTCTCGCGGCCAACGGGATGAAGGACAGCGACGTCACGCTGGTCAACATCGCGCCCAGCAACCAGACGACCGCGCTGCGCCAGGGCGACGTCGACGCCCTCGCGGCCTGGGAGCCCTGGGGGTCGATCTCCAGCCTGCGCGTCCCCGGCGCCTATCGCGTCGTCTCCGGCGGCTGCGACGCCTGCTACGATCCCGGCACGATCCTGACCACCCGCGCGAACATCGCGTCGAAGGCCGAACAGCTGCGTCGCTTCATGGTCGCGTTCGCGGAGGCGCATCAATGGCTGCGCCAGAACTACGACGCGGCGGCGGAGATCAACATGCGCTGGATCCAGGGCGTCGATCTCGACGTCATGAAGCTGTCGATCCGGCGCTCCGGCTACGACCTGCGCGTCACGCGCAACACGCTCGACGGCTACGACAGGAAGACGATCCCGGCGCTGGTCGCCGACAAGCGCATGGCTCGGACCGTTCCTGCCGGCTCGATCGTCGATCCGCAGTTCTACAAGCATGTCGAGCAGGTGGCGCCGCAGTTCTTCTCCGACCTGCCGCCGATCCCGGCGGACCGCCGCCTGTGAGCGCCGCGCCGAAGATCGCGATCCGCGATCTGCGGCTCGAGTATGTCGACGAGGAGCGCGGCCAGCGCCATGTGGCGGTGGACGCGCTCTCCCTCGACGTCGCGGAGAAGGAGTTTCTTGCCGTGGTCGGCCCGTCCGGCTGCGGCAAGTCGACCCTGATCTCCGCGATCGCGGGCTTCCTCAAGCCGCGCGGCGGCACGCTGGAGATGGACGGCCGGCCGATCGGCAGGCCGGGCGCCGATCGCGGCGTCGTGTTCCAGGAATACGCGCTGCTGCCGTGGAAGCGCGTGATCGACAACGTCGCGCTCGGCCTCAAGTTCAAGGGCATGGCCAAGGCCGAACGCCACGCGATCGCGCGCCGGTTCCTGGAGATCACCGGCCTCGCCGCCGCGGCGGAGAAGTTTCCGCATGAATTGTCGGGCGGGATGAAGCAGCGCGCGGCCGTGGCCCGCACGCTCGCCAACGCGCCCGAGATCATGCTGATGGACGAACCCTTCGCGGCCGTCGACGCGCAGACGCGCCTGACCCTGCAGGAAGAGCTGGTCCGCATCTGGGAGACCAGCCGCGTCACGGTGCTCTTCGTCACCCACAGCGTCGAGGAGGCGGTCTTCCTCGCCGACCGCGTGGTGGTGCTGACGCCGGGACCGGGCCGGGTGAAGGCGAGCGTCCCGATCCCGATCGCGCGATCCCGGCGCAACTGGGCGACGCTCAACGCCGACCCCGAATTCGGTGCGCTGCGCGACCGCGTGCTGACGCTGGTGCGCGGAGGCACGGCATGATCCGGCCGCTGGCGGCGACGCTGGCGCTGGCGCTGGCCTATTCCGGCTACGAGGCCTGGCTCGATGCCGGCGGCGCGCGCAAGCTCTCGGGGATCGAGGTGCCGTCGCCGAAAGGGCATTACGAGCTGCGCGTCGCCTTTCCACCGGAGGGTTTTCACGTCACGCGGATGCAGGCGATCGGGCGCCTCATCGAGGTCAAGGGCCACTCGGTCTTCCTGATGGATGTCGAACCGCAGGACCTGCGCGCCATCGCGCGGAACTACTGGATCGTCGGCGTCGCGCGGTGGAAAGGGCTATGAGCACCGCCCTCGCCGCCCCGTCCATGCCCTTGTCCCGCCGCCTCGCACGGCCGGCGAAGGGCGCGCTGGGCCTCGTACTGTTCCTCGCCCTGTGGCAGGCCTCGGTCCCGCTGGTCGGTCTCGAGCCCTATTTCTATCCGGCGCCCGCCGATGTCTGGCGCGCCTTTCTCGACCTGGTCGCGAAGGGGATCCTGCCGGTGTATCTCATCGACAGCATCGGACGCTACGCGAGCGGCGTCGCGATCGGCACGGTGCTGGGTATCGCCTGCGGCCTCGCGATCGGGATCAGCCGGCTCGCCGACCGGACGCTCTCGCCGGCGATCAATTTCCTGTTCGCGATCGTCGAGGTCGCCTGGATCCCGATCTTCGTCATCTGGTTCGGCTACGGCTTCAAGACCATCCTCATCGCGCTGACCTATGTCGTCTTCTTCCCGATGCTCTACAACACGCTGGTCGGCGTGCGCACGGTCCCGCAGGTGCTGGTCAACGCCGCGCTGTCGCTGGGCGCGACGCGGCTGCAATTGCTGCGCGAGGTGATCCTGCCCGCGGTGCTTCCCAACATCATCACCGGCTTTCGCGTCGGCGCGGGCTTCGCGTTTCGCGGCCTGATCTTCGCCGAGATCGTCGCCGCCAAGAGCGGCATCGGGTACCTGATCTTCGAGGGCGCCGCCAATCACCAGACGGCACGCACCATCGTCGGAATGATCGTGATGGGTCTGCTCTGGCTGGGGATCGACAATCTCTATCTCAAGCCGGTCGAGCGCATGACGATCGAGCGCTGGGGGTCGGTGACGACGGCGGAGCGTCGCGAATGACCCGGCTCGCACGCCATCTGCCGGGATTGCTGCCCTTCGCGGTCGCCGTCGCCTTCTGGCTGGCCCTGCCGCAGACGATCGACTACCCGACCTACATGCTGCCGCCGCTGGGACAGGTCCTCGACCGGATCGCCGGGTCCGTCATGGACGGTTCCCTGGCGCTGCATGTGCGCGACAGCCTCTGGCGCCTCGCGCTGGGTTTCGCGATCGGCAACGGGATCGCGATCCCGCTCGGGATCGCGATCGCCACGAACCGGCATGTGTCCGACCTGCTGCGGCCGCTGCTGACCTTCCTGCAGTCGATCGCCGGCATCGCCTGGGTGCCGCTGGCGATCATCTGGTTCGGGATCGGCATGGGCTCGGTGGTGTTCGTCATCGCCAACACGATCTTCTTCGCCTCGATCCACAACACGGTGACCGGCGTCCAGTCGATCCCCAACACGCTGCACCGCGCCGTGCGCAGCCATGGCGGCAGCGGCGTCCAGGTCCTGACCGAACTCGTCCTGCCCGGCGCGCTGGTCCAGATCATCCTCGGCCTGCGCACCTCGATGGCCTATGGCTGGCGCGCGCTGGTCGCGGGAGAGATGATCGCCGGGACGTCGGGCCTCGGCTACATGACCATCGAAGCGGTGCAGTGGTACAAGACCGAGACGATCCTGATGGGCATGATCGTCATCGGACTGCTCTGGCTCGCGCTGGACCGGATCCTGTTCGTCCCGCTCGAGCACGCGACCATCAGACGCTGGGGCATGATCCGGCGATGAGGCCGCGATCGCGCGACGCGGGGCTCGTCCTGCCGCCGATCGGACTGGGCTGCGCCATGCTCGGACGGGTCGATCACGGGCTCGACGATGCCGGCGCGATCGACGCGATCCGCCATGCGGCCGCGCGCGGGATCGGGTGGTTCGACACCGCGCCGCTCTACGGCGCGCATCTGTCCGAGATCCGGCTCGGCGCCGCGCTCGCGGCCATCGCCCCGCAGCCCCTGGTCTCGACCAAGATCGGCTTCGATTTCGAGGCGCCCCCGGGTCACGTCGTCGCCGCCGCGGCACGGCGCGCCGACTACTCGGGCGGCTTCGCGGCGCGCTCGCTCGCCGCGAGCATGGCGCGACTGGGCCGCTCGCGCATCGAACTGGTCTTCGTCCATCATCCCGCCGGCGCGGCGGACGCGGCGGCGGCGGGGACGGTCGCTTGCCTCGAGCGCCTGTGTGCCGCCGGCGTCGTCGGGGCCATCGGCGTCGGGGTCAACGACGTCGAGGTCGCGCGCGCGCTGCTCGACCGCGTGCCGCTGGACGCGGTGCTGCTTGCCGGACGCTATACGCTGCTGGACTGGAGCGGTGCGGGCTTCCTGCGCGAATGCCGCGCGGCGGGCATCGCCGCCATCGTCGCGGCGCCCCTCGCCTCCGGGATCCTGGCGACGGGCGCGCGCGTGCCCGGCACCTATCGCTACGCGGCCGCGCCGGCCGGGATCGTCGCGCGCGTCGCGGCGATCGAGGCGATCTGCGCCCGGCACGGCGTCCCGCTGCGCGCTGCCGCCCTGCGCTTCGCCGCCGCCAATCCGGACGCCGCGAGCCTGCTGCTGGGCGCCGGCACGCGCGCCGAGATCGACGACACGCTCGACTGCCTCGCCATGCCGGTGCCGGCCGGGCTCTGGCGCGACCTGATCGACGCCACGCTTCTGGACCCGGACCTGCCGCTTCCGCCGGAGCAACCCGCATGATCGCGGAACCGCTCCGATGCCCGCGCACCGGTGACAAGGGCGCTGGAGCCGCTAGACTGCCGCCGCGAAAGCATGGGGAGACGCGATGGGGACGACGCGCGCGGGCGTGACCGGCGTCACGGTGATGCCTGAATTCTTCCAGGTGGAGGGGGTCGAGACGGTGCTCGACAATCTCCAGCGCCGCGCGCGCGTCGATGCGATCGCCACGTCCCCCTACGTGATGACGCCGATGCCCGATGGCCAGGGCGGGCGCGAGCCGCCGATCGACGCGGGCGCCGGCAGCGTGCGCCTGCTCGACCGGCCGCTCTGGGGCCGGCGCGAGCTGTTCGTGCGCACGGCGCCGAGCTTCGTCCCGGACGCCGGTCTCTATCGCGGTCTGCGCTACCAGCCGGCCGCGGCCGACGACCTCACGCGTGCGCATGGCCATGTCGTCGCCGACGCGATCCGCGCCGCCAAGTCGCGAGGCATGACCGTCCTGCTGCAGGTCCAGGCGGCGATCCCGCCAGGCTATCGCGTGCAGTTCGGCGGCCCGGCCGAGGAGGATCGGCCGCGCCTGCCCGATGGCACGACGCCGGCGGTGCGCGTCGACAACAACGGCTCGCTGGCGAGCCCGCATCTGCACGACTACGCGCGCGCGATGGTCCGCGACATCCTGCGGGCCTATCCCGACATCGACGGGCTCCGGATCGACTGGCCGGAATATCCGCCCTATTCGCTCGACGGCGCCTTCTTCGATTTCGGGCCGCATGCCGAGGCGGCGGCGGCCCGGCTGGGCTATGATTTCGCCGCGATGCGCGCCGCGGCGGGCGCGCTGCGCGCCCGGCTGCTGGGCGGGTTGACGCCGGGCGACCTGACGATGTGGACGGAGCGCGACGGCGGCCGGTTCCGGCTGCTGCAGGCGGCGATCGACACGCCGGCGCTGCGCGACTGGCTCGCCTTCAAGGCCGATCTCGCCATCGGCATGGTCGAGACGTTCCGCGCCGCGCTGGACGCGGCCGCGCCGGGACGCTTGCTGGTCGCCGGCGCCTTTCCGCCGCCCTTCACCGCGCTGTCCGGCTTCTCGTTCCGGCGCGCGGCGCGCAGCTGCGACGCGATCATGGTCAAGCTGTTCACCATGCACTGGGCGATGATGGTCCGCGCCTGGGGCGACACGCTGGTCGCGGCGAATCCCGGCCTGCGCGGACACGCGGCGCTGCCCCGTACGCTGGCCGCGCTGTTCGACATCGTCGACGACGCCGGCTACGACCGGCTGGAGGATTGGCGCTATCCCGAGCCCGAGGAAGCACATCCCGTCGGCGGCCACGCCCAGACCCGCAAGATCCGCAGCGCCCAGGCCGA
>JBIKLI010000020.1:0-26652 GCA_044359885.1 Alphaproteobacteria bacterium | reverse complement strand
GCGCGCGGCCAGGAAGCGGCCACCGAAACCGGACCGAAATTCAACACGCTCGAGGATTTCGCCGAGGTCCTGCAGGACGCGATCAACGAATTGCTGCCGCAGGGCGAGACGTTCAGCATCACGGCGCGCTTCGACGCCGAGGCGATGGATTTCCTCTTCGACGTCAAGCTGACGCCGAAGTTGCCGGAACTGTCGACGCCGCTGGAACTGGGCTTCGACCTCGGTCCCGTCGCCAGCTTCGACGCCAAGGGCACGCTGGCGCTGAACGGCCAGGTCGACTTCACGACCACGATCGGCATCGATTTCGACAAGCCGGAGAATTTCAGGATCCAGGGCGGCAGCGTGGGCCAGGCGCTGTTCACCTCCAACCTCCCGGGCGGCCTCGGCCAGTTCGCCGGCAAGGTCAAGGCGGAGACCCTTGCGAACGAGATCCAGGGCGTCAACCTGACCGGCGTGACGGCGGGCAACTACAAGCTGACCGTGGCGGTGGACGAGAACAGCGTGACGACGGCGTGGGTCGCCTGGAACGCCCCCGCGGCCGCGCTGCGCACGGCGCTGCTCGATGCCCTCGCCGGGTCCGGGGTCGCGGGCGCCGATGTCGTGGTGACGAAGGCGGCCGGCAGCAGCGTCCTCAAGGTCGAGTTCGTCGGATCGCTCGCCGGGCGGAACCTTGCGCCGATGACGCTGGACAAGAGCGCGCTGACGGGCGGTTCGGCGTCTGTGGATCCGGTCCGCGACGGCGGGGATGGCGCCGACGCGAAGCTGACCGTCCAGTTCGGCTCGGACCGATACAGCGTCGTCGTGCCCGCGGCCGACCAGGAGACCAATACCGGACTGAACGACCTGATCGCGGACTTCAACGCCAAGCTGGCCACGATCTCCGTCGTCCCCAATGGCGCCCTCGCGAAGCTCGGCTATGCGAAGCTGGGCGATGCGCTGCTGGCGCGCGCGGCGACGGTCTCGGGCAAGCCGCAGATCGAATTCGTCGGCTACGGGTCGACTGTCGGGACCATCACGGTGACCCCGGATGCCGACACGGCGCGCGTTCTGGGTCTTGCCAAGCAGTCGAAGACGCCCAGCGGCGTCGCGGTGACCTTGCCCACGAACGGCCAGCTTTCGGCCGGCGTCGTCTTCGACCTCGTCGTCGACGGCGCCGACGACCGATCGAACCTGACCGCCGATACGAAGGACGACGCGATCCGTGTCGCGATCGCCAAGACCGATTTCGACAACAACGCCTCGGTCGCTGATCTTGCCGCCGACTTCAACGCGGCCTTCGCGGCGATCACCGATCCCGCGAAGCTGGGACCGCTCGCCGGCAAGGTGCAGTCCCTGGGCGATGTCCTGTCGGCGGAGGTCGTGACCCTGGGCAGCGGGCGCACGGTCCTGGCCTTCCAGACCAAGGGCGAGGTCATCGCCAATCTGCTCATCAAGGTCGCCGATGCCGATCCGCTGGTCCGCCAGCTCGGCTTCGTTCCCAACGACCTGATCAAGTCGGACGGCGTGTCGCTGTTCCTGGAGGACGCGTTCCTGGGGGGGCGGCTGAAGATCGGCGTGCCCGAGTTCTCGGCGACCGGAAAGATCGGCTTCCTGGAACTGGCGATGGGCCGGCTGGAGGCCGGCATCGAAGCCGGCGTCAACGTGCAGCTGCGCGACGGCAAGGACGGCGAGGCCGGCGGGCGCGTCTATATCGGCGACCTGCTCGATGCCGCGAGGCTGCGGCAGGACACGCTGGGCATGCAGGGGGCTGTCTCGATCGCCGCCTCGGGCGCCGCCGTCGCCGCGCGCACCAAGGTCCTGACCGGCGTGCCGGCCGGACCCTCGGCCGGGCAGCTGGCGGAGGATGTCGGGCTGGCGGTCACCCTCACGGCACCGACGCTGAATGCGGGCAAGCCGGTGAAGCTGTCCGTCCGGGTCGCCGCGGAGGACACGCGCAACAACACCTCCGTCGCCGATCTGGCGACCGACGTGAACGCCGCGATCGTCAAGGCGATCGACGACTACAATTTCGCGACCTCCGGCACCGCCAACGACGTGCCCGCCGCGATCCGCGGCCATGGCTTCGTCACGACCGGCGCGCGCTTCACGACCAGCGGGACGAAGATCTCCGGCTCCGACGGCTCGGTGCTTGCCTTCGTCGCGCCGGCGAACGTGGCGATGGCGGTGGACGGGCGGCGCCTGGTCGGCGACTACCTCACCGATGTCGCCTTCACGGACTACAACTACACGCCCGGCAGCCAGCCCACGGCCAGCCTGACGATCGACCAGATCACCGTCGACGCCGGCGGGCTCAGCCTGCTGCCGCCCGACGTCAATCCGCGGATCGAGGTCTCGGTCCCGATCATCGACGTGTGGCGCGGGGTCTCGTCGCTGGCCGAGGCGGTCGATGTGCGCGTGATCGGTGCCGATGCCCTGACCGGCTTCCGGAACCTGTCCTGGGTGTCGATCATCGACGGGCTGCGGCTGGCGTCGCGGCTCCTCAGCCAGTTCGAGACCTTCAGCTTCCTGAACCAGCCGATCCCGATCATCGACAAGAGCGTCAACGACCTGTTCGACATCGCCTCCGACCTGGCGCATGCGATCGACGCGATGAGCAGCAACCCGGGCAAGGGCATCGCCCAGCTGCGCACGGTGCTGGCGGAAAGCTTCGGGGTGCCGATCTACGACCCCGCGCGGCCGGACGTCTTCGGGGTGTCGATCGACTACGACGCGCGGTCGAACGCGCTGGCGATCAACATCCCCTACCGGATCGAGCTGCTCGACCAGACCTATCCGGTCGTCCTCGACCTGGCCGCGCTGGGGCTGGGCAGCCTCGGCAACCTCGTCGGCGGCAGCGCCAATCTCGTCGTCAAGTCGACCGCCGTGGTCAATCTCGCCATGGGCATCGATCTCGGCTCGGGCGAGATGTTCGTCTACGACTTCAACGACAACCAGACGCCGACGACGTTCGACGACGGCACCTATGTCGAGCTGGGCCTGAACGTCGACGGCCAGGATCTCGACTTCAAGGCGTCGCTGGGCGCCTTCGCGCTGAAGACATCGGGTCAGCGCGGCGGCCAGACGATCAAGGGGACCGCCGAACTCGACATCGCCGCCGGCATCTACCTGATGGACGAGCCCAACGGCGCCGTCGGCCAGGGCGATGGCCGCCATTACCTGTCGACGGCGGTGGCGGTCCGGACGCTGCAGACCGGCGACACGCTGGCGATCCAGTGGAACTCGGCGCCTGCCTTCTCGGGCACCGCGGCCGGCCCGCTCGTGACCGTGGCGCTGCCCGCCGACGACCCGGCGACGACGAACGACGAGGCCTATCGTCTGACCATCCAGGTCGGGGCCGACCGCTTCGACACCGCGGCGCTGGGGCGCAGCAACGACGCGGCGGCCGTGCAGGCTGCGGTGCAGGATGCCGTGCTGTTCGGGCTCAAGGCGCTCAACGGAACGGTGACCGCGACCGCGCTCGACGTCGCCGATCCGACGAAGGGCTACAAGCTGCTCTTCGCCGGCCCGTCCTTCGCCGGCAAGACGATCGCCGTGACCGGCCATGGCCTGAAGGTGGACGGGGCCGGGGAGGTCGAGCTCGGGATCGTCAACACGCGCCAATGGGTGTCCGTGCCCTCCGGAACGGGCGGCAGCTTCACGCTGACCGCGCGCATCGACGGCAAGACCTACAAGACGGCCGACATCGCGATGGACGGCGTCGATGCCGCGAAGGTGGCGGCAGCCGTCCAGACGGCGCTGACCAGCGGTCCCAACGCGATCGCCGGCGCGGTCGTCACGGGCACGGCGCACACCGCCGGCAAGCCGCAGGACGGCTGGGATCTGGAATTCGCGGGATCGCTGGCCGGCAAGCCCATCGATCCGCTGGACGGCGGCGACGACAAGCTGACCCAGCGCGGCAAGGTCGAGGTCATTCCCGTCAAGTCGGGCGGCGGCGGCGGGTTCACGATCAGCCGCGTGACGGTGGTCGGCGGCACGGGCGGGACGTTCGATCTGAAGTTCCGCGTCGGCACGACCGACTATGTCGCGACCGGCCTCGCCTACGACATCGACGCGCAGACCCTTCAGGCGCGGCTCAACGGCGCCTTCAAGCCCGGCTATGCGGGGATCAACGTGATCGCGGACGCCGATCTCGGCGGGTTCAAGATCACGTTCGGCGGACGCGACCTCAACGGCAAGGCGGTCTCGGTCTCGGTCGACGACACCGGCCTGAAGGCCAGCGCGCTGGGCGCGATCTTCCGCGACCTCGACGCGAAGGTCACCGGCACGGCCGAGATCGACCTGCCGGTCTTCGTCCAGCTGCCCAACGACATCTTCAAGCTGGCGCAGAGCACGAAGCTGATCTCGAGGGATGTCACCAACCCGATCGGGGTGGGCGATCTCAGCGTCCAGATCGACATCGTCAGGCTGATCACCGCGCTGGCGAGCGGCCAGGCCGTGACCTCGCACAAGATCGAAGGCGGCGTCGTCGACCCGACCAAGATCATCAACTACGAGATCCCCGATTTCGGCCTGCTGTCGAGCGCGCTGGCGCTGAGGAACCCGCTGATCCGCATGATCCGCGACCCGTCGATCGTGGTCGACGGGCTGGATCTCGCGCTCAAGGGCATCCAGGACACGCTCGACGCCCTGACCTCGATCAACCTGCCGCTGATCGGCGACCAACTGGCCAAGGGCGCGCAATTCGTCGGCGACTTCCGCACCGGGGTGATCGCGAAGATCTCGGAATTCATCGCCGCCAATGTCCGGACCTATGGCGGGATGGAGAACGCGCTGCGCATGGCGATGTTCGACGTCTTCACCGAGGACACGAACGCCGACGGCCGGGTCAATCCGCTGTCCTACGACCAGTGGCTATTCGGGGACCAGTCGCGGGGCGACAACCCCTTCCTCAACTACCTCAAGGACTACAACGGCGACGGGCTGGTGACGGCCGACGACATCGTCGTCGAGTTCCTGGCGATGGGGACCGCCGGGCTGACCAACGGCCAGCGGCTGGGCTACACGCTCGCCGGGACGAGCAACGACCAGCGCGCGAACGGCAAGAAGGGCGGCGACATCGTCGACACGATGTCCGGGCGCACCGCGCTCAACGACGCGCGATCGCTGCAGTTCCGCATGCATCTCGGGCAGAGCCTGCTCGAGCGCGACGTCGACCTGTCCTTCGACATCGGCCTGCCCGGCCTCAACCTCGCCGTCGACGGCGGCATCGGCCTCAGCCTCGGCTGGGATTTCTATTTCGGCTTCGGCGTCAACCTGACCGACGGCCTCTATCTGGTCTCCGAAATGCCGGCCAACGCGGGCCTCGGCGACGGCGAGTACACGGCGACCAACATCAACGGAGTCGATTACGCGCAGGATCCGCTGAAGAACCCGGACATCGACAATCCCTGGACCATCGAGACCCCGGTCAAGGAGATCTCGATCAGCTTCGACGCCTATCTGACCGGCCCCGACGCCGAGACCCCGGCGTCGCTGACCGCCAACATCTTCTTCCTGCGGGGCAAGATCACCGACGACTGGAGCGGCAAGGTCGTCGGCACCGACGGCGAGACGGAACACACGACCAATCTGTTCAACTACAAGGGCAACACGATCAGCTCGCGCACCTGGTTCCACGGCGAGTTCGCGATCGACATGGTCGATCCGAACGGCGACGGGCGCATGACCTTCGGCGAACTGACCACCGGCAAGTTCAAGGACAAGTTCGTCTCGGAATTCAACGCGCGGGCCCAGGCCAATTTCGGTCTCGACCTGTCGATCGAGGGCAGCCGCTCCTTCCCGCGGCTGATCGCCGATTTCCATCTCGCCTGGGCCTACAAGGCGCCCGCGGCCAACGCCTCCGACTTCGAGAAGCTCTTCGTTCCGAAGACCACGATCTGGATCACCGATCTCGGCCTCGATGTCGGCAGCTTCTTCGCCGACTTCCTGGCGCCGATCGTGTCGGAGATCCAGAAGATCACCAAGCCGCTTCAGCCGATCATCGACGGCCTGACGACGCCGATCCCCGGCATCGAACAGGTCACCGGCCGGCCGATGACGCTGCTCGACCTCGCCACCGAGCTGGGCCGCGGCAACAAGCAGATCGAGTTCATCAAGGCCTTCGTGACGATGATCGACCTGTTCAACTCGATCCCGGTCGACGCGGGCGGGCTGATCATTCCGATCGGCCGGGTGTTCCTGCTGACCGGCGACGCGCGCGATTCCAGCAACCGCAAGGGCGCGTCGCTGACCGGCGCGACCAACGACATCGACAGCGCGCTCGACAACCCGATGGCGCCGAAGGGCGGCACGGGTGCGCCGCCGGCGGGCGGCGGATCGACGCCGGGCGACGGGGCGACGGGCGGGGACACGCCGGCTGCGCCGAGCAGCTCGGGCGTGAAGGGCTTCCTCAGCAAGATGAACAACCCCAACAACGCCTTCAAGATCCCGCTGCTGCAGAAGCCGGCCCTGGTCCTCGATCTGCTCATGGGCAAGCCGGTCGATCTGGTCACCTTCACGCCGCCCAACCTGGGCGTCGATGTCGGCTTCAAGATCGGGTTCCCGATCTACTCCTGGCCGACGGTGGAGGTCGGGTTCAGGGGCGGTCTCAAGGTCGAGGTCGCCCTGACGCTGGGCTTCGACACGACCGGCATCATGAAGTTCATCGACACCGGCAACGTGCTCGACATCTTCGATGGCTTCTATGTCAGCGACAACATCGTCAACGGCGTCGACCTGCCGGAGATCAAGCTGACCGCGACGCTGGCCATCTACGCGGCGCTCGACGCCTTCATCATCCGCGCCTCGCTCTTTGCCGGCGTGAAGCTGGTCGGCACGCTCGATTTCTGGGACGAGGAAGGACCGGGCGCGCGCGACGGCAAGTTCCGGCTCAAGGAGATCGCCGACGCCCTGCTCTGCAATCCGCTGAACATCGTCGAGGCGAGCCTCACGGCCTCGCTCTTCGCCGGACTCGAGATCGAGCTTAGAGCGTTGATCGCCTGGGTGACCGTGTACGAGACCGAGTTCTTCAACATCGAGCTCTTCACCCTCAACTGGACGCCGACGCCCTGCCTGCCGATCCTGGCCTCGGACGATGACGGCGACGGGACCTATGTGCTCCATATGGGATCCTTCACCGGCGACCGGCTGGTGATCCCGGATGTCGTCTCCTCCGTCGACAGCACGGGCAAGGTCGCGCCGATCGTCATCGACCGCCAGGCGCGCGACCGCAAGTACCGCAACGTCGAGGACGGCGACGAGACCTTCGTCATCAAGGAACTGGGCGGCGGCGAAGTCGAGATCACCGCGACGCTGGGCGGCAAGGAATTCACGCGCAACTACTCCGGCGTCAAGCGCATCGTCGGCTATACCGGCAAGGGCAACGACAAGGTCGACGCCTCGGCCCTGTCCACGATCCCGATCGTGCTGGTCGGCGCCGAGGGCAAGGAAGAACTGATCGGCGGCGGCCAGAGCGACGTTCTGATCGGCGGAACCGCGACCACGACGATGCGCGGCGGGGCCGGCGCCGACCTGCTTGTCGCGCGCGCCGGCACCTCGACGATGGGCGGCGGCGCCGGCGCCGACGCCTATCGCTTCCTCGGGAACTGGGGCACCGCGACGGTCGACGACGCCAATCCCAACGGCGCCGCGAACGTCTTCGACTTCTCGTCCTCCACCGCGGGCATCACGCTCGACAGCTTCAACCGCGTGGCGACGGCCGGCGCCAACCGCGTCGGCTATTCGGCGGCGACCGAGCTTGGACTGCTCGTCGGCTCGGCGACCGACGCCGACCGCATCGACATGTCCTTCGAGACGACGAAGCTGCATGTCCATGTGTCGAATGTCGGCGACGACGCGCAGGAGATCGTCGATACGCTGGCCAAGCCCGCGCAGGCCAAGCTCGGCGACAGCGTCCTGACCAAGGGGGTCGGGCTCGACGAAGGCGTCGTCACCAACGCGTCGACGGGCAAGGCGAACGGGGGCGAAAACACCTACGGCGACAAGCTGTTCCGGTTCGTCGGCGTCGAGAACGTCGTCGGCGGCGTCAACAGCGACGTCTTCCTGTTCGAGAACGCCGCGGCGCTGACCGGCAGCGTCATCGGCGGCCCCGAGCGCGGCGCCAGCCTCAACAGCGGCCTCGAGCGCGCGGGGACACGCAACATCCTCGACCTGTCGCGCTACACGACCGGCGTCAGCGTCAACACCAGCGGTGCGGCCTACGCCGTGCCGCCAGGCTTCGAACTGCCGGTCGGCGCGGATCCGACGACGATCGCCAGCGCCAGCCGCTTCAGCGCCGCGGCGAACGCCGTCACGGTCCGCGCCTTCCACGACATCATCGGCGGCCAGGGCGACGACGTCCTGGTCGGCGACCGGCGCGACAACATCGTCCTCGGCATGCAGGGCGAGGACGTGCTCGCCGATATCGGCGGGAACAACCTGCTGGTCGCGGACACGCTGTTCCTGACCGCGGAGGCGCAGCCGCGCGCCGTCGAGGCCGCCGGCTCGAGCCAGACCCAGGCCGCGTGGACCACGCTGCCGTCGCGCGAATGGACCTGGATCGGCACCACGATCCAGAACCAGAAGCTGCAGACCGACGGCTTCGCCGGTACGCAATATCTCTTCGGCGGCGAAGGCAACGACATCCTCATGGGATCCGGGGGCGGCGACCAGATCCATGCGGGGCAGGGCGACGGGCTGGCCGACGACACGGTGATCGGCGACTATGCGCGCCTGACGATCGACACCGAGGGCCAGCTGGTCTCCGGGCGCGTCGATCCCGGCTTCACCGATTTCGACGGCGGCGACGACCGCATCGTCGGGCTCGACGGCCGGCAGGTCGTGATCGGCGGCCATGGCGACGACACCATCGTCCTCGGCGACGGCGACAATCTGGTCTTCGGCGATGTCGGCCGATTCGAGCTCGAAGCGGTCGAGCGTCTCACGCTGGTCGCCGAGACCGGCGACGCCGCGTCCTACATGACCGACCTGTCGGGCGGGTTCGACGACGACATCCGGCTGGGCCAGGGCAGCAATGTCGTGCTCGGCGGCCGCGGCAGCGACGAGATCCTGGCGACCGATGCCCAGGGCAGCCGCAACATCGTGCTGGGCGATCACGGCCGGATCGGCTTCTCGCTGGCCGAGGCCGGCGACCGCCGCCTCGAATCGATCTTCACCAAACTCGACGAGACCACGGACCGCCACGCGACCCGCACGCTGTCCAACCCGGACGACGACAAGGATCCGATCAACGGCACCGCCGCCAACGACAGGATCACGCTGGGCAGCGGCGACGCGGTCGTCGTCGGCGGCGCCGGTGCCGACGCGATCGTGATCCTGGCCGCCGGCTCGACGGCCGCCAATCTGCGCTACGTCGCGGGCGACCATGCCGAGCTGCTCTTCGACACGCGCGGCGCGATGACCAGCTTCCGCTCGACCGACCAGGACGTCGCCACCGGCGGCGTCGACATGGTGACGATCGGCACCGCCGGCGGCAGCGTCGAGATTGGCACCAACTTCGTCATCGGCGGCATGGAGCGCGACCGCATCAAGGTCGTCGCCGCGACGACCAGCGACGACATGATCTTCGGCGACGGCGGCCGCATCCTGCGCGCCGCCGGCACGGCGGAGAACAAGTTCCGCAACGCCATGCTCAGCGCCGAGACGGTGGAGAACGACCGCGGCGGCGCCGACCGCATCGCCACGGGCAACGGCGCCAAGGTCGTGTTCGGCGGCCTGGGCGCCGATTCGGTCACGGCCGTCGACGGCGACGTGATCGCGATCGGCGACGCCGGACGGCTGGACTACGACACCGCCGTCGGCAACGGCGTGCTGCGACGCGCGGCGGCGGTCGACCTGGTGCTGGGCGGCGACGACAGCTTCGTTCTCGGCGAAGGCTACAAGCTGGTCATCGGCGGCTTCGGCGCCGATGCGATCGACATCCGCGCCACCGGCATCGGAGTCGCGACCGGCGGGCTCTCGGCCATCGTCGCCGCGCGCGCCATCGCGCCGCTGCAGGCCGAGCGCTCGGGCGCCAGCGACGCGCGCAAGTCCCAGATCGACGCCGAGATCGCCGCGCTGCGCGAGCGCGTCGCCCTGACGGGGTTGCGCACGGCGAGCGGCTATTCGGCGGTGGAGCAGGCGGGCCGGACCGGCCGCTATGTCGCGGGCGACAACGCGACGGTGTCCTTCGACGTGCTGGGCGGCCTCTTCCAGCTGCAGTCGACCGACGCGATCACCGCCACAGGCGGCGCCGATTCGATCGTCATCGGCGCGCGCGACACGACCAACGACCTCGGCTACCACGTCGTCGTCGGCGGCATGGGCGCCGACACGATCCTGATCCGCCAGGAGAGCCGCTCGGAAGACGTCGTCGCCGGCGACAACGTCGACTATTTCGCCCGTCAGCAGGGCTACGAACTGCTGTCGCTGACCAGCCTCGCGGTCGATCGCGGCGGTGCCGACAGCATCGCGACGGGCACCGGCATCAAGACCGTGATCGGCGGGATCGGCGCCGACCTGATCCGCATCGCGACGCGCGACGACCTTTCGCGTCCGGCGGAGATCGAGCGCGCAGTCGTGCTCGGCGATTCGGGCATCCTCGAATTCGACCTCGGCGGCAACGGCTGGCTGCGCCGCGCGATCAGCACGGGGACCGGCTTCGGCGACGCCGACAACGTCACCGTCGGCGACGGCGACGTCGTGTTCGTCGGCGGCGCCGGGTCAGACCGGCTGCTGGTCGCCTCGGCGCTGCCGCTGTTCCGCGTGGCTGCGGGCGACAATGCCGAGCTGCGCTTCGTGGGCGAGGGCGCTCCCGCCGACCTCGTCTATCTCCAGACGCTCGACATCACCGGCACGACCGCCGGCGCCGACGACCTGCGCATCGGCAACGACGGCGACCGCACGAACGATCTCGGCCGGGCGATAGTGGCCGGCGGCCTGGGCAGCGACGTCCTGCGCGTCAACGGCTTCCGCGCCTCCGCCGTCGTCGCCGGCGACAATGTGGAGATCACGCGCGACGCCGCCACCGGCGTGGTGACCGGCCTTGCCACGCTCAATGCCGACCAGGGCGGCGAGGACAGCCTGCTGACCGGGCATGGCGACAGCATCCTGGTCGGCGGCTTCGGCGGCGATTCGATCGCCGCCGGCCGGGGCCGCGCCGTGGCGTTCGGCGATGGCGCCAGCCTTGCCTTCCTCGCGCCGGCGGCGACGCCGGCGACCCCGACGCTGATGGGCGTCCTGCAATCGGCGCGCAGCCTCGGCGACGCGCAAGGCCTGGGGGACACGATCGCGCTGGGCGCCGGCGAGTCCAGTGCTGTGTCGGCGCGCGCCGTCGCGCTCGTCGCCGTCGACGGCGACAAGGTGATCGTCGGCGGCGCCGGGGCCGATTCGATCGCGATCCTGGCGGATGCCGGTTTCGAGCGCGCGATCCTCGGCGACAACGGCCAGGTGACGGCCCAATCCGGCCGGATCTTCGCCGTCCTCGCCACCGATGCGTCTTCCGCCACCGGCGGCGACGACCGGATCTCGGTCGCGGTGGCCTTCCCCGAGACCGGAACGCCGCCCACCGACGTCAACGTCGTCGCCGGCGGCGTCGGCGCGGATTCGATCAAGATCTCGGCCGGCGGACCGACCTACGACGTGCTGGCCGGCGACAATCTCGACTTCCGCCGCGCGGGCGCGGCCTTCGCGACCAGCTTCGCCGCCGCGCCGCAGACCAATCTGGGCGGCAACGACTCGATCTCGACCGGCGACGGCGAGAAGCTGATCTTCGGCGGCTTCGGCGCCGACACGCTGGAATCGCGCCCGAGCAACGACAACGGCCGGCGCAGCTTCATGTTCGGCGATTCGGGCCTGCTCGATTTCGGGACCGCGGGCACCGGGCGCATCGAGCGCGCCCAGACCACGGGCGAGGCCTTCGGCGGCAACGACACGATGCTGATCGCGGGCGGACCGGCGGTGATCTTCGGCGGCGCGGGACGCGACTCGATCCGTGCGCTGTCGCCGGCCAACGATACCGACCAGCGCGTGGTCCTGGGCGATACGGGCCAGGTCGACTGGAACCGTACGACGGGGGCGCTGGTGCGGATCCAGAGTTCCGGCTCCGCCGACGCGCTCAATGCCGATGACAGCATCGCGCTGCCCGGCAACGGCTTCAACTACGTGATCGGCGGCGCCGGTCGCGACACCCTGACCGGCGGGCTCCGGCCGGATGGCGACACGCCCGACTTGGCGATGTCCGGCATGGGCTCGGTCAGCGATCCGGGCAGGCCCGGGCAGATCGTCAGCGTGACCCGGCTCGGTCTCGCGGACGAGTTCGGGGCGCTCTGGACCGCCTACGAGGCGACCGTGCCGGATGGCGGCGGTTCGGGCGGCGGTACCGGCGGCGGCACCGGCGGCGGCGAGATCGGCAGCCTGACCGGCGAGGGTGCCGTGGACGAAGGGGCGACGACCGCGGCGCGCGGCAAGCTGACATTGCCGGCCCAGGCCGGCGGTGCCGCGGCCTTCGCGCCGGCGACGTTCGAGGGTCTCTTCGGCAGCCTGGCGCTCGAGCCGGACGGCTCCTGGACCTATACGCTCGACGCCGCCCGCGTGGCGTCCCTCAAGGCGGACGAGACGCGCAGCGAGGTCTTCATGCCGCGCTCGCTGGACGGCACGCGCACGACGGTCACGATCGCCGTGGCCGGGGCGGATACCGTCATCGGCGGCAAGCTCGCCGGCACGGTCGCGCTCGCCGCCGCCGCGCCGGCCGATTCCGGCCGCGCGACCATCGCCGATGGCGAACAGCTCTTCGAGCCGGCCGAGATCGCCGGCACCTATGGCCGTTTCGCGATCGTCGCCGACGGTGCCTGGACCTACACGGCCGATGCCGCATCGGCGGCCGCCAGGGCGCTGCGCGACGGCGGGTCGGCCAGCGACAGCTTCGCGATCCGTGCCAAGGACGGCACGCGCAAGGATGTCGTGATCACGGTGACCGGCACGAACGACGTGCCGGTGCTTTCGGTCGACGCCGCCCGCGGCCAGAGCGCCGCCGCGTCGGTCGCCGAGGGTTCAGCCGGGATCGGCCCGGTCGTCGACGGATCGATCGGCGTCGCGGATCCCGACACCGGCGATGCGCTGACCGTGACCGTGCCGGGCGTGTCGATCGCCCGCGTACCCGCGACCGTCGCGCTGGCGCTGCCGGACACGCAGACCCTTCTCGGCTTCTTCTCCGCCCGCCTCGACACCGGGTCGGGGACGATCGGCTGGAGCTTCGCCGCGGGCACGGTCGATTTCGACGGACTGCGCGCGGGCGAGCGCATCGACCTAGTCTACACGATCGACGTCGCCGACATCGCCGGGGCGACCGCGACCCGTGAGGTCGTCGTGTCGGTCGAGGGCCGCAACGACGCCCCCGTCCTGTCGCGCCGTGCAGGAGATGCCGACGGCGTGCAACTCGCCGCCGGCGCGGCCGAGCCCCTGACCGCGGCCGGGACCCTATCGCTGGCCGACGCCGATCTCGGCGACGTTCCGGGCGTCGCGATCCTGGGCGACCCGGTCGCGACCGGCGTCGTGGGCGGGCTGCCCGACCTCGCGGCGCTGCGCGCGATGTTCACCCTGGGCGCCGTGACGTCCGATCCCAATGTCGGCGCGCGCGTCGCCTGGCGCTTCGACGCCGAGGCGCATCGCTTCGCCGACCTCAAGGCGGGGGAGAGCGTGACGCTGTCCTACACGCTGCGCGCGACCGATGCGGCGGGCGCCGTGTCCGACCGCGTCGTCAGCGTCGTGGTGACGGGCCGCAACGACGCGCCGGCGCTGGTCGCCGGCGTGGGCAATGCCGATCGCGCGACGCTGGACGCAGCGCCGGGCGCGCTGACCGCAAGCGGGACGCTGGGCGTGGTCGATCCCGACGCGGGCGACGCGGTCTCGGCCGCCGTGGTGTCGGTCGCGGCGACGGGAGACCGCGAGCGGGTCGGCCTGACCGACGCGCAGATCGCGGCGCTGCTGCAGGTGGAAGGCGGCCGGGCCGCCGGCACCGGTTCCGCGGACGGCGTCGTGACCTGGCGCTTCGCCGCGCCGGGCGATGCCTTCGCGGCCATGCGCGCCGGCGACAGGGCGACGCTCGTCTACACGCTGCGGGCGACCGACGCCGCCGGGGAGAGCGCGGACCGCACGGTGACCATCGTCGTCGAGGGCGCCAACGACGCGCCGCGGCTGGCGATCGCCGGGGCCGACCAGTCGCTCAGCGGCACGCGCGGGATCGCCTGGAACTACACGCTGCCCGCCGGCATGTTCGCCGACCCGGACGACGGCACGCTGACCTATGCCGCGACGCTGGCGTCGGGCGCGGAGATGCCGGGATGGATGCGCTTCGATCCGGTCGCGCGCAGCTTCTCGGGCACGCCGCCGGCCGGCAGCGCGGCGCTGGCGCTGCGCGTGGTCGCCAGCGATGCGGCCGGCGCCAGTGCCGCGATGGATTTCGTCCTGCGTCTGGCGATCGCCCCCGATCTGCCGCCGGCGCCGGTCGCGGCCGGATCGGTCAACGTCGCCGGGACCGGGACCGTGCCGGCATCGGCCGACGCCGCCGGTCGCGGCGGCGCGCCGGAGCGCAGCGCGCCGGCGGCCGTGACGGACACCGAGACGCGCACCGCCATGGATACCGGCAGCGGGCAGACATCCAGCCCGCTCGGCGGCAGCAATGGCGGCAGCAATGGCGGCGGCGGTTCGCTTGGCGGCACTCCGGGCGGCGACGCGGCGACGCCGACCCAGGGGGCGCCCGTGGTCACCGACCTGACCCTCGGCGGGCGGATCTTCGCCTCGACCGGCATCCTGGCCGCGACCGCTTCGATGACGCTGCCCTCGGGCACCCCGGGCCAGGCGATGAATGCCGGCATGCTGCCCAGCATGCGCGAACTCGACAGGGTCGCGAGCCCGCCGTCCGAGACCGCCGCCGCGGGTGGCACGCCAAGCGCGGCGATCGAGACATCGGCGCGGACGTCCATGGCGTCGCTGACCCCAAGGTCGCCGGCCCTGCGCCCGGCCGATCCGGCTGCGACGCCGTTCGACGCGGCCGCCGACGTTGCACAGGTCGCGACCGATGCCGTGCCTGCGCCGGGCGCCGATGCGCCTGCCGGCATGTCGCCCGAAGCGGCCGCGCCGCTGCCGGCGGCGGGTAACGCCGCGATGCCTGGTCCCGACGCCGCCCCTGCGGCGGCGGCGGAGGCCGCGCGGCGCGAGCTGGGCTTCGGCGAAGCCGGCATCGTGCTGGGCCTTGCCGGCACCGCCGGTCTGTCGGGCTTGACAAGGCCGGGTCCTGGCCGCATCCGCTGGCACAGCGCCGCCCCGTCCCCGGGCGGAATCGAGCCGGTGGCGCTGGACCTGTCCACCGCCCCCGATCGCGCTGCGACCCGATCCGCCCGCAAGGTGGTCTGGCGCTGACCTCGAACGACGCCGGTCTTCGGCACTCACAAGGAGAGCACCGTATGAACGACAGCAAGCGCAAGTCCCCGGCCGCCGAGAGCGCGCCGCCCGCCCAGACCCCGGAGATCTTCTGGGACGACAGCGGCATGGTCACGAGCTATGCCAATGTCTGCAACGTGCAGGGGACGCGCGAGGAGATGATGCTGCTCTTCGGTGCCAACCAGGGCTGGCAGCCCGAGCAGTCGAAGATCACCGTGCGCCTCAACAATCGCATCCTGATGACGCCGCTGGCGGCCAAGCGGCTGCACGCGCTGCTGGAAATGGGTCTCAAGGAATACGAGAACCGCTACGGGCCGCTGAACCTCTGACCGCGTCACCGCCGGGCGGCGGCACGTGATCCTCGGCTCCGACCGAGCCGCGTTCGACCTGCGCGGCGACGCGCGGGCCAGGCCGTCGCCGGCGCAGGGCTTCGCCACGCCCGCCGCCTGGCTCGACAACCTGGTCCGCGGCGAGGCCGGGGTGCGCGAGGCGGTACTGGTGCTGGGCGAGGCGCCGAATATCGGCCCCTTCCGTCCGGTCGCCCAGCACCCGCCCACGCAACCGCCCTCCGAGATGCTGGCGCTGGCCTGCGAGCGGGCCCTCGACCTGCGCCTGCCGGTCAGCAGCCGCGTCGGCACCGGCCATCTGCTGGCGCTGCCGATCCTTGCCGACGGCGACACGCATGGCGTCGTCGGGCTGGTGTCGCTGACGCCGCTGGCGCCGCTGGCGTTGCAGGAGCAGGTCGGCTGGGGCCTGGGCTGGCTGCTGCTGCGCGGTGCGCAGGGCGAATCGTCGGCGCGCGACGACCTGCGCGAAAGGCTGATGCTGGCGCTGGACCTGGTGATGGGGGCGTTCGACGCCGCCGACGCCGACAGCGCGCTGCGCGGCGTCGTCACCGAGGCGGCGACGCGCCTGGGCTGCGACCGCGTCGGCGTCGGGCTGACCGGGCGCGGCGGGACGATCCGGGTCGCGGCGCTGTCCCACGCCGCCGATTTCGTGCGCAAGCTGGACCTGTCCAAGGCGATCGCCGCGGCGATGAACGAGGCCGCCGAGCAGGGCGCGACGATCCTGGTCGAGGGCGGGCGGCTGCGCGACGACGCGGGCAAGTTCCTCGCCATCCGCGAGCATCAGCGCCTGACGCAGGAATTCGGCAGCGCCGCCGTGCTGTCGGTGCCCTTCGCCGCCGACGAGAAGCGCGCCGGCGTGCTGGTCTTCGAATGGGCGGCGGCCCCCGTGCCGGCGCAGGCGTTGCGCGAGGCGGAATCGCTGGCGCCGCTGCTGGGCCGCGTGATGATCGAGCGCCGCCACGCCGATCGCGGCATCCCGCGCCGGGTGCTCGACGCCGCCGGCGGGCTGCTGCGGCGGCTCTTCGGGCCGCGCCACGCCGCCTTCAAGCTGTCGGCGCTGGCGCTGGCGGCCACCGTCGCCTTCTTCGCGATCGCGACCGGCGAGCATCGCGTCTCGGCCAATGCCGAACTCGAGGGCGCCGTCCGGCGCGTGATCGTGGCGCCCTTCGACGGCTTCGTGCTGACCGCCGGGGCGCGCGCCGGCGAGGAGGTCGCCGCGGGCGCCGTCCTTGCCCTGCTCGACGACCGCGAACTGCGCCTCGACGCCCAGCGCTGGAGCAGCCAGGCCGAGCAGTTCACCGGCCAGGCGAATGCCGCCGAGGCGCAGGGCGATCTGGGCCAGCTGCGCATCGCCCAGGCCCAGATCCGCCAGGCCGAGGCGCAGCGCAACCTCGCGCTGTCGCAGATCGAGCGCGCGCGCATCGTGGCGCCCTTCGACGGGCTGGTGGTGTCGGGGGACCTGTCGCAGCAGCTGGGCGCGGGCGTGCGCAAGGGCCAGGTCCTGTTCGAGGTCGCCCCGCTCGACCGCTACCGCATCGTGCTCAAGGTCGACGAGCGCGACATGTCCTGGGTGAGCGCGGGCCAGCGCGGCGATCTGGTCCTGGCCGCGCTCAGCGATCTCAGGCTGCCCTTCACCGTGACGCTGGTGACGCCGGTCGCCAACGCCACCGGCGGCAAGAACGTCTTCCGCGTCGAGGCCACGCTGGACGAGGCGCCGGCGCAGCTGCGCCCGGGCATGGAGGGCATCGGCAAGATCGCCATCGGCGAGCGGCTGCTGATCTGGGTCTGGACGCACCGGTTCTTCGACTGGCTGCGGCTGCAGGCCTGGATCTGGCTCGGCGTCTGAGCGATGCCCGGCCCGGTCTTCTCCGCGTCCTGGTATCGCGTGGCGGCGCTCAGGCCGGTGCTGCGGCGCCAGGCCCGCATCGTGCGCCATACCTATCGCGGCGAGCGCTGGTACGTGCTGCAGGACCTGGCCAGCGGCCGCTTCCTGCGCCTCGATCCCACCGCCTACCGCATCGTCGCGCTGATGGACGGCGTGCGCAGCATGGACGCGATCTGGACGCAGGTCTGCGGCGAGCTCGGCGACGACGGCCCGACCCAGGACGAGACGCTGGGCCTGCTGGCCCAGCTGCACCAGGCCAACGTCCTGCTGACCGACCAGGCGCCGGACAGCGAGGAGATGCGCGAGCGCGCGCGCAAGAGCCGCTGGACGCGGATCAAGCAATATGTCGGCAATCCGCTGTCGCTGAAGATCCCGGTCTGGGACCCCGACCGCTTCGTGGGCGGGCTGGTCGCGCTGTTCCCGCGCCGCGCCGGGGCGGCGGTGCTGCTGCTCTGGGCGGCGCTGGTCGCCAGCGGCGCGGCCCTCGGCCTGCAGCACTGGAACGAGCTGACGACCGACGTCGCCTCGCGCGTCTTCACGCCGGAGATGGTGCTGCTGGTCTGGCTGACCTTCCCGGTCCTCAAGATCCTGCACGAACTCGGCCACGCGGTCGCGGTCAAGGCCTATGGCGGCAGCTGCCACGAGATGGGGCTGATGTTCCTGGTGCTGATGCCCGTGCCCTATGTCGACGCCAGCGGCGCCACCGGCTTTCCCGACAAGCGGCGGCGCATGGTGGTCGGCCTCGCCGGGATGATGGCCGAGCTCGCCGTGGCGTCGGCGGCGCTGTGGCTGTGGACCTGGTCGCAGCCCGGGGTCTTCAAGTCGGCGCTGCATCAGGCGATCGTGCTGGCGGGGATAACCACCCTGATCTTCAATGCCAACCCGCTGCTGCGCTACGACGGCTACTACGTGCTCGCCGACTGGCTGGAGATCCCCAACCTGGGGCAGAAATCGAACCGCTATCTGGGCCATCTGCTGCAGAAGCACGTGCTGCGCCTGCCCTCGCCGATGGAAGTGCGGATCACGCCGCGCGAAGGGCCGATCCTCTGCGGCTACGCGGTCGCCTCGTATGTCTACCGGATGTTCGTGGCGGCGATGATCATCCTCTTCGTCGCCGGGCAGTTCTTCTTCGTCGGCGTGCTGATGGCGATCTGGGCGGCGGCGACGATGGTGCTGCAGCCGATCTATCGCGTCGCGCGCACGGTCGCGACCGACACCGCCTTCGCCGCGCATCGCGGCCGCACCGCCGCGCTGGCGCTGGCCGCGGTCGCGGCGCTGGCGGCGCCGCTGAGCCTGCTGCCGATCCCGGCCTGGACCGAGACGGAGGCGGTGATCTGGGTCCGCGACGAGGCGCGCGTCCGCGCGCCGCATCCCTGCTTCGCCGAGCGCCTGCTGGCGGCGCCCGGCGAGACCGTGCGCGCGGGCGATCCGCTGCTGACATGCGCCGATCCGGAGCTCGACTCGCGCCTCGAGCAGGCGGCCGGGCGGGTCGCCGAGATCGATGCCCGGCTGGCCCTGGCCGTCGCCCAGGACCGGACCATGGCGCGCGTGATGGAGGCCGAGCGCGCCTATGCCCGCGAGCTGCTGGCCGATCTGGCGCTGCGCCATGTCGCGCTGACGCTGCGCGCACCGGTGGCGGGGGTGTTCCAGATCGACGCGCCCGCCGATCTGCCCGGCCGGTTCCTGCAGCGCGGCGACCAGGTCGCCTATGTCCTTGATCCGCAGCGCTTCACCCTGCTCTCTGTCGTGCCGCAGGGCAGCGTCGATCTGGTCCGCCGCCGCACCGAGCGCGTCGAACTGCGCCCGGCCGGCGACGTGCACCGGCTGCTGCCGGCCGAGGTGGGCCGCGAGGTTCCGGCCGCCACCCGCGACCTGCCGAGCCTGGCGCTGGCGCTGCAGGGCGGCGGCCGGATCGGGCTCGACCCCGATGCCAGCCCCAACTCCAACGAGCCGCGCGCGCTCACCCCGCTGTTCCAGTTCGAGATCCGCTTCGCCGCCGACGCGCCGCCGCAGCCGCTGGGCGCGCGCGTCTATGTGCGCTTCGTCCACAGCGACGAGCCGCTGGCGCAGCAATGGTATCGCAGCCTTCGCCAGCTCTTCCTGGAGCGCTTCTCGGTATGAGCGCGGCCGCGCCGCTGGCGCTTCCCGGCGACGTCTATCCGCAGCGCGAGGCGGGTGCCCGGCCGCCCTCCTTCCTCGACCGCGCCGTCGAGCGCGTCGCGACCGCCTGGCGGGCGCGGCGCATCGGGGCGTGGCGGCTGGCGGGCTTCGTGCGGCTGGTCGCCCGCGCCGAGCGCCGGTTCGAGGCTCTGGACGCGGCCGGCAGGGCCGAGGCGCTGCGGCAGGCACGCGTCGATCTGCGCCGCGAGCGCCTGTCCGATCCGGCCGTCGCGCGCGCCTTCGCCCTCGTGCGCCTTGCCGCGCGCGACGTGCTCGGCAAGCGGCATTTCGACGCCCAGATCAAGGGCGGCTACGTCCTGGTGCGCGGCTGCCTCGCCGAGATGGACACCGGCGAGGGCAAGAGCCTGACCGCGACGCTGGCGGCGGCGACCATGGCGCTGTCGGGGCGCGCGGTGCATCTGGTGACGGTCAACGACTATCTGGCGCGGCGCGACGCCGAGGAGATGGAACCGCTCTATGCCGCGCTGGGGCTGACCACCGGGCTGGTGACCGAGCCCGACCCGCCGGAGGCGCGCCGCGTCGCCTATCGCCGGGACATCGTCTATTGCAGCAGCAAGACGGTGACCTTCGACTATCTGCGCGACCGCATCGCGCTCGGCGCGCGGATGCGCCCCTTGCGTCTCGCTCTCGATCGCTTCGCCGACCCGGATGGCGGAGCGCTGCTGCTGCGCGGGCTTCACTACGCGATCGTCGACGAGGCCGACAGCGTGCTTGTCGACGAGGCACGCACGCCGCTGATCCTGTCGGCGCCGGTGCGTGGCAGCGGTCAGGACCAGTTCCTGACCGAGGCGCTGAAGATCGCCCGCGACCTCGCCGAGGGGGTCCATTTCGAGCGTCGCGAGCGGGGCCGGGACCCGGTGCTCACCCGCGCCGGGCGCGACGCGGTCGCCGCCCGCGCCGCCGAACTGTCGGGGCTCTGGTCGGGTGAACGGCGGCGCGAGGAGGCGATCGTCCAGGCGCTCTCGGCCCTGTACCTGTTCAAGCGCGATGTCGACTACATCGTGCGCGACGACAAGGTCCAGATCGTCGACGAGAACACTGGCCGCGTCATGCCCGACCGCTCCTGGCAGCGCGGCCTGCAGCAGCTGATCGAACTGTGCGAGGGCGTGCCGGTCACGCCCGACAAGCAGACACTCGCCCGCATCAGCTTCCAGCTCTTCTTCCGGCGCTATCTGTCGCTGGCCGGCATGACCGGTACATGCCGCGAGGTCGCCGGCGAGATCGGCGCTGTCTACGGCGTGCCGGTGGTGCGCGTGCCGCGCAACCGCCGCAGCCGGCGCCGGCACCTTCCGCCGCGGCTGCACGCCCGCGTCGAAGCGCGCTGGGCCGACGTCGTGGAGCGGGTCCGGCTGCGCGTCGATCGCGGCCAGCCGGTGCTGGTCGGGACACGGTCGATCATGGCGTCGGAGGAGCTGGCGGCGCGGCTGGCGCGGGCCGGTATCGACCACCAGGTGCTGAACGCCAAGCAGGACGAAGCCGAGGCCGCGATCGTCGCGAGCGCCGGCGGTCCGCGACGCGTCACGATCGCCACCAACATGGCCGGGCGCGGCACCGACATCAAGCTTGCGGCGGGGGTAGAGGCCGTCGGCGGCCTGCACGTGATCCTGACCGAGGGCCACGACAACGCGCGCATCGACCGCCAGCTGATCGGCCGCTGCGCGCGCCAGGGCGATCCCGGCAGCTGCGAGTCGATCCTGTCGCTCGAAGACGAATTGCTGTCCGACTTCTTCCCGCCGCTGGTCGCGGCGCTGCGCGCGCTGCTGGCGGCTCGGCCGCGCAGTTGGCTGCTGAAGCGGCTGGGGCTGATATGCTATCGTGCGGCACAACGGCGGGTGGAACGGCGGCATCGGCGCATTCGCGAGGAATTGCTGCGCGCGGACCTCCGGACCAGCCGCAATCTTTCCTTTTCGGGACCCACCGAATGATCCGGCGCGTCACGCTCGCCATTGCCGCACTCGTCCTGGTCGCCGCCGCCGGCGACGGCCGGACGCAGACCCTGGCCCCGGCGACGGAAATCGGCGTGGCGTCCTGCCTGCTCGTGCCTTCGCTGGACGTCAACATCGGCACGCCGGTGGACGGGGTGCTGGAGGACGTACAGGCCGATCGCGGCGATATCGTGCAGCAGGGGCAGGTCCTGGCGCGGCTCAATGTCGGCGTCGAATCGGCCGCCGTCGAACATGCGGCTGCGAAGGTGAAATTCGCCGAACGAAAGCGCCAGCGTAACGAGAACCTGCAGCGCCGCGATCTGATTTCCCAGCAAGAGGCGGACGAAATCGAGACCGACCTCGAATTGTCGAGGCTGGAGCTGCGCGAGCGGCGCGAGCATCTGCGGCTGCGCAGCATGCTGGCGCCGTTCTCCGGCGTCATCGTCGACCGTTTTCGCGCCAAGGGCGATCTGGTGAGGCAGGAGAAGATCTACCGTCTGGCGCAGCTCGATCCGCTCTTCGCCGAGGTCGTCATGCGAGCCGACGCCTTCGGCCGGGTGCGGACCGGCGCCGGCGCCGAAATCGACCTGCCGCTGCTGCGCCGCAAGGTGCCCGCCCGGGTGACCGTGATCGACCGCGTCATCGACCCGGCCAGCGGCACGTTCCGCGTTCGTCTGTCGATCGCCAACCCCCGCAACGAGATCCCGTCCGGCCTGCGCTGCCAGGTCAGTTTCCTGCCCCCACCCTCCTGAGCCAGCCACCCCGTCGCGCCCACGCCCCGGCGCCCCGTCGCAGGCGTCTTTCCCCTCGGCTTGCTTCGATTTCCGGTAGGGGGCTTGCGCGGGATTGGGTGGCGGCATAGACGGTGGGGAGTGCCCGGGCAAGACTGCCCGCGGGTCCAGCCAGGGAGGACGATCGAGCGATGAGACAAGTTTCCCGCCTTCTTGTCGTTGTCGCCGCGCTGGCGCTGCCGGCACAGGCCCAGGAGCGCCGCCCCGCCGCCGCCCCGCCACCGCCGGCCAGTCCGCCGCCGGCCGTGTTGCCGAGCCAGACCACGGCCACCTATGGCGACTGGATCCATCGTTGCGTGCGCCTGGCCGCCGATCAGCCGCAGCAGACCTGCGAGATCCTGCTCCAGGTCCAGGCCGCCCAGGGCGGGCAGGTCGCGACGCTGATGAACCTCGCCATCGGCCGTGCCGCCCCGCAGCAGCCGCTGATCCTCACGGTCCAGCTGCCGGTCAATGTCAGCTTCTCCGCCCAGCCGTCGCTGGTGGTCGAGGGCGCGCCGCCGGCCGAGCTGCGCTTCGCGCGCTGCGCCGCCGGCGCCTGCTTCGCCACCGCGGCCGCGACGGACGCCGTGCTTGGGCGGCTGCGCGACAAGGCCGAGGCGGGCGCGCGCGTCGAGTTCCGCAACGCCGCCGAGGCGCCGGTGACGATCCCCGTCTCGCTGAACGGCTTCGCCCAGGCGCTGGACGCGCTGCAGACGCGGCGCTGAGCCGCCTCGTCCGGGCCCGGCCGGGAGGCTGATCCCCGCGATCCGCGGGAGCCGATCGATCGGATTTCGATCGGTGGGAGGCGCATGATCGCGATCGGTCGCGATTCGCAACGGGGCAGAGCCTGGCCATGCGCATCTACACGATTCCCGCCGGCGCTCCCTTCGCCGATCTGCTGGTGGCCGGGGTCATGCAGGAATTCTGCCCGGCGCCGGAGGATCTGGCCGACGCGCTGATCCTGGTGCCGACGCGCCGGGCGGCGCGCGCGCTGCGCGCCGCGTTCCGGCGCGCGGCCGGCGACCGGCCGATGCTGCTGCCGCGGCTGGAGCCGATCGGCGACGCCGACGACGACGAACTGCTGCGCGACGCCGCGGCCGGCGCGCCCGACCTGCCGCCGGCGATCGATCCGACGCGACGGCGCGCGGTGCTGACCGAATTCCTGCGCGGCGGACCGGGGGGCGACGATCCGGCGCTGGCCTGCCGCCTCGCCGAATCGCTGCTGGCGCTGCTCGATTCGGCGGCGCTGGAGGAGGTGTCGCTCGACCGGCTCGACGACGTCGTCGCCGGCGAGCTCGCCATCCACTGGCAGCGTTCGCTCGACATCCTCAAGCTGCTGCGCACGGCCTGGCCCGCCTATCTCCAGGCGCGCGGCCTGGTCGACCCCGCGACGCGCCGGATCGCCGTCCTGCGCCGGCGCATCGCCGCTTGGCAGGCCGCGCCGCCGCCGGGCGTCGTGATCGCCGCCGGCTCCACCGGCAGCATCCCCGCGACCGCCGATCTGCTGGGGGCGGTCGCCCGGCTGCCGCGCGGCGCATTGGTGCTGCCCGGGCTCGATCACGGCCTGGACGACGGCGCCTGGGACGCCGTGCGCGAGGATCCGGTCCATCCCCAGCACGGGCTGGCGCAGCTGCTGCACCGCCTGGGCGTCGCGCGCGACGCGGTCGCGCCCTGGCCAGGGACCGGACCCGACCATCCCCGCGTCGCGCTGCTGCGCGCGGCCCTGTTGCCGGCGGCGCGCACGCCGGATTGGGTGGGCATGGCGCAGCCGGAAGCCGCGACCTTCGACGGCCTGGAATGGCTCGAGGCCCCGACCCAGCAGGACGAGGCGCTGGCGATCGCGCTGGCGTTGCGCGCGGCGGTGGACAGTCCGGGGCGCAGCGCCGCCCTGATCTCGGCCGACCGCGTGCTGGCGCGGCGGGTGGCCGCCGAGCTTCGGCGCTGGGGGCTCGCGGTCGACGATTCGGGGGGCACGCCGCTGTCGCGCACGCTGCCCGGTACGTTCCTGCGCGCCACCGCCGCCTGGGCGGCCGATCCATCCGCGCCGGTGGCGATGCTGGCGGCGCTCAAGCATCCCTTCGCGCGGCTGGGGCTCGCGCGCGACGATCTGCTGGCCCGGCTGCGCCGTTTCGAGCGCAAGGCGCTGCGCGGCCTGCGTCCGGGGCCGGGGATCGGCGGGCTGCGCGCCGCCGCCCAGGCGGCGGACGAACCCGATTGCGTCGCCTTCGCCGACCTGATCGCTGCCCGGCTCGCCGGGTTCGCCGCCACGCTGGCGGCGCCGGCGATCGCGCCGGCCGAGATCCTGGCCGCGCATGTCGCCTGCATGGCGGCACTGGCGGCCCCGGACGACGCGGCGCTCCACCAGGGCGAAGCGGGCGAGGCGCTGGATCTGGCGTTGGCCGGTCTCGGGGCGGCGCTGGGCGACATGCGTCCGGTCGCCGGCGCCACCTGGCCGGCGCTGCTCGAGGCGCTGCTCGACGACGCGGTGGTCCGGCCGCGCCTGCCGGCCCATCCGCGGCTGTCGATCTGGGGGCCGCTGGAGGCGCGGCTGCAGAGCGCCGACCTGATCGTGCTCGGCGGCCTCAACGAGGGCGTCTGGCCGCCCGAGCCGCGCCAGGATCCGTGGCTGTCCCGGCCGATGCGCGCCGCGCTGGGGCTGCCGCCGGCGGAACGCCGGGTCGGGCTGTCGGCGCATGATTTCGTCCAGGCGGCGTCGGCGCCGCGCGTGATGCTGACCTGGAGCCAGAAGATCGACGGCGTGCCGGCCGCGCCGGCGCGCTGGCTGCAGCGCCTGGGCGCCTTCCTGGGCGACGATGCCGGCTGGGCCGGCGGCGCGGCGCCGCAGCTGCTGGCCGTCGCCCGCGAACTCGACCGGCGCGCGCCCGCCGATCCGCCCGCGCGTCCCGCCCCGAAGCCGCCGGTGGCGTTGCGGCCGGTGCGGCTGCCGGTGACGGCGGTGGAGACGCTGGTGCGCGATCCCTACGCGCTCTACGCGCGGCGCATCCTGCGGCTGAAGCCGCTCGATCCGCTCGACCAGGAACCCGGTGCTGCCGATCGCGGGCTGATCGTCCATGCCGCGCTGAAGGATCTGCTGGCCGGCGGCGGCGCGCTGCCGGCCGATGCGCTCGACCGGCTGCTGGCCCATGGGCGGCGGCATTTCGCGCCGCTGCTGGGGCGTCCGGCGGTGGCGACGATCTGGTGGCCGCGCTTCGTCCAGCTGGCGCGGTGGTTCGTCGCCTGGGAGGGGCGGCGACGTGCGGCCGGGGTCGTGCCGCTGGCGGTCGAATGCGAGGGGACGCTGGCGCTGCCCGACGGGTTCGTCCTCGATGCCCGCGCCGACCGCATCGACCGGCTGGCCGACGGCACGCTGGCTCTGATCGATTACAAGACCGGGACGCCGCCCACGACGAAACAGGTGGAAACCGGTTTCTCGCCGCAGCTGCCGCTCGAGGCGGCGATCGCCGCGGCGGGCGGCTTCGCCGGCATCGCCGCCGCCGCGCCGGGCGAGTTGCTCTACCTGCACCTCAAGGGCGGCGTGGCCGGCGGCGAAGCGGAACCGGTCATGCCCAAGGACGGCACGGTGCCGGACCTCGCCGCGGCGGCGCTGGCGGGGCTCGCGCGGCTGCTGGCGCGCTATGCCGATCCGGCACAGCCCTATCTGGCGCGGCCGCGGCTGCGCTTCGTTCGCGAGCGGGGCGACCATGACCGGCTGGCGCGGGTCGCCGAATGGGCGGCGATCGATGGCGGGGAGGAGGCTTGAGATGAGCGACGTCGCATCTTCCCCCATCGACCAGGCGACGCGCGCCCAGCGCGCGGCGGCCGATCCCGCGGTGTCGGTCTGGGTGTCCGCCAATGCCGGGTCCGGCAAGACGCGCGTGCTGGTCGACCGGGTCGCGCGGCTGCTGCTGGCCGGCGCGAAGCCGCACACGATCCTGTGCCTGACCTTCACCAAGGCCGCCGCCGCCGAGATGCGCGGCCGGCTGTCGCGGCGGCTGGGCGCGTGGACGTCGCTGGACGACGCGGCCCTGGCGGCCGAGCTCGCCGCCCTGTCCGGCGACGAGGCGCCCGCGAGCCCGGCGCTGCTGGCGCGCGCGCGCCAGCTCTTCGCGGTCACGCTCGACGCTCCGGGC
>JBIKLI010000191.1:0-8315 GCA_044359885.1 Alphaproteobacteria bacterium | reverse complement strand
TGCTCCAGCGCGGCGCCGAGATTCCTGTACGGGGCCGGCCGCTGCGGGGCGAGGCGGATCGCGGCGCGGTAGCACGCCGCCGCCGCCACCGGCTGGTCGCGCAGCTGCAGGACCAGGCCGAGGCCGTGATGACACTCGGCATCCTCCGGTGCCAAGGCCAGCGCCGCGCGATAGCTCGCCTCGGCCGCGTCCAGACGGCCCAGGTCGCGCAGCACGGCGCCGAGCTGCCGATGCGTCAGCCAGTGTCGCGGCGCCATCCGCGACGCCGCCGCCAGGCTGTCCGCGGCCCCTTCGCGATCGCCGGCGCGCAGCTGCAGCGCGGCGAGATTGCGATGCGCCTCCAGGTCGTCCGGCGACAATTCGGCCGCCCGCCGCGCCGCCGCCAGCGCGTCCGCGCTCGCGCCTTCGCGCATGCCGAGGCTGACCGCATAGAGCTTCCAGGCGCCGCCATCGCGCGGCGCCGCATCGATCAGGGCGCGTGCCGCCGCCGCGGCCGCGGCATGGTCGCCGGCGGCGAACAGCGCCCGTGCCGCGTCCAGCCTCGCCTTCGCGGATATCGCAATCGTCGTCAGGCGCGCCTCTGTCATCCGCCAATCCATGGGCGCCGGCATGCGGCGCCGGGGACGAATGTAGCCGGGCCGCGCGGCGCGCGGTACCGGGCCCGCCCGGGACGGCTCAGCGATAGGGGTGCGGATCGGCGAAGAAGTCGATCAGCCGGCCGTCATGCTCGATCAGCACCCGGCCCGCGACGATGCCCTCGCGTCGCATCTCTTCGACGATGTCCTTCGCGCGCCATTGCGGCGGAACGACGACGACATCGATCGCGGCGCCCTTGAGGGCGTCGCGATGGACGATGCGCTGGCCGGTCTTCGGCACGAAGGTCCCGACCTTGTCGGGATCGGAGTCGACCACCAGCGGGAACCGCTCGGCGTCGGCGCCGAAGAAATGCACGAAGGCGGCGGCCTTGCCGGTGCCGCCCCAGATCGCCACCCGCGCGTCGGCGGCGGCCAGCGCGTCGAGCTGCGCCGCGATCCGCCGCCTGGCGGTGTCGGCGCGCGCCCGGAACCGGCCGGCCTCGGCGGCGACGCCGCCGAAGGCCGCTGGCACGTCGAGCTCGACGACGCCGAACACGACTTCGCCGTCGTAGCCATGGGCGAAATGCCGGATCTCGCCCGCCCGCGCGAGAAGCGTGCGGAAGGATCGCGTGGTGAACTGCGACGGGTGCTCGTAGAAGAAATCGACCAGGCGACCGGTGGCGAAGACCCGGTCGATGCACGGCATCTCGGCGAAGAGCAGCACGGGCTTGCCCAGCGCCGCCGCGCCCCAGGCCAGCCGGTCGACGAAGGCGGCGGGATCGGTCAGATGCTCGAGGACGTGGCGCATCACCAGCAGGTCGGGACCCAGCGCGGGCATGTCCCGCTCCGGCTCGAAATAGCGCGCCTGGAACTGCGCGCCGCCGCCGTCGCGCGCGCCGCCGTTCGGATCGAAGCCGAGAAACCGCCCGCGTCCGCCGCGCGCCTCGGCAAGCCCGCGCACGAAATGGCCGTCCCCGCAGCCGATGTCGACGACGACCGGGTCGGGCGGCAGCATCGACAGGGCAAGGTCGCGCGTCGCGCGCAGATGGCCCTGCCAGATCGCGCCCTTGTTGAACATCCGGTTCGGGTTCCGGCGATACGGGATCGCGTCGTAGGTGAAGGACCGGTTCCACACATGGGTGCAGCGCGGGCAGCGCACGAAGTCGAGCGGGTGACGCTGCATGCGCCGCGCCGCGGCGCGCGATCGCGGCCAGCCCAGCGTGGCCAGCGGCTGGCGGCCGCCGTCGAAGAGCGGCGCCGCGCGCGTGTACTGGCAGACGGGGCAATCCGCGGCGATCAGCTGGCCTGGATCGAAACCGGCCGGCGCGCGCAGCCCCGGCGCCGCGCGGCCGTCGGGAACCTCGCGCAGGACGGACGAACGGGAGAAGCGGTCACGCATCGATCGAAGGCCTCCACCCCGCTTGCAGCCGGGTTCCGGAATCCGCCGCGGCCGCCGCGGCCGCGAAGAACGACGCGAAGGCGCCCAGCGCGCGCCGGTCGGCGAAGAGCGCCGAGGCGGCCGCCGCGGCGATGCGCGCGCGCAGGTCCCGCCCGCGCGCGGCGTCATGGGCCAGCGCCACGGCGCATGGCGCGAAATCGGCGCGGTCGTGTACGACCGGGGCGTCGGCGATGCCCATCTGCGCATAGCCGCCGGCGACGATGCGCCCGCGCATGAACGCACCGGGCCACGTCACGATGGGCGTCCCGTGGACCAGCGCCTCGTACATCGTGTTGCCGGACCCGAAATGCACCGGATCCAGCAGGACGTCGAAATGGGCCAGCAACTGCATGAACTCGTCCATCGGCCGCCGCGGCAGGACCACGACCCGGTCGTTCAGCACCGGCGCGCTCCGGGCCCAGCGCGCGCGCAGCAGGCGGCTCCATTCCGGCTGCTGCCCCTCGAGGATCACGATGTGTCCACCCGGATCGGCCATCGCGATGCCGGCGAGCACCGCGTCGAAGTCGGGATGGAACTTGAACAGGCTCTGCGGACAGCCATAGAGCGCGCCCCGCGCGGGCAGGCCGAGCGCGGCCCGGCCCGGGTTCTCGGCCGGCGCCCGCAGGGGCATGTAGTAGCTGGGAAGCCGGTCGAACCGGATCAGACGCTCGGCGTAGTGGCCGTCGGCGCCGTCGGGCTCGATCAGCGACGAAGACAGGAAATAGTCGATCGTGTCGATGCCCGAGGTGTCCGGATGCCCCCAACTGGTCGCCTGGACCGGCGCCAGCCGCGCATGCGCGAGGTAGTAGGTCTCGGCCGACATGCCGATGTCGGGATAGAACAGGATGTCGAGCCGCTCCGCGGCGATCGCCTGCTGCTGCGCCGGCAGCGACGGCGGCAGCCGCAGCGCCTTGTCGGCGTGGGCATCGAGCCTCGCGGCGAAGGCGTCGTGCCGGGTCTCGGCGGCGTGGATGACCACGACCTCGAAGGCCGAACGGTCGAGACCCCGCACGAGACCCTGGTAGAGCTTGCCGATCGTGTGCGCGACCAGAAGCCCCGAGCAGATGCCGACCTTGAGCCGGCGGCCGGGGATCCGGCGCCACCCGGCGACATGCGGCGCGACGAAGCTGGCCGCCGGGCATTTCGCCCGCACGAGCCGCGACCGGCGGCGCGTGGGCTCGACATCCGACGCGTCATGATAGGCGAGATAGAACGTCGTCGCGCCCAGCTTGCGCGTGCCATCGCAGATCGGCGCGTCAAGTCGCGCGAGGTCGTCCAGCCCCGCGAGGAAGGCGGCGCGCCAGTCTTCGATCGCCGCGCGCGACGGCGCCACGACCGGCATCAGCGATGCACGGCGATGGCGATGCTCGACCGACGCCGGATCGAGCCGGATCGCCTCGTCCAGCGACGCGGCGGCGTCGAGGGTGTGGCCGAGTTCGGCGAGCGTCACCCCGAGACTGGCATGCGCGGCGGCGAAACCCGGGCTGGCCGCGATCGCGGCGCGATAGCTCGCCGCCGCCTCTTCCAGCCGGCCTTGTTCGCGCAGCACCGAGCCCAGGTCGCGATGCGCGATCGCCAGGCCGGGCTTCAGCCGGATCGCGGCTCGGCAACTCGCCTCGGCCTCCGCCGGACGCCCGCGCTCGCGCAGCACCGTCGCCAGATTGACATGCGCCGCGGCCAGATCCGGACGCGCGGCCAGCGCCGCGCGGCAGGCCGACTCGGCCTCCTCCAGTTGGCCGAGCCCACGCAGCGCGGCAGCCAGGTTGCTGAGGGCGACGGCGTCGCCGGGCCGCAGCCGGATCGCCTCGCGATGGCATGCCACCGCCTCGGCGGCGCGCCCCATCGCGTTGAGGACGATGCCGAGATTGCCGTGCGCCGACGCCAGCGACGGCTTGAGCCGCAGCGCGACGCGGTAACTGGCCTCGGCATCGGCGGGGCGCCCGAGATCCGCCAGCGCGTTGCCAAGCGTGTTGTGCAGTCCGGCGACGTCCGGATGGCGGCACAGCGCCTCCCGGCACGCCGCCTCGGCCTCGGCGGCACGGCCCAGATCGCATAGCGTCGCCGCCAGCAGGCGATGCGTCTCGGCCTCCTCCGGCGCCAGCCGCACCGCCTCGCGCATGGCCCGCAGGGCCGCGTCGTGCCGGCCCGCGCGAAGCTCGACCGCACCGATCACGCGCCAGGCCAGCGGATGCGCGGGATAGCGCTCGATCAGAGACCGCGCGCCGATCGCGGCCTCCCGATCGGCCCCGCCGGCGAAATGCCGCAGCAGCGCGTGCAGATCCGCCGGCGGCGGCGCGGCGGCGGCGGCGGAACGCATGGCCTTGCGGGCTCGCGGCATGGATCTCCTGGCCGGCGGGCATGGAGGCACCCGCCGATCGAATCCGTCTCAGGATCGGCGGCCGAGGTTAAGGAATCGCTGCGGGCGCCACGGCTGCCTCGCAAATCGTCGCAGCGACAGGATAGTCTCGTCCGAGCGCCCGTTCAGGACATCTCCGCCATGGCACCACCCGCCTTCACCACCCGCCCCGAGATCGCCGGCACGTTCGGCGTCGTGGCCTCGACGCATTGGATCGCCAGCCAGGTCGGCATGGCCGTGCTCGAGAAGGGCGGCAACGCCTTCGACGCGGCGGTCGCCGCGGGCTTCGTGCTGCAGGTGGTCGAGCCGCACATGAACGGCCTGGGCGGCGACGCGGTGATCCTGGTCCAGCCGGCCGGCGCCGACGCGCCGACCGCGATCTGCGGCCAGGGCCCGGCGCCCGCGGGCGCGACGCTGGCGCATTACCGCTCGCTCGGGATCGACGTGATCCCGGGCAACGGTCTGCTCGCCGCCTGCGTGCCCGGTGCGTTCGGCGCATGGATGACGATGCTGCGCGACCATGGCACCCTGACGCTGGCCGAGGCGCTGCAGCCCGCGATCGCCTATGCCGCGGAGGGCCATCCGCTCTGCGCCGGCGCCGCCGGCGCGATCGACGGCGTCGCCGCCTTCTTCGCGCGAGAATGGCCGAGTTCGGCGGCGCTGTGGCTGCCGGGCGGCAGGGCGCCCGCGCCCGGCGCCATCCATCGCAACCCCGATCTTGCGAAGACGCTCGCGCGCCTGGTGCGGCTGGGCGCCCAGGCGGGGCCCGACCGCGAGGCGCAGATCGACGCGGCGCACCACGCCTATTACGCGGGCTTCGTGGCGGAGACGATCGAGGCCTTCGCGACGCGCAGCGAGGTGCTGGACGCCACCGGCCGGCGCCATCGCGGCGTGCTGCGCGCCGCCGACATGGCCGCCTGGCAGGCCGCGTGCGAGCCCTGCGCCAGCGTTTCCTATCGCGGCTGGCAGGTCTTCAAGGCCGGCCCCTGGAGCCAGGGCCCGGTGATGCTCCAGACGCTCAAGCTGCTCGAGGGCTTCGACATCGGCGCGATGGACACGCTGGGTGCCGAGTTCGTGCATACGCTGGTCGAGGCCAAGAAGCTCGCCTACGCCGATCGCGAGGCGTGGTACGGCGAGCCGGAGGGCGGCGACATCCCGCTCGACGCGCTGCTGTCGGACACCTACGCGGCACGGCGGCGCGCACTGATCGGCGCCACGGCCTCGCGCGAGATGCGCCCGGGCATGCCAGCTGGCCGGGCACCCTCCTTCCCCGCCTATCGCCTCGCCGACGGCACCGCGATCGCGGGCATCGGCGAGCCTTCGCGCGTCGAGCAGGAGAGCCGGGAACGTCCGGCGACGCGCGGGCCCGCCGAAGGCGACACCTGCCATCTCGACGTCGTCGATCGCTGGGGCAACGTCGTCGCCGCGACACCGTCGGGCGGCTGGCTTCAGTCCTCGCCGACGATCCCGGGCCTCGGCTTCTGCCTGGGCACGCGCATGCAGATGTTCTGGATGCAGGAGGGACTGCCCTCGACGCTGCGCCCCGGCGCGCGGCCGCGCACGACCCTGACCCCGACGATCGCGCGCAAGGCGGACACGACGCTGGCCTTCGGTTCGCCCGGCGGCGACAACCAGGACCAGTGGATCCTGCAGTTCTTCCTGCGCCACGCCGACCATGGCCTCGACCTGCAGGCGGCGATCGACGCGCCGCAGCTGCAGAGCGACCACTGGCCCAACTCCTTCTATCCGCGCCACGCGGCCCCGGCGAGGCTGCAGCTGGAAGGACGTTTCCCGCGCGCGACCGTGGCCGATCTGGAGCGGCGCGGCCACCAGGTCAGGCTTTCCGGCGACTGGTCGCTGGGCCGCAACTGCGCCGCCTCGACCGACGGGCGCGTGCTGCGCGCCGCCGCAACGCCGCGGCTGCAGCAGGCCTACGCGGTCGGGCGCTGAAGACATCGGAGCGCGACGCCATGACCGACGCCCTCGCCCCCTCCGTCGCCGTCGCAATCGTCGGAGCCGGCACCATGGGAACCGGCATCGCGCAGGTGGCCTGCCTCGCCGGCCATCGCACGATCCTGATCGGGACCCCGCCCGAGACGCTCGACGCCGCGCGCCGCACCATCGCGGGCGGGCTCGACATCCTGGCCGGCAAGGGCAGGCTCTCGCCAGCGGCGCGCGACGCCGCCATGGCGCGGCTGGAGACCGCCGGCGACATCGCCGCGGCGGCCCCCGCCGGCCTCGCGATCGAGGCGGTGCCGGAAGACATGGACCTCAAGCACCGCGTGCTGCTCGCGCTGGAGGCGGCGATGGCGCCCGGCGCGATCCTCGCCTCCAACACGTCGGCCCTGTCGCTGGCCGCGATGGCACGGCCTCTGGCCCGGCCGTCGCGTTTCTGCGGCCTGCATTTCTTCAACCCCGCGCAGATCCTGCCGCTGGTCGAGGTGGTCGACGCCCCGCTCACCGATCCCGCGATCGGCGCGATCGGCATGGCGACGATGCGCGCCTGGGGCAAGAGCCCGATACGCTGCCGCTCGACGCCGGGCTTCGTGGTCAACCGCTGCGCGCGCGCCTTCTATGCCGAGGCGCTGCGCACGCTGGCCGAGCGCGCCGCCGATCCTGCGACCATCGACGCGGTGATGCGCGACAGCGGCGGGTTCCGCATGGGTCCATGCGAACTCATGGATCTGATCGGCCACGACATCAACGTCGCGGCGACCGCGTCGCTGTCCGCCGCGACCTTCGCCGACCCGCGCTATCGCGGCTCGGCGATGCAGAAGGAGATGGTGGAAGCCGGGTTGCTGGGCCGCAAGAGCGGCCGCGGCTTCTATGACCATGCCAAGGGCGCGCCCCGTCCGGCGCCGCAGACCGCCGCCCCCGGCCCGCGACCCCGCCGGCTCAGCGTGATGGGCGATCTCGGCCCGGCGGCAGCCCTGGCGCGGCGCGCGGTCGCGGCGGGGCTCCAGATCGACTGCGCGCCCGGCGACGGCCGCATCATCGTCGACGGGATCCATCTCGCCCTCAGCGACGGGCGTCCCGCCACCCTGCGCGGCGATGTCGACGTCGTCTTCGATCTGGCGCTCGACGCCGCCACGCAAGGCCGCGCGGCGATCGCGGTCGGCGACGCCGCGCTGGCCGGCGCGGCCGGAACGGCGGCCGGCTTCTTCCAGACGCTGGGCATCGCCGTCAGCGTCGTCGACGACATCCCGGGCCTTCTGGTCCTGCGCAGCGTCGCATGCCTCGCCAACGAGGCGCTCGACGCCGCACAGGCCGGCATCGCCGACGAGACCGACATCGATCTCGCCATGACCAAGGGCATGAACTATCCGATCGGCCCGATCGCCTGGGCCGCGCGCATCGGCTTCGGCCGCATCCTGCGCGCGCTCGAAAACATCCATGCGCTCACGGGCGACGACCGCTACCGGCCTTGCCTCAGCCTGCGCCGGCGCGCCGCCGTCCGGGCCGCCGGATCATGAGGCGCGCGGCGGCGCGCCGCACCGGCCGCCCGCTCCGCCCGGCGATCCGGGCGATCGCCGCCCGGGTCCCGAACCAGGAGACAAGCCGCCCATGACGATCAGCATCCAGCACGTCCTCGCCTCGTTCCAGGGCGGTCTTTCGCTGAACCTCCGCATCCTGCGGGAAATCTACGGTGTCCGGTTCTTCGAGCAGATCCCGCGGCCGGACGCCCTGCTGCACTGCATGCGGCGCGACGGCGCGGGCCCGGCGCCCCTGCGGCTGAACTGCGACAACGCGATCACCCCCTACGCGTTGCTGAGCGGCATGTGGCAGCCGGAGGAATTCGCCTTCGTGCAGCGCGTGACGACGGCCGTGCCCGCGTTCACGCTGGTCGATGTCGGCGCCAATGTCGGGCTCTTCTCGCGCCAGTGCCGCGCGCGCCTGCCGAACTGCCGCCGGGTGTTCGCCTACGAGCCCGATCTGGCCAATTTCG
>JBIKLI010000190.1:0-8331 GCA_044359885.1 Alphaproteobacteria bacterium | reverse complement strand
CCGACTTCCGTCCAGGCGAGCCCGTTGGTGACGCCGACCAGGTTCTCGGTCTCGGTCTCGCCCCAGCGGAACTTCTTCACGCCGGCGTACTTGTCCAGGTTGGCGCGGGTGACCTTCACCTTCTTGGCCTTGTCGGTGACGATCTCCTTGGTCGCCTTGCGGGTCAGGTTGGCGATCTCGCGCTCGAGATTGCGCACGCCCGCCTCGCGCGTGTAGTGGCGGATCAGGTCGCGCAACGCCTCGTCGGCGATGTCCCACTCGCCCTCCTTGAGGGCATGGGCCTCGACCTGCTTGGGGATCAGGTGCCGGCGCGCGATCTCGACCTTTTCGTCCTCGGTGTAGCCGGGGATGCGGATGATCTCCATGCGGTCGAGCAGCGGCTGCGGCATGCGCAGACTGTTCGCCGTGGTGATGAACATCACGTCCGACAGGTCGTAGTCGACCTCGAGATAGTGGTCGTTGAACGTCCCGTTCTGCTCGGGATCGAGCACCTCGAGCAGCGCCGACGTCGGATCGCCGCGCCAGTCGGCGCCGAGCTTGTCGATCTCGTCGAGCAGGAAGAGCGGATTGGACGACTTCGCCTTCTTCATGCCCTGGATGACCTTGCCCGGCATCGAGCCGATATAGGTCCGCCGGTGTCCGCGGATCTCCGCCTCGTCGCGAACGCCACCCAGCGACATGCGCACGAAGTTGCGGCCCGTGGCGCGCGCGATCGACTTGCCGAGCGAGGTCTTGCCGACGCCGGGCGGCCCGACGAGGCACAGGATGGGGCCACGCAGCTTCTGCGAACGCTGCTGCACCGCCAGATACTCGAGGATCCGCTCCTTGACCTTCTCCAGGCCGTAATGATCGGCGTTGAGCACGCTTTCCGCATGTCTGACGTCGCGCTTGATCTTGGTGCGCTTCTTCCAGGGGATGCTGAGCATCCAGTCGAGATAGTTGCGCACCACCGTCGCCTCGGCCGACATCGGGCTCATGGTCTTGAGCTTCTTCAGCTCCGCCATGGCCTTGTCATGGGCCTCCTTCGACAGCTTCGTCTTCTTGATGCGCTCCTCGAGTTCGGACTGCTCGTCCTTGCCCTCGTCGATCTCGCCAAGTTCCTTCTGGATCGCCTTGAGCTGTTCGTTGAGGTAATACTCGCGCTGGGTCTTCTCCATCTGCCGCTTGACGCGGTTGCGGATGCGCTTCTCGACCTGGAGAACCCCGATCTCGTTCTCCATGAAGCCGAAGATCTTCTCCAGGCGCTGGGCCACGGAGTCGATCTCGAGCAGTTCCTGCTTCTCGGGGATCTTGAGCGCCAGGTGCGAGGCCACCGTGTCGGCGAGCTTGCCGGGGTCGTCGATCTGGTTGACCGAGACCAGGACCTCGGGAGGGATCTTGCGGTTGAGCTTGATGTACTGCTCGAACTGCGAGACCACGGTCCGGGTCAGCGCCTCGAGTTCGGAGGGCTCGGCCACCCGCTCGGCCAGCAGTTCAGCGTCGGCCTGGAAGAAATCGGCATTGTCGACATAGCGCAGGATACGGGCCCGGCCGCCGCCCTCGACCAGTACCTTGACCGTGCCGTCGGGCAGCTTGAGCAGTTGCAGCACGGTGCCGATCGTGCCCACCGGGTAGATGTCCGCGGGCGTCGGATCGTCCTTGGCCGCATCCTTCTGGGCGACCAGCAGGATCTGCTTGTCGTCCTTCATCACGTCCTCGAGCGCGCGGACGGATTTCTCGCGTCCGACGAACAGCGGCACGATCATATGCGGGAAGACGACGATGTCCCGCAGCGGCAGCACGGGATAGAGGGACGTACGCGGGGTCTCGGCCATGTTCGAACTCGCTCGTTCGGGTCATCCAGAGGCCGGCGAATCCAGGCCGGTCGACGCGTGCGCCGGGACGACGAAAAGCTGTTCCTGCCAGCCTGGTCCCGCGCCGTTAATAAATGGCATCGCCATGACGGCAATCAAGTGCGGTCCGCCGGCGCGGTCCCGCGCCGGCCACAGCCCGTCAGGCCGAGGATACGCCCGCGGTCTCGACGCGCCTGTCCGCATAGATCAGCAGCGGCTTGGCCCGCCCCTCGATCACTTCGCGATTGATCACGACCTCCTCGACCCCGGTCATCTGCGGCAGGTCGAACATCGTGTCGAGCAGGATGCCCTCCATGATCGACCGCAAGCCGCGCGCACCGGTCTTGCGAAGGATGGCGCGGCGCGCGACCGCGCGCAGCGCATCCTCGGCGAAGGCGAGTTTCACACCTTCCATCTCGAACAGGCGCTGATACTGCTTGAGAAGCGCATTCTTCGGCTTCTGCAGGATCTCCACCAGGGCATCCTCGGACAGGTCGTTCAGCGTCGCGAGAACCGGCAGCCGACCGATGAATTCGGGGATCAGGCCGAACTTGAGCAGATCTTCCGGTTCGACCTCGCGCAGCACTTCGCCGGTCTGCCGGTCGTCGACCGAGCGCACGTCGGCCCCGAACCCGATCGCCGTGCCGCGCGTACGCTGCGCGATGATCTTCTCCAGGCCCGCGAAGGCGCCGCCGCAGATGAACAGGATGTTGGTCGTGTCGACCTGGAGGAACTCCTGCTGCGGATGCTTGCGGCCGCCCTGCGGCGGGACCGAGGCGATCGTGCCTTCCATGATCTTGAGCAGGGCCTGCTGAACGCCCTCGCCCGAGACGTCGCGGGTGATCGACGGGTTCTCCGACTTGCGGCTGATCTTGTCGACCTCGTCGATGTAGACGATGCCGCGCTGGGCGCGTTCGACGTTGTAGTCGGCGGCCTGCAGCAGCCGCAGGATGATGTTCTCGACGTCCTCGCCGACATAGCCGGCTTCGGTCAGGGTCGTGGCGTCGGCCATGGTGAAGGGCACGTCGATGATCCTGGCCAGGGTCTGGGCCAGCAGCGTCTTGCCCGAGCCGGTCGGGCCGATCAGCATGATGTTGGACTTGGCGATCTCGACTTCGTTGTTCTTCCCGCCATGGGCGAGGCGCTTGTAATGGTTGTGGACGGCGACCGACAGCACGCGCTTGGCCTGATCCTGCCCGATCACGTAGTCGTCGAGCACGTTGCAGATGTCGCGCGGCGTCGGCACGCCTTCGCGCGACTTGACCAGCGTTGTCTTGTGCTCCTCGCGGATGATGTCCATGCACAGTTCGACGCATTCGTCGCAGATGAACACCGTGGGACCGGCGATGAGCTTGCGGACCTCGTGCTGGCTCTTGCCGCAGAACGAGCAATAGAGCGTGTTTTTCGAGTCGCCGCCGCCGGACTTGGTCATCTGTGCTCCGCCTGTGCTTTGCGGGGATTCGCACCGGATCAGCGCGTCCCTCGCAACGATCGCGTCAATCTAGACTTCGAAGCGCCGCGGCGACAACGAATAACCGCCGGGAGGAACGTGCCGTGAACGCAACGCGCCCCGGGTCAGGGCGTCTTGGTCTCGTCGGCACGCGGCGGACGGCTGGCCACGACCTCGTCGATCAGGCCGAAGGCCTTGGCCTCGTCGGGGCTGAGGAACTTGTCGCGCTCCAGCGCCTGCTCGATCGCCTCGATCGGCTGGCCGGTATGCCGGACATAGATCTCGTTGAGCCGCTTGCGCAGGTTCAGGATTTCGCGCGCCTGGATCTCGATGTCGGTTGCCTGGCCCTGCGCGCCGCCGGACGGCTGATGGACCATGATCCGCGCGTTGGGCAGCGAGAAGCGCTTGCCCTTGCAGCCGGCGGTCAGCAGCAGCGAGCCCATCGACGCAGCCTGGCCGATGCACACCGTCGCCACGTCGGGCCGGATGTACTGCATCGTGTCGTAGATCGCGAGGCCCGAGGTCACGATCCCGCCCGGCGAGTTGATGTAGAACGAAATGTCCTTCTTCGGGTTCTCGGACTCGAGGAACAGGAGCTGGGCGCAGATCAGGCTGGAGACGACGTCGTTGACCGGCCCGGTCATGAAGATGATGCGTTCCTTGAGCAGGCGCGAATAGATGTCGAAGGCCCGCTCGCCGCGCGCGGTCTGCTCGATCACCATCGGGACGAGCATGTTCATCTGTTCAGCCACGCGTTCGGACATCGTCCCTCCTCGCCTGCTCACGCCATCGTCAATGACATCGTGCCGCCGCGGCCAGACGTCAACCGCCCTGTGTCTCGTCGTCGGCCTGCGCCTTGCGCAGGTCCTCGATCGTCATCGACGTCTCGGTGGCATTGGCCATCTCCATGATGAAGTCGATGACCTTGTCCTCGAAGATCGGACCGCGGATCTGCGCCACCAGCTCCGGGCTGGACCGGAACTGCTCGACGACCTTTCGCTCCTGGCCCGGGAAGCGCCGCGCCTGCTCGACGATCGCGCGATTCACTTCCTCCTGGGTCACGTCGATGTTGTTGGTGCGCCCGATCTCGGACAGCAGCAGGCCCAGTCGCACGCGACGCTCGGCGATCGGGCGGAACTCGGCCGACAGCTCTTCCGGCGACTTGCCCCGGGTGCTCTCGTCCTCCGTGCCCATCCCGCGCTCGCGCTCGACATTGGCCATGATCGCCTGAAGCTCGATGTCGACCATGCCCTGGGGCACATCGAAGGAATGGGCGGCAGCGAGCTTGTCGAGAAGCTGGCGCTTGGTCCGCAGCCGGGCGAGCTGGGCGAACTCTCCCGCGATCTGGCCGCGCACGGCCCCGCGCAGCGTGTCCAGGTCCTCGAAGCCCAGCTCCTTGGCCAGGGCCTCGTCGGCCGCGACGGCGACGGGCGCCAGAACCTGCTTGACCGAGACGTCGAACTCGGCCGCCTTGCCCTTGAGATCGGTGTTCGGATAGGTCTCGGGGAAGGAGACGCGGACCACGGTCTTCGCGCCGGCCTCCTGGCCGACCAGCTGATCTTCGAAACCGGGGATGAACTGGCCGGAGCCCAGTTCAAGCCGGTGATCGTCCGCCGCTCCACCCGGGAAGGCGACGCCATCGACCTTGCCGACGAAGTCGATCACCAGGATATCGCCGGTCTGCGCGGCACGTCCGGCCGCCTCCGCCTTGGCCTTGCCGCGGCGCTCGGCCATCGCGCCAAGCGCCTTCTCGATGTCGGCGTCGACGACCTGGACCTTGACCTTCTGCAGTTCGAGGGTCTTCAGGTCGACCGGCACCACATCGGGAAGGATCTCGCAGGCCAGTTTGTAGACCAGATCGGCGTCCTCGCCGAAGGAGGTCACCTGGACCTGGGGCTGCATGGCCGGGCGCAGCCCGCGATCCTGCAGCGCCTGGGCGGTCACGTTCGAGACCGTCTGCTCGAGCACCTCGCCCATCACCGACGCGCCGAAGCGCTTGCGAAGCACGCCCATCGGCACCTTGCCCGGGCGGAACCCGGGCAGCGCCGCCTGACGGCCGATTTCGGCCAGCCGCGACGCGATCCCCTGGGCGATCGTCGCCGCCGGCACGACCACCTCGAATTCGCGCTTCAGTCCGGCGCTTGAAAGTTCGGTGACTTGCATGTCGTCAGGTCCTCGATGCTTGCCCGCGTCGCCGCCGGTCCTGCCAGTGCGCCGGACCGGAAACGCCCCGCGAGCGGGAAGATTTGGTGCGGGCGGAGGGACTCGAACCCACACGACTTGCGTCACTGGAACCTAAATCCAGCGCGTCTACCAGTTCCGCCACGCCCGCCGCCGGCGGGGCCGACTAGCTACAGGCCCGTTCGGCCGTCGTCAACCGCGCGGAAGACGAATTCGTCAGCGCAGCAGGGCCCGCGCGGCCGCGGCGACGATGGCGTCGGCATCCAGGCCGTAGGCGCAATAGAGGTCCGGCAGGTCGGCGGACTGGCCGAACGCCTCGACGCCGACCGCCTCCACGACCTGCCCGCGCACCGCGCCGAGCCAGGACAGAGCGGCCGGATGCCCGTCGACGACGGTCACCAGCCGCGCCCCGGCCGGCAGCCGCGCGAGCAGCGACGCTGCGTGCGAACGCGCGCCGTCCCGCCGCCAGCCGGCATGGAGCCGGTCGGGCGACGTCACCGCCAGCAGCCCTGCCCCCGGCAGGTCCTCGCGCAGTTCCGCCAGGGCGGCACGCATCTCGGGCATCAGCGCGCCCATCGCGACGATGGCCAGTTCGCAATCCGGAGCCGGCGCCTCGAGCCAGTAGCCCCCGTCGACGATCGCCGCGCGCAGATCGGCCCCCAGGTCGCGCCGCGGCTGCGCCAACGGCCGTGTCGACAGCCGCAGATAGACCGACCCGCCACCGTCCTCGTCCTGCATATGGGCGAAGCTCCAGCGCATGATCTCGGCCAGTTCGTCGACATGGGCCGGTTCGAAATAGCTGAGACCGGGCTGGCCAAGCCCGATCAGGGGCTGGACGACCGACTGGTGCGCGCCGCCTTCGGGCGCCAGCGTCAGCCCCGACGGCGTGGCCACGATCATGAAGCGGGCATCCTGGTAGCAGGCGTAGTTCAGCGCATCCAGGCCGCGGGCGATGAAGGGATCGTACACCGTCCCGATCGGCAGCAGCCGGGCCCCGAACAGGTCCGCGGACAAGCCGAGAGCGCCCAGCATCAGGAACAGATTGTGCTCGGCGATGCCGAGTTCGACATGCTGGCCCTGATGGCCCATCTGCCAGAGCTGGGCCGAGACGACCTTCTCTTCCTTGAAGATGTCCTTCATGTCGCGCCGGTCGAAGATCCCACGCCGGTTCACCCAGCCGCCCAGATTGGTCGACACGGTGACGTCGGGCGAGGTGGTCACGATGCGACGCGCCAGATGGCTGTCGCCGCCCGCCAGTTCGTAGAGGATGCGTCCGAACCCCTCCTGGGTGGACATCGTCGCGGCCTGGGGGGCCGGAAACGCCGCGGGCAACGGCACGGCCTGGGCGTGATGGCGGCGGGGGAAGCGCCGGGCGAAGGGGACGTCGGCGAGGAAGGCCTCGACCTCGGCCTCGGGCAGATCGATGCCCGCCAGGCGCTCCCATTCGGCCCCCTTCTGCACCTTGTGCAGGGACCGCAGCGCGTCGACCTGCTCCGGGCTCATCAGGCCGGCGTGGTTGTCCTTGTGGCCGGCGAAGGGCAGGCCGAAACCCTTGATGGTGTAGGCGATGAAGCACGTCGGCAGGTCGCTGTCCTCGGCCGCGGCAAAGCCCTCCAGCACGGCCTCCATGTCGTGGCCCGCCAGATTGGTCATCAGCGCGTGGAGGGCGGCATCGTCATGGCTGTCGAGCAGCGCGCGGATCCCTGGCACCTCGCCCAGATCCGCCTCCAGCCGCGGCCGCCACGCCGCCTTGTAGGTCAGCGCCGAATAGAGCGAGTTCGGGCAGTCGTCGATCCAGGCGCGCAGACGATCGCCGTCGGGACCGGCGAAGGCCTGCTGCAGCAGCTTGCCGTATTTCAGCGTGATCACGCGCCAGCCGAGCGAATCGAAGACCCCGATGATGCGCTGGAACAGCCGGTCGGAGACGACGCTGTCCAGGCTCTGGCGGTTGTAGTCGATCACCCACCAGAGGTTCCGGACGTCGTGCTTCCAGCCCTCAAGCATCGCCTCGAAGATGTTGCCCTCGTCGAACTCGGCGTCGCCCACAAGCGCCACCATGCGCCCCGGCGGCTCGTCGCCGCCGGCCATGCCCTTGAGCCGCACATAGTCCTGGACCATGGAGGCGAAGAGCGTCTGCGCGACGCCGAGCCCGACCGAGCCGGTCGAGAAATCGACGTCGTCCGAGTCCTTGGTGCGCGAGGGGTACGACTGCGCGCCGCCCAGCCCGCGGAACCGCTCCAGCTTGTCCCGCGACTGATGGCCCAGAAGATACTGGATCGCATGGAAGACCGGCGAGGCATGCGGCTTCACGGCCACCCGGTCCTGCGGCCGCAGCGTGTGGAAGTAAAGCGCCGTCATCAGGGTCACCATCGAGGCCGACGACGCCTGATGGCCGCCGACCTTGAGACCGTCGCGCTTGGCGCGCAGATGGTTGGCGTTGTGGATGGTCCAGGAGGACAGCCAGAGCACCTTGCGCGCCAGGGCCCGCAGCATCTCCAGCCGCCGCGCATCGACCGGCGCGGATCGCTGGTCGGCCCGCACCGCGGCAGTCGAAATGGCGCTCATCGCGGCTCCTTCCATAATCCGTCCATCCGGCACTTTAAGGCGCGGGAATGGAAAGAAACTTGCGAAGATTGCCGGAAACCTTGCGCCAAAAGGCAGTTTATTCTGTATTGTCGCTCCCTGATGAACGAATCTTCCAAAACCCTGGACGACATCGATCGCCGCATCCTGACCGAGCTGCAGCGCGACGGCCGGCTCAGCAACCAGGACCTGGCGACCCGGATCGGGATCTCGCCCTCGCCTTGCTGGCGGCGCGTGCGCGGGCTGGAGAGCGCGGGCGTCATCCGGGGCTATGCGGCCCTGGTC
>JBIKLI010000189.1:0-8342 GCA_044359885.1 Alphaproteobacteria bacterium | reverse complement strand
ACGGTCTTCCGTCCGGTCAGGATCTCGACCGTGGCGGTCATGCCCGGGATGATCGGCAGCGGGCGGTCGTCCGGTCCGAGATAGGCCTTGCCGGTCCGCAGCCGGACCCGGAACCAGCGCTCGCCGCGCTCGTCCTGGATCGTGTCGGCGCTGATCTGCTCCAACTCGGCGTTCAGGCCGCCATAGACCGCGAAATCATAGGCGGTGACCTTGATCGTCGCCGGCTGGCCCGGCCGCACGAAGGCGATGTCGGCGGGCCGGAGCTGGGCTTCGACCAGCAGCGTGTCCTCCAGCGGAACGATTTCCAGGATGTCCTGGCCGGGGCGGATGACGCCCCCGACGGTGCTGACCTTCATGTCCTTGATCGTCCCGCGCACGGGCGAGCGCACTTCGGTCCGGGTCACCCGGTCCCGGTCGGCCTGCAGCCTCTCGCTGAGCGCGGCGAGCTGGGCACGACGCTGGTTGAGGTCGGTGCTGGCCTCGGACCGGAAGGTGGCGCGCCGTTCGGCGACCCGCTTCTGGACCTCGTCCAGCGCCAGCCGCGCCCGGGGCAGCGCCAGCTCGGAGGCGGTGAGCTGGCCCTGGATGTCGTTGAGCCGCTGCTGGATGCGCACAAGGTCGAGACGGGAGGCGGCGCCGCTGCGTACCAGCGGCTCGATGATCGACATTTCCGACTGGGCGAGGCTGCGGGCGCGGTCCAGCGACAGGATCCGCGCCTCGAGTTCCCGGATCTCGCCCAGGCGCTGCTCCGACTGGTCGCGCAGCACCGCGATCTGCGCCTCGATCTGTTCGGCGCGCGCGCGCATCAGCCGTCTTTCGGCCGCCGCGATCTCCGGGGCTTCGGCCAGCAGGTCGGCGGGGAACGCGACATCGGGGAGTTCCGCCGCCTCCGCCTCCAGCCGCGCCACCGCGCCGCGCAGCGCCGCCGACTGGGCGCGGCCCCCCTGCAGATCCGCTTCGGCGGCGGTATTCGCGATCCTGACCAGGACCGCGTCGCGCGGCACGATCTGGCCTTCGCGCACCAGGATCTCGGAGACGATGCCGCCTTCGAGGTTCTGGATCACCTGGATGCGCTGGGACGGAATGACCCGCCCGTCGCCGCGGGTGACCTCGTCGAGCGGCGCGTTGGCCGCCCAGAAGATGAAACCGCCGATCAGGGTCACGACCAGCAGCGACACCATCCAGCCCAGGCGGCGGATTCCCGCATGCGCCGACAGCGCGCCCTCGGGCGCGAAATCGGGCTCGATGATCCCCCGGCGCGGCATCAGCCGGCCCGTGCCGCGTTGCGGATCGCGCCGGACTGCAGATCGGCGACCACCTTGTCGCGCGGCCCGTCGGCGACGATGCGGCCCTGGTCCATGACCACCAGCCTGTCGACCAGCGACAGCATCGAGCCTCGATGGGTCACCAGGATCAGCGTGCGGCCCTCCAGCATCTCCAGCAGCCGCGCCTTGAAGCGCTGCTCGGATGTCGAGTCCATCGCCCCGGTCGGCTCGTCGAACAGCATGATCGGCGGATCGGCGATCAACGCCCGGGCGATGGTGACGGCCGCGCGCTGGCCGCCGGAGAGCCATCGTCCCTGTTCGCCGACCTGAAGGTCGTAGCCCTGGGCGCGCGCCTTGACGAAGTCGTCGACCCCGGCCACGGCGGCGGCGCGCAGCAGCGCCTCGTCGTCGGCGAAGGGGGCGCCGATGAGGATGTTCTCCTTGACCGTGCCGAACATCAGCTGGGCGTCCTGCGGCACGTAGCCGATCTGGCCGCGCAGCTCGGCAGGGTCGATCTGGCGGATGTCGGTGCCGTCGACCAGGACCGATCCTTCGCCCGGCTGGTAGAGCCCGGCGACCAGCCTCGCCAGCGTGCTCTTCCCGGATCCGACGCGACCGACGATGCCGACCCGTTCGCCGGCGCCCACGAACAGCGACACCTTGGCGATGGCGGGCGGCGAGGGCGGCGCGGGACCCGCACCGGGGGCCGCTGCCGCCGCGGGATAGGCGAAGGAGACGTCGCGCAGTTCGATCTGGCCGCGCAGCGACGGCCGGGCGACATAGCTGTTGCCGGCATCGCGCTCGCGCGGCGCACGCATCAGACGCTGCAGCGCGCGCAGCGCCGAGACGGACTGGTTGACCCGCACGATCAGCCCCGCGATCTGCGCCAGCGGGGCCATGGCGCGGCCGGTCAGGATCGAGGCGGCGATCAGCGCGCCCATCGTCAGCTGGCCGAGGCCGATCAGATGCGCGCCGAAGAAGATCACCATCGCGCTGGCGACCGACGTCGCCAGGGTGGTGAAGTTGATCGCCAGCGTCGACAGCACCCGGGTCGACATCGCCGACTGCGCGCCGGCGGCGACGGCACGCTCCCAGATGCGCTGGGTGCGGCCTTCCGCGCGCGCCACCTTGATCGTCTCCAGGCCCTCGATCGCCTCGACCAGGATCGCGTGCTTCTGCGCCGCCTCCGCCTGGTTGCGCTCGACCGCGCGGGCCAGCGGGACCTGCACGGCGAGCCCGCCGAGGATCACCACCGGCATGGCCAGGATCGGGATCCAGGCCAGCGGGCCGGCGATCATCCAGGTCGCGGCCACGAACAGCGCGACGAACGGCAGATCGATCAGCGCCACGAGCGTCGCGGAGGTGAAGAATTCCCGCAGCGCCTCGTAGTCGCGCACGTTGCTCGCCATGGCGCCCGTCGATTGCGGGCGCGCCTCGAGGCGCATGGCGAGGATGTGCTCGACCAGCCGCGAGGCAATGACGGCGTCGGCCGCCTTTCCGGCGGAGTCGATGAAGAAGGCGCGGGCGCCGCGCAGCAGGAATTCGAAGACGTTGACGGCCAGGACCCCGATGGTCAGTACCCAGAGCGTCTCGACCGCGTTGTTCGGAACGACCCGGTCGTACACGTTCATCGCGTAGACGGACCCGACCAGCCCGAGCAGGTTGATGGCGATGGCGGCCACCGCGACATGGCCGTAGATCGGCCACAGATCCCCGACCGTGCGCCAGAACCAGTCCCGGTGAGCCGGCACGGTCGCATGGCCGGCGCGCAGGTCCGGACCGTGGCGCACCCGCAGGAACAGGACCGAGCCGGCGAAGGATTGCTGCAGTTCCGCGACCGGCAGGGTCCTGGCGCCGCCGCGGCTTTCCGGCAGCAGGATTTCCGCGTCGCGCCCTGCCAGCCGCACCAGCACGCAGGCATGACCGCCTGCAAGCTGCAGCACGCAGGGCAGGTTGAGCGGCGAAATGTCGGCGATCAGGCGTCGTCGTGCCGCGCGCGCCTCCAGCCCGGCGCGATCGGCGGCGCGCAGGAACAGCGCCGGCGTCGCCTTCTGGGAATGGAGCGGCAACCCCGAACGCAGTGTCTCGATGCTGACCGGCCGGCCCAGCAGCGAGGCGGCGATGGCGAGGCATCCGAGCAGCGGATCGTCGTAGCCCGAATCGGCGGGCCTGCCCGCCGCGCGCTCGGCGGCGGGGGCGCCGGGTTCGCGGCGGCCGGTGTCGGGAAGTTGCGGTTCGGCGGCCTGGATCATGCCCGCAGGCACCATGAATCCCGTGCCGGCTTGCGACGGCGACCCGGACCGATGGGCGATCCATAAGAAAAATTGAGCATTTTCTGTTGACGCCCGGGGCTGGAAGAGGCGATCCAAGAACGATGGTCCGTTTTCTAGCAGGTTTGCCAGGAATGCCCAACGCTCGGCGGCACGCCGTCGGCGCCGTCGCACTGGCGTTCGTCGTGACCGTGACCGGGATGGCTCCGGCGCAGACGCTGCGCCAGAGCGCCCAGGAGGCGGTGCTGACCCACCCGCGCGTCGGCCTGGTCGCCCGCAACCGCGAGGCGGTCGGGCAGGAACTGGCGCGGGCGCGCGGCCTGAACCTGCCGCAGATCGATCTTCGTATCGGTGGCGGTCCGGAATGGACCGACAGCGCCACGACCCGTGCCCGGGGCGGAACGGCGAGCCTGACGCGCCGCGACAGCGGCGTGTTCGCGACGCAGCGTCTGTTCGACGGCTGGGAGAACGCCAGCGAGATCGCCCGGCAGCAGGCGCGCGTCGAATCGGCGGCGTATCGGGTCGGCGAGGCGGTCGAGCTCATCGCGCTCGATGCGATCGAGGCCCATATCGACGTCCTCAGGCAGCGAAGGCTGCTGGCGCTGGCGACAGCGAACGTCCAGGCGCTGACCACCATCGTCGAGAAGGTGCGGGCCCGTGCCGGCGACATGATTCCGGCCGGCGAGGCCGATCAGGCCAATGCCAGGCTCGACAGCGCGGTCGCCACCGAGATCGAGACCCGCGCCGCGCTCGAGGAGGCCGAAAGCCGGTATCTGGCGCTTGTCGGCCGGCGGCCGGGTCCGGAACTCGAGCCAGCGGCCTACCCGGGCGCGGCGATGCGCGGTCTAAGCTCGGCCGACGACGTCGTCGCCCAGGCCCGCCGCAACAATCGCACCCTGCAGATCGCGCGCTCCGACATCCGCGCCGCCGAGCACGAGGTCGAAGGCACCGAAAGCGCCTTCTACCCGAAGCTCAATCTCGAGATCGGCGCCTCTCGCAACCGCAACACCGAAGGTGCGCGCGGCGAGCAGAGCGACGCCTCGGCGCTTCTGGTGCTGCGCTGGAACCTCTATCGCGGCGGCGCCGACATCGCCCAGCGCAACGTGGCGCTCGGGCGCATGTCGCAGACGATCGCGCAGCAGCACGTCACCTCCCGTGTCGTCGAGGAAGAGGTGCGCCGCGCGCTGATCCAGCTCGAGGCGGCCGAGGAAAGGATCCCGCGCCTGGAGAGCGCGCGTACGCGCACCATCGGCGTGCGCGACATCTACCAGACCCAGTTCCTGACCCGCGAACGCAGCCTGATCGACGTGCTGAACGCCGAGAACGAGGTCTTCAACACCAGCAGCCGTCTGGTGACGGCGCAGAGCGTGCAGGTCGTGTCGGCCTACCGGCTGCTCGCCGCGACCGGCAGCCTCGCGGCCGCGCTCGAACTCGAGCTGGTTCCGGAAGCCGATCCTGTCCGCCCCGCCGGCCGTCCCGCCGATCCGCGGCGCGATCTCGACCGCTGAGCGCCTGTCGCCGGAGCCGCCTTTGGAAAAGACATCCGGCCCGCTGTCGGGCCTTCTCGTCCTCGACCTGACGCGCGTCCTCGCCGGGCCCTACTGCACGATGGTTCTCGCCGATCTCGGCGCTCGGGTGGTGAAGATCGAACCGCCGGCCGTCGGCGACGATTCGCGCCATATCGGGCCGTTCGTGAAGGGCAAGTCGGCCTATTTCATGTCGATCAACCGCGGCAAGGAGTCGATCGCGCTCGATCTTAAGGCGCCCGCGGACCGCGCCGTTTTCGAACGGCTTCTCGGGATCGGCGACGTTCTGGTCGAGAACTATCGCGGCGGCACCATGGAGAAGCTCGGCTACGGCTGGGACGCGCTGCATCCGCGCTTCCCCCGCCTGATCTATGCCGCGGCCTCGGGCTTCGGCCATACCGGTCCCTACCGGACCCGGGCCGCCTACGACATGGTCGTCCAGGGCATGGGCGGGATCATGAGCCTGACCGGTCACCCCGGCAGTCCGCCGACCCGCGTCGGTACCTCGGTCGGCGACATCACCGCGGGGCTGTTCACCGCCATCGGCATCAACGCCGCGCTGGTCGAACGTGCCCGCACCGGCCTGGGGCGGAAGGTCGACGTGGCGATGCTGGATTGCCAGGTCGCGATCCTGGAGAACGCGATCGCGCGCTACGTGTCGACGGGGCAGGTGCCGGGGCCGCTGGGCGCGCGCCATCCTTCGATCACGCCCTTCGAGGCGTTCCGCACCGCCGATGGCTGGGTGATCGTGGCCGCCGGCAACGACGGGCTTTTCCGCAAGCTCTGCGAGGCGCTGGGCCGGCCAGATCTGGCCGCCGATCCGCTTTTCGCGACCAACGAGACCCGAACCCGCCACGCGGCCGCGCTGAAGGCCGAGATCGAGCAGGCCCTGGCCGCGCAGGGCACGCAGCATTGGCTCGCCGCGATCGACGCGGCCGGGGTGCCTTGCGGTCCGATCAACGACGTCGCTCAGGCGCTCGCCGACCCGCAGGTGGCGAGCCGCAACATGGTCGTGACCGCCGAGGATCCCGAGATCGGACCGCTGCGCATGGCGGGAAACCCGATCAAGTTCTCCGGCGTCGCGGATCCCGCGACCCGCCGTCCAGCGCCGGCGCTCGACGCTGACCGCCAGTCGATCCTGGCCGGGCTTGGGCTGGCCTAGCGACCAACGCATTCGGGGCAACCGCGATCGCCGTCGCCCGCTGCTTGAGGCGGCGCAATCGGGCGTTGTCGGCCTGTTTTACAGCGCCATGGCCATGACGGCCGGATGATTTTTCTTCGGCCTTGAAATGCCGCCGGAAATTGGTTGGGCAGCAGGATGGCGCCAGATTTGCTTCGGCGGCCGGTCCGCCGCCATCCGACTGTCGAGGAGACCTTGCGCCATGAAGACATCCTGGCTCGCCCTGACCGGGGCCGTTGCCCTTTGCGCCGCCGGCGCATCCGCCGTCGCCGGAACCATCACGCTGACCGGGGCCGCCGGCCCGCGGGCCGGGTCGGTCACGCTGACCGATTCGGGCCCCAATCTGACGATCACGCTGTCGAATACCGGCCAGGACGTGCTGGTCCCCGATCAGGTGATGACCGCGTACTTCTTTTCGCTCGCCGGCAATCCGCTGCTGACCCCCGTCTCGGCGACGCTGGCCCCGGGCAGCACGATCATCTTCGGCCCGGCGGGCGCGGGGCCGGATGTCCGCGGCGAATGGGCCTACCGGCAAGGCATCGTCGGACCGTTCGGCGCCGATCGCGGCATCAGCAGCGCCGGGTTCGGGCTCTTCGGCCCGGGCGATCTCTTCCCTGGCGGAAGCAATCTCGCCGGGCCGGCCTCCCCGGACGGGCTGCAATTCGGGCTGGTTTCGGGGGCCGACGATCCTTCGACCGGCAACGCGGCGGTGACCGGGGGCGAGGCGCTGATCCGCAACGCCGTGACCTTCGTCCTGACCGGGTTGCCGGCCGGTTTCGACATCGCGGCACCGGGCGCGATTTCCTTGGGCAGTTTCCAGTATGGAACCGACCTGTCCGAACCCAACGTTCCCGACCCGCCCCCCTTCGGTGTTCCGGAGCCCGGGTCGCTGCTGCTGCTGGGGGCAGGGCTCGCGGCCGCGCTGCGCGGCACAAGGCGGCGCTGACGATTCGCGCCGCCGCCGCGCGGTGGCCACGCTTGGAGATGACACCGGGGGATTGTAGCCTCGCAGGATCGCGACGGGGCCGCCGCCCCGTCCCCCCTGGAGGATCGAGCATGAAAATGATTTCCCGACTGGCCATCGCCGCCGTCGTCGCCGGGGCCGCCGCCTCGGCGTCGGCGCAGGATTTCGTGCCGGCCATCGTCTTCGACATGGGCGGCAAGTTCGACAAATCGTTCAACGAGGCCGCCTACAACGGCGCCGAACGCTTCAAGCGCGAGACCGGCATCGCGTATCGCGAATTCGAGGTCACGAGCGAGGCGCAGCGCGACCAGGCGCTTCGCAACCTGGCACGGCGCGGCGCGACCGTGGTCGTCGCCGTCGGCTTCGCCCAGGCCGTGCCGGTCAAGGGGGCAGCCGAGGAATTCCCGAACGTCAAGTTCAACATCATCGACGCGGTCGTGAACCTGCCCAACGTGCAGAGCTTCGTCTTCAAGGAGCAGGAGGGCTCCTTCCTCGCCGGGATGATGGCGGCATCGGCCTCGAAGACCGGCAAGGTCGGCTTCGTCGGCGGGATGGACATTCCGCTGATCCGCGCCTTCGGCTGCGGCTATGCCCAGGGTGCGCGTTTCGTGAACCCGCGCATCGACATCATCCAGAACATGACCGGCACCACGCCGGCGGCCTGGCGCGACCCGACCCGCGGCGGCGAACTGGCCCGCGCGCAGTTCGACCGCGGCGTCGACGTCGTCTACGCCGCCGCGGGCGGCACCGGCCTCGGCGTCCTCCAGGCCGCGAAGGACCAGGGCCGGCTGGCGATCGGCGTCGATTCGAACCAGAACCACCTTCATCCCGGCAGTATCCTGACCTCGATGATCAAGCGCGTCGACGTGGCCGTGTACGAGGCATTCAAGGCGGCCCGGGAGAACCGCTGGCAGGCGGGCGTGCGCAATCTCGGCCTCAAGGAAGAAGGCGTGGGCGTCGCGATCGACGAACACAACCGCCGCCTGGTGAGCGCCGAGATGGAGACCGCGGTCAACAAGGCCAGGGAAGACATCGTCGCCGGCCGTCTCTCGGTGGTCGACTATCGTCAGGCGAATTCCTGCCCCGTGCAGTGAGCACGCTGCCGCCCGCGCCCGCGATCGAACTCGTCGGGATCGA
>JBIKLI010000019.1:0-26726 GCA_044359885.1 Alphaproteobacteria bacterium | reverse complement strand
CCGGTCGATGCGGCCGTTCAGCGACCACCAGATGCCGCGCGCGATGGCCACGACGTCGCCGACCGTGAACGGCGCCGGCGCGTAGCCCAGCATGGCGAACTCGACCGGCAGGCGCGCGCCCATCGACTCGATGCCGCGATTGATGCCGGCGACGAACGCGGCAACGGTCTCGTATGTCCTGCCGTCGATCAGCGCCGGTTCACGCGCCGCGATCAGGTCGATGCCGACGGTCAGATGGGCGGCATCGGAGGCGACGAAGGACGGCCCCAGGATCTCGGCCTGACGTCCCAGCGCGCGGCGGCGCAGCCGGTCCATCTGCCACAGCCGGTCCTGCGCCATCGCGAAGCCGAGCCCGAAATAGACGTCCGGCGTCTCGCGTCCCCAGACATGCGGGATGCCGCTTCGGTCGCGCAGGATCTCGACCGGCGCGTGCACCGCGGCGGTGATCCGCATGTCGGCGATGCGCGCGCGCTCGGCGAGAAAGGCGTCGCGCGCGGCGGCAAGCTCGCCCGGGGCGGCGCCCAGGGCCCGCGAGATGTCGGCAAGGTCCTGGTCCGCGCGGAGGGCGGCGATGATCCTGTCTTCGGCGATGGTCATGTTGTCCTGTCCCGTTGTCGAAATCGCATGGGCGATGGAAGCGCGCCGGACGGCGTCAGTAAAGCCTGTCGCGATAGGATTGTTCGATCCGGGCCTCGACCGCGGCGATCGGTTCGGCGAGCCCGGTCTGGTCCAGCACCATCCGTCCGAGGCTGGGCAGGGCGTCGCGGGCGACGCGGCTGTCCGGATCCCAGAGGCGTGCGCGCTTCAGGGCCTTGGCGCAGTGCAGATAGGCCTCGCGGATCTCGACGACGATCGCCAGCGCCGGCACCTTGCCGCCGACGGCCATCGTGGCGCGCAGCTCGGGATCGGTGGTCAGCCGCGCACGCCCGTTCAGGCGCAGCGTCTCCTCGATCCCCGGGACGAAGAAGATCACGGCGACCTCGGGGTTCTCGACGATGTTGCGAAGCGTGTCGATCCGGTTGTTCCCAGGGCGGTCGGGGATGGCGATCGTGCGGTCGTCGACGACGCGCACGAAGCCCGGCGGGTCGCCCTTGGGGCTCGTGTCCGCCCGCCCCTCGCGATCGGTCGACCCGATGACCAGGAACGGCGACAGGGCGATGAAGCGCCGGCAATGCGCGTCGAGGCGCGGAATCGACTTGGCGGCCGCAAGCGTGCCGACGGGACCGAAAAGGCCGAGCAGCGCCGGCAGGCTGTCGATGGCGTTGGAATCGCTCATGGACAGGATCATGCGCGCGGCCGCGCCGGGGCGCCACCCGGAACTTGCGGCGCGGCCCGTGGCTCGGCGATCCTGAAGGCCGGCTTCGGGGAAGGATCGGACGCATGCGGCTCAAGGACAAGGTTGCGATCGTCACGGGCGGGGGCTCGGGATTCGGCGAGGGCATCGCGCGACGCTTCGCGGCCGAGGGCGCGCGCGTCGCGGTCGCCGACATCGCCGCCGGCAACGGCGAGCGCGTCGCCGCGGCGATCGGGGACGCGGGTGGCGACGCGATCTTCGTGCGCGCCGACGTCGCCAGGGCAGCCGATGTCGGGGCGATGGTCCAGGCGACCTGCGACCGATTCGGGCGCGTGGACATCATGGTCAACAACGCCGGCTACACCCATCGCAACCAGTCGATGCTCGGCGTCGAGGAAGAGGCCTTCGACCGGATCTTCGCGGTCAACGTGAAGGCGATCTTCCTCTCCGCACGCGCCGTGGTCCCGGTGTTCCGCCGCCAGGGCGGAGGGGTCATCCTCAACACCGCCTCGACCGCGGGGCTGCGTCCGCGGCCCGGCCTGACGGTCTACAACGCCTCCAAGGGCGCCGCGATCACGATGACCAAGTCGATGGCGGTCGAATTCGCGCCCGACCGCATCCGCGTCAACTGCCTGTGCCCCGTCGCCGGCGAGACCGCGATGCTGGCCGATTTCATGGGCGGCGACACGCCCGAGAACCGCGCGCGGTTCACGGCCAGCGTGCCGCTCGGCCGGTTGTCGCGGCCGGAGGACATCGCCAACGCCGCGCTCTATCTGTGCTCGGACGAGGCCGGCTTCATCACCGGGACGGCGTTCGAGGTCGATGGCGGACGTTGCGTCTGACGGCCGGGCGCCGACGCCATGACGCAGGATCGCCGGGCGGCGCTCGCCGAGGCGCTCGACCGCCGCTTCGGGGATGCCGGCGGTCTCGCCGGGGCCGCGCCGGACGCGGCGCTGGACCGGCTGGCCGGCCTCGCCGGCCATCGCGTGATACGCGCCTATGCCGACCGCCCGGTGCCGGCGGCGCTGGTCGAGCTCGTCTGCGCCGCGGCGCTGAGCGCACCGACGAAGAGCGACCTGCAGCAGCGCGACCTCGTCGTGGTCACCGAGACCGCGACGCGCCAGCGGCTGGCCGCGCTGTGCGGCGGCGATCCGTGGATGGCCGCCGCCCCCGTCTGGATCGTCGCCTGCGGCAACCATCGCCGGCAGCGCCAGTTGCACGACTGGCGGGGACATCCCTTCGCCAACGACCATCTCGACGCGTTCTTCAACGCCAGCGTCGATGCCGCGATCGTCCTGGCGTGGCTGGTCGCGGCCGCCGAAGCGGCCGGGCTCGGCTGCTGCCCGATCAGCCAGATCCGCAACGCACCGGACGCGGCCAGCGACCTGCTCGGCCTGCCCGGGCTGGTCTTTCCGGTCGCCGCGATGACGCTCGGCTGGCCCGCCGATCCCGGCGCGATCAGCCCGCGGCTGCCGCTGGCCGCCACGGTCCATCGCGAGCGCTTCGACGACGGCGCGGCGCGCGCCCAGGTGGATGCCTACGACGCGCGGCGGCGCGCGCTGCATCCCTATCGCCGCCAGCGCGACACCGCACGCTTCGGCGTCGCGCCCGGCTATGGCTGGTCGGAAGAGAAGGCGCGCCACTATGCCGAGCCGCAACGCACCGGCTTCGGCGCCTTCGTGCGGGCGCGCGGGTTCAGGCTGGACTGACTTCGGGCCCCGGGAAAGGAATGCGCCGATGAGGACACGTGCCGCGATCCTGGAACAGGTCGGACGCCCCCGCCCCTATGCGCAGTCGCGGCCGCTGGCGATCGCCGAGGTCGAACTCGCGCCGCCACGGCGCGGCGAGGCGCTGGTGCGGATCACGGCGGCCGGGCTGTGCCATTCCGACCTGTCGGTCATCAACGGCGACCGGCCCCGGCCGACGCCGATGGCGCTGGGCCACGAGGCCGCCGGCATCGTCGAGGCGCTGGGCGAGGGCGTCGAGGACCTGGCGCCGGGCGACCATGTCGTCATGGTGTTCGTGCCCAGTTGCGGCTGCTGCGGCCCTTGCGCCGAAGGCCGGCCGGCGCTGTGCGAGCCGGCTGCGCGGGCCAATGGCGCCGGGGAGATGCTGGCCGGCGGCCGGCGCATCATGCGCGCCGGCACCGCCATCCATCATCATCTCGGCGTGTCCGCCTTCGCCGGACACGCCGTCGTCTCGCGCCGCTCGCTGGTGAAGGTGCCGGACGACCTGCCGGCGGTCGAGGCGGCGCTGTTCGGCTGCGCCGTGCTGACCGGCGTGGGCGCCGTCGCCAACACGGCGCGGATCGCCCCCGGCGCCAGCGTCGCGGTGATCGGACTGGGCGGGGTCGGGCTCGCGGCCCTGCTCGGCGCCGCCGCCTGCGGCGCCGCCCGGATCGTCGCGGTCGATCTCGAGCCGTCGAAGCGGGCGCTGGCGCTGACGCTCGGCGCCAGCGACGCGGTCGATGGCGGAGCGACCGACGCGGCGGCGCAGATCCGCGACCTGACCGCAGGCGGGGTCGACTACGCCTTCGAGATGGCCGGTTCGGCCCGGGCGCTGGAACTGGCATGGGCCGCGACGCGGCGTGGCGGCACGACGGTGACCGCGGGGCTGCCCAACCCGGCCCAGCGGCTCGCCCTGCCGCCGGTGACCCTGGTTGCCGAGGAGCGGACGCTCAAGGGCAGCTATGTCGGTTCCTGCGTGCCGTCGCGCGACATTCCCCGCTACATCGCCCTCTATCGCCAGGGGCGGCTGCCGGTCGACCGGTTGCTGGGCGAGACGCTGGCGCTGGACGACATCAATGCGGCCTTCGACCGCCTCGCCGAGGCGCGGACGCTGCGTCAGGTCATCCGTTTCTGAGGACGCCCGGCGGGCGTCAGGCGACCTGACAGCGCGCGGCGGGCGGCAAGGCGTCCTCCAGCGCCGGCAGGAACACCTCGCAGACGACCAGCGGCGCGCCGCCCAGCTCGAACCGGCAGCGCCGGGCCGGCAGGCCGCCCGGGTCGCCGGAAAATCCCGCCGCGAGATCGTCCAGGGGATGGCCAGCCGGTGGTTGGGCGAATTCGAGCGCCCCGCGCGCCACCTGGACCTCGCCCGAGAACAAGGTCAGGCCGAGCGATCGACCGCCCCGATCGAGGATCGGGTGCCAGACCGGGCAGTCCAGCCGGCAGAAGCTGCGCGCCAGCACCACGGTCTCGCCGTCCAGGGACAGTGCGACATGGCGCACGGTGATCCGCTCGCCGGATGCCACGCCCAGCAGGTCGGCTTCGTCCAACGCCGGATGGTCCGGGCCGAAACGCAGAAGGGTGACGTCGAAGCGTCGGCCGCTGGCGATCAGGCGCCGGGTCAGCGAACCGGGCTCCAGAAGGCATCCCAGCGTCAGATCCGGCGCCTCGGGCGGCAGATATCCCCAAGGCGAATGCTCGCCACGCATGGTCTACTCCCGGTTATCGAGGTTAAGCCGAAAAACTCTCCGACAATTGACGCTACGTTAACCTTAACGGAGGAGTCGAGTCGGGAATCCCCCGCCTCCATTTTATCCACAGTTCGCGACTTTCAAGGGCTAGGGGCCAGGCGTCCGGGGACAGACCCAGATGACAGGGCGCGACGTCGAAGATCGGGCGCGACGGCCATGCCGAGCCCGCGTCGATCGTCAGGGTCCGGCCGTCACGCGCTCGCCCCGCGCGCCGCGATCGGCCAGAGCGCCTCGACCCGGCCGTTTCGGATGCCGACATACCAGTCGTGCAAGTTGATCGTGGGATCGCAATGCCCGGGGATCAGCATCAGCCGCTCGCCCAGCCCGGGGGCCGGAACGCCGGCGACACGGATGCGCGCATGCTCGTCGGAAACGCCATAGGCTTCCAGCCCGGGCCGGCCATGGACCCAGGGCGGCCCCTTTTCCATGCTGAAGGATTTCAACCCGGCATCGACGATCACCCGGTCTGGCGCCGGGACGCTCATCACCGTCGCCAGGACGAACAGGCTGTGTTCGAACTCGGTGTAGCGATTGCCGCCATTCGCGTCGCCGATCGCCGCGTATTCGGCGTCCATGAAGGCGTAGGAGCCGACCTGGAGCTCGTTCCAAAGACCGCTGGCGGCCTCCTCGCGGAATGTTCCGGTCCCGGCCCCGCCGACGATGTCGCAGGCGAGACCCGCCACGGCCAGGGCATCGCGGGTCGCCCGCACGGCGCCGGCGGCGTTGCGGATCGCCGCGACGCGGTCGCCATGGGCGGCCATGTGCTGCGCCGTGCCGTGATAGGCCTGGATACCCTTGAAGACCAGCCCCGGCGCGCCCGCGATGCGCCGCGCCAGTTCCACCGCCGGCGCGCCAGGCCCGACGCCGCAGCGCTGCATGCCGACCTCGATCTCGACCAGCCCGCCGATCTCGACGCCGAATTCGCGCGCGGCCGCCGCCGCCTGGTCGACCTGCCCGGGATGATCGAAGCAGACGGCGACCCTGGCCTCGCGGCCGAGAGCGGCCAGACGCCGGAACTTGGCGATGCCGAAGATCTCGTTGCTGATCAGCACGTCGCCGACGCCGCCGCGCACCAGAACCTCGGCCTCGCCGACCTTCTGGCAGCACTGTCCGATGGCGCCATGCGCGATCTGGCGCAGCGCGACGGCGGGTGCGCGGTGGGTCTTGGCGTGCGGGCGCAGGCGCACCCCGGCGTCGCGCGCCAGCCGCGCCATCTTGGCGAGGTTGCGGTCGAAAGCGTCGAGATCGACGACCAGTGCCGGGGTTTCGATGTCGCCGACGGCGGCGCCGATGGCGGCGGGCGGAAGCTGCATGATGGGACGACCGTCTCGCGGGAGGGAAGGCTGCCCAGAGGTCGGCGTCAGCGGGCGAGCCAGGGGGCCGGGGGGCGGGCCGGATCAGGGGTCTGACCCCGTTTGGGATCAGACCCCCGGCTGCAGGGCCGATCGCCGGTCGTCTGGCGCATCGGTGATGCAGGTGTCGCGGCGGCGGGTCGCTTGGCTGGCCCGCAGAAACACCGTTTTGGCGCGTGTTGCGCCTTGCTCGCGAGGGTCTGACCCCGACGGGGGCCAGACCCCGGGGGTCACCCCCCTGTCACGCGACGCCTCACTCTTCGCGCTGACCGACCAGCGAGACCAGGAACTGGAAGATGGCGACGAAGTTGATGTAGAGCCCGAGGGCGTCCATCACCGCGATCTTCCCTTCGACCTCGGTGCCGCGATACTCGAGATACGTATCCTTGATGCGCTGCGTGTCCCAGGCGGTCAGGCCCAGGAAGACCAGCAGGCCGACGATCGAGACCGCGAACTGCACCGCCGTCGAGCCGAGGAAGATGTTCACGATGCTGGCGAGGAACACCACCACCATGCCCACCATCAGCAGCGTGCCGAACTTCGACAGGTCGGCCTTCGTGGTGTAGCCGTAGAGGCTCAGCGCCGCGAAGAGACCGGCCGCCATGAAGAAGGCGCGCGCCACGCTGGCACCGGTGTAGACGTAGAGGATCGTCGCGAAGGACACGCCGATGCACGCGGCATAGGCCCAGTAGAGGCCCTGCAGCGCCGTCTTCGACATGCGCTCGAACCGCCAGGACATGATGAACACGAAGGCGAGCGGCGCCAGGATGAACGCCCAGCGCAGCGGCGACTTGATCAGCAGATTGGTCAGCGCCGGCGAACTGACGATCAGATACGCCACGATCCCCGACAGCAGCACCGCCGAGGTCATGTAGTTGTAGATACGCAGCATGTGCGCGCGCAGGCCCGAATCGATCGCGACATCCGCCGTCGATGCGGGCGCCGTCTGGTTCAGGTACGGATTATTCATCGCATAGATCTCCCATGGATCCCCTGTTCAGGGTCGACTGAGGATATGGGCAGTACCCCTGGCGATTCAATAGCGCGACGCTCGGATACTCGGAAGTATCCTTTACAAAACAAGGGTTTTTGGAGCGGCGGCCGGCGAGGCGCCGTCACCCCTGCCGCAGCGTCTCCGCGGGCCGGTGGCCCAGGGCCCGCCAGGTTCCCGCCAGCCCGATCGCGATCACCGCCGTCACCGCCAGCGCAACCACGCCCAGCAGCGTGGCCGGCAGCCAGGCGAAGTCGACCCGCAGATACCGGGTCACCAGCAGCCACGCGGCGATGCCGCCCAGCGCGGCGGCGACCGCGGACACGGCCGCCCCGATCAGCGCGAACTCGATCAGCAGCGCGCGCAGGATCTCGCGTCGCCGCGCGCCCAGCACCTTGAGCACCACCGCGTCGTAGATCCGGCGGCGCTGGGTCGCCGCGATCGCGCCCGCGAGGGTCAGCGCGCCGGCAAGCAGGGTCACCCCGGCCGTGATCCGTGCGGCGCGCGCGATCGCGTCCAGCATGCCCTCGACGCTGGCCAGCGCATCGCGGATCCGGATCGCGGAGACATTCGGCAAGCGCTCGACCAGCATGCGCTCGACCGCATCCTCGTGGACGCGATCGACCTGCGCCGTCGCGATCCAGGTCTGCGGCGCGCCTTCGAGCGTGCCGGGCGCCAGGATGAGAGTGAAGTTGATGCCGAGCGTGCTCCAGTCGATCGCCCGCAGATTGGCGATGCGGGCGGTGAATTCGCGCCCGAGCACGTTGAGGGCGATGGTATCGCCCAGCTTGAGCCCCATCCCGGCCGCGATCTGGGCATCGAACGACACCAGCGGCGGGCCGCTGTAGTCGGCGGGCCACCATTCGCCCGCGATCACCCGCGCGTCGCGCGGCAGTTCCCGGGCATAGGTCAGGCCGCGATCCGAGCCGATCGCCCATTGCGCCTCCGGCGCGACCACGGCCTGCTCGACCGGCACGCCGTTGAGCCGCGTGATCCGGCCCCGGAGATTCGGCACTTTCTGGACGTGGCCGACGCCCGGGGCCTCGCGCAGCACCGCGTCGAAGGCCGCGAGCTGGTCCGGCTGGATGTCGATGAAGAAGAAGCTGGGCGCGATCGCCGGCAACTGGCTCTGCAGCGCCCGGGAGAAATTCCCGTGCACCAGCGAAATGATCGCCAGCACCGTGAGCCCGAGGCCCAGCGACAGCACGATGCCGGGCAGGTTGCCGCCGGGCCGGTGCAGATTGGCGAGCGCGAGCCGCAGCGTCGGGCTGCGCGGCGCCGGCACCGTCCGGGCCAGCCACTGGATGCCCGCCGCGGCGAGGCGGAACAGGACGAAGCAGGCAGCGGCGCCCAGCACGAAGCCCGTGCCCAGGCGACGGTCCAGCGCCGTGCCGATGGCAAGCCCGGCAAGCGCCCCCACGGCGAGCAGGGTGGCGACGGCGACATCCAGCCGCGGCCAGGCGCGCGGCGGTGCGATCAGCGAGCGGAACAGGGCCGCGGCGGGGATGTCGCGCGCGCGCGCGATCGGCCACAGCGCGAAGGCCAGGGCGACCAGCACGCCATAGGCGGCGGCGAGTCCGAGCGCGCCAGGGTGCAGCCCGCCCGCCACGCCTACCCCGAGCGCGCCGGCGACGAACGGGGCGGCCAGCAGCGGGATGGCGGCGCCGACCGCAAGCCCGATCGCGATGCCGATCCCCGCCATCGCCATGACCTGGAACAGATATGTCGCCAGCACCATGCCGCCCGTGGCGCCGATGCATTTGAGCGTCGCGATGGTCGCGATCCGCCCCTCGACGAAGCTGCGTACGGCGTTGGCGACGCCGACGCCGCCGACCAGCAGCGCGGTCAGCCCGACCAGCGTCAGGAACATCGCGATCCGGTCGATCCAGCGCTGCAGCCCGGGCGCGGCGTCGGCGAGCGAGCGGATGCGCCACCCGGCCGACGGGAAGCGCTGGCGGGTCTCCTCGAGGAACGCCGGCGCGCGCGAGGGCTCGGCCAGCGCCACGCGATACTGCCAGCGGATCAGGCTGCCCGGCTGGACCAGCCCGGTGCCCTCCAGGCTTTCCATCGCCACCATCACCCGTGGCCCCAGGGTGAACACGTTGGCGCCGCGATCGGGCTCGCGCTCGATCACGTCGCGGATCTCGTAGTCCTGGTCGCCGACGCGCAGCCGCTCGCCAACGGCGAGCCCCAGCCGCACCAGCACCGCCCTTTCGACCGCAGCCCCCCAGAGCCCGTCGCGGCGGGCCAGCGCCGCGGCGAGGCTGCCGCCTGCGGCGAGCCGGATCCCCTCGACCAGCGGATAGGCACCGTCGACGGCCTTGAGCTCGCTCAGGGTACGTGCGGCCGGCGACCGCGCCATCGCGCGCATCTCGGCGACCACCGCGACGCGTCCCGCCGACGCCAGATGCGCGCGCTGCTCGGGCGTTGCCTGGCGATGGGTGAACGAGAACTCGACGTCGCCGCCCAGCAGGCGCCGGCCGTCGTCGGCCAGCCCCCGCGTGACGGCGTCCGACAGCGATCCGACGCCGGCGATCGCGGCGACCCCGAGCGCGAGGCAGGCGATGAAGACCCGGAATCCGCGCAGGCCGCCGCGCAGTTCGCGCCGCGCGAGGCGCAGCGCCACGCCGAGGGTCGCAAGCGCGCTCACGCCCCGGCACCCGGCGCCGCCGGCGCCCCGTCCTCGCCGACACGGCCGTCCTGCATGCGCACGATGCGCGCGCAGCGCCGCGCCAGTTCGCCGTCGTGGGTGATCAACACCAGCGTGGCGCCGCGGCTGCGGGCAAGATCGAAGAGCAGCGCGACGATCTGCTCTCCGGTCTCGCGATCGAGATTGCCGGTGGGCTCGTCCGCCAGCAGCAGGTCCGGTTCCACGACCAGCGCGCGCGCCAGCGCGACGCGCTGCTGCTCGCCGCCGGAGAGCTGCCCGGGATAATGGGTCAGCCGATGGCCGAGGCCCACCGACTCGAGAGCCGCGTCGGCGCGCGCGAAGGCGTCGCGCGCGCCGGCGAATTCCAGCGGCACGGCGACGTTCTCGCGCGCCGTCATGGTCGGGATCAGGTGGAAGCCCTGGAACACGATGCCGACGCGCCGGCGGCGGAACAGGGCGAGCCCGTCCTCGTCGAGCGCGCCCAGGTCCTGGCCGGCGATGCGCACCTGTCCGGCGCTGGCGCGCTCCAGCCCGGCCATCACCATCATCATGGTGGACTTGCCCGAGCCCGAAGGCCCGACCACCGCGACGGTCTCGCCGCGCATCACGCGAAGGTCGACGCCGCGCAGGATATTGACCTCGCCCGCGAGCGACGCAAGTTTGAGACGGACATCGTCGAGTTCGACGATGGGATCGCGCGGCTGGATGGACATGACACGCACCGGAGAGAGACACGGAAACGGATCGCTCGACGCGCGCGATGCCGTTGCGGGATATGGCCACCGCCGCGCCTTTGTCAACGCAGGCGTCGCGCTTCTGGCGCTGTCGGCCGCCGCGAAGGCCCGCGCTTCGGCGGCGCCGACCCGGCTGCTGCTGCTCGGCGACAGCCTGACCGCGGGCTACGGCCTGCCCCAGTCGGAGGCCTTCCCGGCGCGGCTGCAACAGGCCCTGGCGCGCGCGGGCCTCGCCGTCGAGATCCTGAACGGCGGCGTGTCCGGCGACACCAGCGCGGGCGGCCTCGCGCGGCTGGACTGGATGATCGGCGACCGGCCGCCGACCCATGCGCTGGTGGCGCTGGGCGCCAACGACGGGCTGCGCGGCCTGCCGCCGGACGCGATGGAACGCAACCTGGACGCCATCGTCGCGCGGCTGCGCGCGCGCGGCACCAAGGTCCTGATCGCCGGCATGGCGGCCCCGCCGAACCTGGGCCGCGAATATGTCGAGCGCTTCGCCGCGGTCTTCCCCGCGCTGGCCTCGCGCCACGGCGTACCGCTCTACCCGTTCTTCCTCGACGGCGTCGCCGCGCGGCCGGAGCTCAACCAGCAGGACGGCATCCACCCCAACCCGGCCGGCGTGGCGGTCATGGTCGAGCGCATCATGCCCGCGATACGCGACCTTCTCGGCGGCTGAAGGCACGGCCATGTTCGCCTGCGCGCTTGCCGAGGGGGTACCGGACGGGATCGGCCTCGCCGAGCGGTGCCTCGGTCAGCTCGACCGGCGCGGCGCGGCGACGCTTGGTTTCGTCTACGGGACCGACATGCTCGCCGCGCAGTTCGAGGCCGTCGTCGACCGGTTGCGCCGCGGCACGGGCATCGACACCTGGGTCGGGACCGTGGGCATGGGCGTGATGGCCGGCGCCCATGCCGCCTTCGGGACGCCGGCGCTGGCGGTCATGACCGCCGCCCTTCCCGCCGGTTCGACGCGGCTGATCGAACCCGCCGCAGGCCTGCCCGCGGATCTGGCGGCATGGTCGGCGGCGCGCGGTGGCGGCGTCGCCGTCGTCCATGGCGATGCCCGCGACGGCGATCTCGCCGACCGGCTCGACGACCTCTCCGGACTTGCCGGGTGCTTCGTCGTGGGTGGCCTGGGATCGTCGCGGGTGCGGCTGCGGCATTGCGCGGGAGGCGTGGGAACGGGACCGCTTTCGGGCCTGGTGCTCGCACCCGAGCTGGTCGCCGCCGTCGGCCTCACCCAAGGCTGCAGCCCGCTGGGTACCGGGCGGCACCTGATCTCGAAGGCCGAAGGCGGCCTGATCGAGAAGCTGGACGACCGGCCGGCGCTGGAGGTGCTGCAGCTGGCGCTCGAGCGGATGCCCGCGCCCGAACGCGCGCGCGCCGCGCGGCGGCTGCATGCGGCCCTGCCGATCGCCGGGCGCGGCGAGAGCGACTACCTCGTCCGCGACCTCGTGGGCGTCGATCCCGCCAACGGCACGATCGCCATCGCGGGCGAGGCGGAGCCCGGCCGCGAGCTGATCTTCGTGCGCCGCGACCTGGAAGGGGCGACCGCGGACCTGCGGCGCATGGCATCGCGCACACGGGCCGCCGCCCCGACGGCGCGCGCGGCGATCTATTTCAGCTGCGTCGCCCGCGGCCCGCATCTCTTCCCCGGGCTCGACGGCGAACTCGGCATCCTGCGGGCCGCGATCGGCGACATCCCCGTCGCCGGACTTTTCTGCGACGGCGAGATTTTCGACGGCCGGCTCTACGGCTATACCGGGGTCCTTGCGCTGCTGGCCTGAGCGGCGGCGCGCCCGCCGCCAAGGACACCGCCATGCGCTATCGCCGGCTCGGCACCACCGATCTCGACGTCTCCGCCATCTGCCTGGGGACCATGACCTGGGGCGTCCAGAACAGCGAGGCGGAGGCGCACGCCCAGCTGGACCGTGCGGTCGAGACGCACGGGATCAACTTCATCGACACCGCCGAGATGTACCCGGTCCCGCCGACCGCCGCGACGCAGGGCGAGACCGAACGGCATATCGGCACGTGGCTCGCGCGACGGCCGGGCATGCGCGCACGCGTCGTGATCGCGAGCAAGGTCACGGGAGCGGGCAATGCCATCGCCCATGTCCGCGACGGCACCGGCCGGCTCGACCGCCGGGCGATCGCCGCGGCGGTCGAGGGCTCGCTGCGTCGGCTCGGCACCGACTACATCGACCTCTACCAGACCCACTCGCCGGACCGTTTCGTCAATGCCTTCGGCCGGCAGGACTATGTCCACGATCCCGCCCGCGACGGCGTGCCGATCGAGGAGACGCTCCGCGCGCTGGGCGATCTCGTGGCGGCGGGCAAGATCCGCCATGTCGGCGTCTCGAACGAGACGCCCTGGGGCCTTGCCGAGCATCTGAAGCTCGCCGAGTTCGCCGGCGCGCCGCGCGTCCAGTCGATCCAGAATGCCTACAGCCTGCTCAACCGTCTCTTCGAGATCGGGCTCGCCGAGATGTCGATCCGCGGCCGCTGCGGCCTGCTCGCCTTCTCGCCGCTGGCGATGGGCGTGCTTGCCGGCAAGTATCTGCGCGGCGCGCGCCCGGCCGGCGCGCGGCTGACGCTGTTCGACCGGTTCAGGCGCTACGACAAGCCGCGCCAGGAACCGGCGACCACGGCCTATGTGGCGCTGGCGCGCGAGGCGGGGCTCGACCCGGCGCAGATGGCGCTGGCCTTCGTGAATTCGCGCCCCTTCGTCACGTCGACGATCATCGGCGCCACGTCGCTGGACCAGCTCGACGCCGACGCGCGCTCGATCGACGTCGTCCTGCCCGCCGACCTGCTGGCGAAGATCGACGAGATCCACGCCGCCAACCCGAACCCCTGCCCCTGAGGCGCCCCGCTCAGACGGCTTGCCGCGCCGGCGGGACCGGCGACAGCAGGTCGAAGCACGCGCCGACGACGTGATAGTCCTTGCCGCCGCTGCCCTTGTCCTCGGCGATGCGCGCGTTTGCGCGGCCGAGCAGCTTGCGCCAGGATCCATGCGCGTGGTCCACGAGATGGTCCCAGCAATAGCGCCAGATCCGGTCATGCACGTCCCAATAGGCGTCCTCGCCCGTCGCGCGCGCCAGCAGCCCCGCCGCCGCCGCCGACTCGACCTGGACCCAGAAATACTTGTCGGCGTTCGCGACCGTCAGATCGGGCTCCAGGCTGTAGACGAGGCCGCCATCGCCGCTGTCCCAGGCATGCGCGATGGCGGCGTCGAACAGCGCCCGCGCGCGCGCCGGCAGCCAGGGCGCCGGCCGACGCGCATGCAGCTGCAGCAGCAGCTTCGCCCATTCGGTCTGGTGCCCGGGCTGGAATCCCCAGGGACGGTAGCCGTTGCTGAAGTCGCCCTTGTTGTAGGACCAGTCCACCGACCAGTCGTCGCGGTAATGCTCCCAGACGAGGCCGCCGGTCAGCGCCGCGCGGCCGACGCAGAGCGCCTCGGCGATGCGCGCGGCGCGGTCGAGATAGCGCGCCGCGCCGGTCGCCGCATGGGCGGCCAGCAGCGCCTCGCAGCCATGCATGTTGGCGTTCTGGCCGCGATAGGGATCGATCCGCGACCAGTCGGCGCTCGCCACGTCGGCGTAGAGACCGTGCCGCTCCTCCCAGAGATGCCGGTCCATCGTCGTCCAGAGCTCGTCGATCCATCCGGCCGCCTCGCCGACCCCGGCCATCGCCGCATGCGCATAGGCGAGCAGGACATGCACCAGCCCGTAGCACTGGTTGTCGGCATCGGCCGCGCGCCAGCCGCCGTCGCGGAAGACCAGCGTCCAGGCGTAGCCGCCGGTGCGCGCGTCGCGATGCACCTCGCGCAGGAAACGCAGCCCGTGGCGGATCGCCGCGTCGAAGCGGTCGGTGCCGAGCGCGCGAGCCGCCATCGCGAAGGCGACGACCATGCGCGCCGAGCTGACCAGCGCCCGCTTGTCGCGATCGCGCTGCGTGCCGTCGTTGGCGTAATAGTGGAAGAAGCCGCCGCGCGGATCGATGCAGCGGGGATGATGGAAGCCCGACATCCAGGCGATGTGGTCGCGCAGGAAGGCGGCGTCGCGGAACGAGGGATAGGCCATGCCCGCGCATGTTTCTCCCGCGGCGCGCCGGTGCGCAAGCCTTGCCGAGCCGTGCGAATCGCAAGAATTTCGTCGCGATGCGCGCGAGGACCGGTCCGCCATGATCCGCCTGTTCGTCGGTCTCGAACTGCCCGATGACATCCGCTTCGCGCTCGCCGGGCTGTGCAGCGGCGTTCCCGGCGCCGACTGGGAGCCGGCCGAGAATTTCCATCTGACGCTGCGTTTCGTCGGCGACGTGTCCGAAAGCGACGGCGACGACATCCACGACGCACTGACGCGGGTCCGCGCCCCGGGTTTCGCGATGTCGCTCGCCGGCGTGGGGCATTTCGCGACCGGCGACGAACTGCGCACGCTCTGGGCCGGCGTCGAGAAGAGCCCGGCGCTGCTGCAGCTGCAGCGCAACGTCGAATCGGCCCTGGTGCGCATGGGCCTGCCGCCGGAGACCCGCCGCTTCCATCCGCATGTGACGCTCGCGCGCTGCGCGGGCGTGCCCGCACCGCGGGCCCAGGCGTTCCTCGCCCATCACGCGCTGTTCCGCGCCGGGCCATTCGACGTCGGCCACTTCACGCTTTTTTCCAGCCTGCGCCGCGCCGAGGGCGCGATCTACACCGCCGAGGCCGAATACCCGCTGCCCCTGCCGGTCTGACGCGCCGCTACTGCGCCAGGAAGCCGCTGTCGACGGCCAGGACGTGGCCGGTCACGAAGGAGGCGGCGCGGCTGGCCAGAAAAAGGATCGCGGCGGCGATGTCGTCCGGCTCGGGGAAGCGTCCGAGCGGACTGACCGCCTGCATGCGCGCAAGCAGCTCGGGGCTTTCGAACAGCGGCACGGTCAGCTCGGTCTTGACCCAGGTCGGAGCCACGGCGTTGACGCGCAGGCCATGCCCGGCCCATTCGACGGCGAGGGCGCGGGTCAGGTTGACCACCGCCCCCTTGGTCGCCTGATAGGAGATGTTGGGATAGAGGCCGCCGCCCGACAGGCCCATGATCGACGCGGTGTTGACGATGCGGCCGGCGGTGCCGTCGGCAAGCATGATGCGCGCCGCCGCCTGGGCGCAGAGGAAGACGCCGGTCAGATTGACCGCCACCACCTTGTCCCAGTCGGCACGCGTCAGCTCCGCGGTCGGCCGACGCAGCGCGATGCCGGCATTGTTCACGAGGATGTCGAGGCGCCCCTGCGCCGCGCGCACGGCCGCGAACCCGGCCGCCACGGATCCTTCGTCGGTGACGTCGATCGCAAGCGGCTGCGCCTGGAAACCCTGCGCGACCAGCGATCCGGCCTGCGTGGACGCGGCGTCGGCGTCCCGGTCGGCGACGACCACGACGGCGCCCGCCGCTGCCAGCATCGCCGACGCCGCGGCGCCGATGCCTCGCGCGCCGCCGGTGACCAGGGCGACCTCGCCGTCGAGGCGCAGCAGGCGGGAAGGGTCGCGCATCGTCCAGTCCTCCGTCTTCAGCCCAGGATGTCGGCCGACATGGCTCGCTCGACGCCCGCCCGCGTCATCGCCGTCCAGGCCTTGGCGAGCGAGCCGTCGAGGTCGATGGCACGGCACGCATCCTCGACCACCACCGCCTCGAACCCGAGACGGCGGGCATCGAGCGCCGTCCAGGTGACGCAGAAATCCGTGGCGAGCCCGGCGCAGAACACGCGCTTGATCCCCTTGGCCCTGAGCCAGGCCTCGAGCCCGGTCTTGGTCCGCCGGTCGGCTTCGAGGAAGGCCGAGTAGCTGTCGACCCGCGGGTTGTAGCCCTTGCGCAGGATCAGCTGGGCATTGGGCACGGTCAGATCCTTGTGCAGTTCCGCCCCCGGCGTTCCCTGGACGCAGTGGTCCGGCCACAGCACCTGGTTGCCATAGGGCATCCTGACGACGTCGAACGGCTTGCGGCCGACATGCGCCGAGGCGAAGGAGGCGTGGCCGGGCGTATGCCAGTCCTGGGTCAGGACCACGATCCGGAAGGCCGGCGCCAGCGCGTTGACGACCGGCACGACCTCGTCGCCGCGCGGGACGGCGAGGCTGCCCCCGGGCATGAAGCAGTTCTGCACGTCGATGACGAGCAGCCCGTCGTCGAATCCCGGACGCAGCGACGTCGGCTGGGCCCCGGCCTCGCGGGCCCCGGTCGCCGCCACGACCGCCGCCGCTCCCGCCATCGCCGTGCGCCTGCCCATCATCCTGTTCCTCCGCCGTCCGGTCGCGGCGCAGTCTATGGCGGGCGCCGCGCGCCGACAATGCGCCGGGCAGAGGCGCTCAGCCGCGGCCGCGCGCCCGGTCCGCCGCGATCCCGGCGCCGCGCTTGAGGCTGCGCAGCTTCTCCCAGGCGATGTCGGGATCGACGACCCCGAAACCGGCGAAGGTCGAGAAGCCGCAATCGGTGCCGGCGATCACGCGCGCGGCACCGACGGCGTCGACATAGGGCGCCAGGCGCTGCGCGACGAGTTCGTGATGCTCGACGAAGTTGGTCGTGGAGTCGATGCAGCCGGGCACCAGCACGAGGTCGTCGGGGATGGGGATCTCGCGCCAGACGGTCCATTCGTGGGCGTGGCGCGGATTGGCCCCTTCGAACAGCAGCGCGCCCGGCTTCGCCCGCAGCAGCACCGGCAGCAGCGACCTCAGCGCGATGTCGCGCGTATGCGGTCCCTCGTAGTTGCCCCAGCAGACATGCATGCGCACGCGATCGCGCGGCACACCGCGCAGCGCCTCGTTGATCGCTTCGACATGCAGCGCCGCGCGGGCGAGGAAGCCGGCCTCGTCGAGATCGCGGTACATCATGTGGCGGCCGAGGGCGAGGTCGGGCGCGTCGATCTGCAGGATCAGGCCCGCGGCGACGATCGCCTCGTATTCGTGGCGCATCGCCGCCGCCAGATCGGCGAGATAGGCGTCGAGGCTGGCATGATGGTCCGAAGGCTGGAACAGCGCGATCACGCCGGGGCTGGCCGCGTTCATGAACCCCGTCGAATAGCCCGACGCGGCCATCGCCGCCTTCATCGCCGCGATGTCCTTGTGCAGCGGCTCCAGGGTCTTGAGCCGGATCGGGCCCACGCATCGCGGCCGGCGATAGCTGGGCGTCCCGCCGGCGCGCGCCAGCCGGTCGCGGAAGGCCGGGAAGTCGTCCAGATCCTGGGGCGGCCGGCGCGGCGAGTCGCCGTCGAACCCCGTCAGACGGTCCTTGACATAGGTGGCATAGGAGATCTTCGAGGTCTCCCCGTCGGAGGGGATGTCGACGTCGGCGGCGCGCTGCCGCGCCAGGATCTCGCCGGTCGCCGCGGCCATGATGGCGTCGTACGCCGCCATGTCGAGCGGCAGGCCCTTCTCGCGGCCGAAGAGCAGGTCGGCGACCTGCGCGCCGCGCGGCAGGGAACCGACATGGGTGGTCAGGATCTCGGTCATGACGTCTTCCTCAGAGCAGCCGGCCGGTCGGACCGGGGGGATCGTCGGTGGCGACGACGCGGTAGAGGCTGGACTCGCCGGTCATCGACGGGGCCAGCGCATGCGCGAAGCCGGGGGGCAGGATGCAGGTGTCGCCGGGGGCGAGAACGGTCTCGCCGCCGTCCCAGGCGAGGCGCCAATGGCCGCGCATCGCCATCAGCACCTCGTGCCGCGCGAGGGTGTAGGCGGTCGGCGGGATCGAGCCGCGGGTCAGGAACTCGACCTCGAAGCCCGGACGGTCGCGCAGGACGCCCTGGGGTCCGATCACCCGGGCCGGGCGCCGTGCCGCCAGCGCCATGAGGTCCCAGTAGCGCGCGACATGGTCGCGCACGACGCGCTCCACCGGCGTCTCGGGGAAGGCCTCGAGTTCGGCCGCCGACAGCGCCGGCATGGGACGCACGCCGGGCGGCAGCGTCTCGCCCTTCGCGGCGTCGTAGAGCCGCCCGTTCTCGCCCAGCGTCAGGCCGTGCGCGCGCGCCTCCTCCAGCACCTGCGGCGCCCACACGACGCCGCCGCCGGCGTCGTCGCCGCCCAGGATCGACATGATCATCCCGTAATCCGTGCCGACATTCTCGAAGCCGCGGAAGATGCCGGTCGGGATGTTGAAGATGTCGCCCTCCTCCAGCACGACCTCGCCGGCCGTGCCCCAGCGGCCCCAGAAGAAGCGCCAGCGCCCCTTGAGCACGAAGAACACCTCGGCGGTGCGATGCGAGTGCAGGCTGTTGCGGCATTTCGGCGGCTGGCCGGCGGCGCCGATGTTGAAGCCCGGCGTCTCGCGGACATGGACATGCTGGTCGGCGGCCTCCGAGACCCCGGCGCCGACGATGGTGAAGTTCTCCTTCCGGTCCGAGCCCGGCGTGTGGGCGTCGATGAAGGCGGTCCGGCAGGGCTTCAGGTCGCCGTAGCGGACGACGTGGCGGGCGATGTCGAACATGCGATGTCCTCTTTCTGGCGACGCCGGCGCGCCGGCTCTCACTTGACGGCGCCGCCGGTCAGGCCGCCGACGAAATGCTTCTGGATCAGGGTCGCGGCGATCGCCGCGGGCACGGTGATCAGGATTCCCGCCGCCGCCATCAGCTCCCAGACGTCGCCGCGCTCGGTGCGGAAGCCGGCAAGCCCCACCTGAAGCGTCACGGCGTCGTTGCGGGTCAGGATCAGCGCGAAGATGAACTCGTTCCAGGCGAGGATGAAGCAGAACACCGCCGCCACGATCACGCCTGGAAAGGCCATCGGCACGACCACCAGCCTGACGATGGCGAGCCGCGAGGCGCCGTCGATCAGCGCCGCCTCGTCGCATTCGACCGGCACGGCGTCGAAGAAGCCCTTGAGCATCCAGATCGCGAAAGGCGTGACGATGGCGAGGTTGACGATCACCAGCCCGGTGCGCGTGTCGAGCAGCCCCAGGTCCCGGAACATGAGATAGAAGGGCAGGATGATCACGACCGCCGGCACGAACTGCGTCGCGAGGATCAGGTAGAAGAGGCCGCGCTTCATGAAGAAGTCGAAACGCGAGAAGGAATAGGCCGCCAGCGTGGCCACCGGGATCGCGATCGCGACCGTGGCCGCCGCCACGATCACGCTGTTGGCGATCCGCCGTCCGAGATTCCACGGCGGCTGGAAGATGATCGCGAAGTTCTCGGCGGTCGGCTGGAACAGCCATGTGATCTCATAGACGTCGCGCGGCAGCTTGAACGCGGTCAGCACCAGCCACGCGACCGGGAAGACGATGACCAGGAACACGGCGAGGAGCGCGCCGGCGCCGGCGATCCGGGCGATGCCGGCGCCGGAGACGCCCGTGGATCGGCGTTCAGCCATGAGCCCCCCGCCGCCCCGGCAGGATCAGGCGCAGATAGAAGGCGCCGACGGCGCCCAGCAGCAGCGTCAGCATCCAGGCGAGCGCCGAGGCCAGACCCATGTCGTAATGCACGAAGCCGACGGTGAAGATGTAATGCGCCAGGGTCTGGGTCGATATGCCGGGCCCGCCGCCCGTCAGCGTCACCACCTGGTCGAACATCTTCAGCGCGAAGATGGTCTTGAGCACGGCGACCACGGCCAGCACCCCGGAAAGCTGGGGCAGCACGACATGCCGCAGCACCTGCGCCTCGCTGGCGCCGTCGATGCGCGCCGCCTCCTCGGTCTCGACCGGGATCGCGGCGAGGCCGCCGAGCACGACAAGCGTCATGTACGGGAACCAGTGCCAGACGTCGGAAGCCACCAGCACCAGCATCGCGAAGGTCGGATGCGCGAGCCAGATCACGTCGCCAAGACCGGGTATCGCCCCCAGCGCGTGCGCGATCACGCCGTGCTCGCCGTTGAACATGAAGCGGAACGACACGCCGATCAGCGCCGGGCTCATCGCGAACGGGATGATCAGCACGGCCCTGGTCAGGCTCTGCATGATCCCCGCCCGGCGCAGCAGCAGGGCCAGACCGAGCGCAAGCGCCACGGTCAGCGTCACGTCAAGCACCACGAAGCGGGCGGTGACCGCGAGCGCGTTGAGGAAGTCGGGCTCCTCGAAGGCGAAGGCGTAGTTGTCCCAACCGACGAAGCGCCCGGGCAGCGCCGAGCGCTTCAGCCGCCAGTCGCGGAAGCTGGCGAGCAGCGCCGAGGCCAGCGGCCAGATCGTCGTGCCGAGGATCACCGCCGCCGCGGGCAGGATCAGCAGGTATTTCGCGACTCGGTCCTTCATCGCCGGCGTATCGGGGGCCGGCGCCAACGGCGCCGGCCCCGTCCACCCGAACCCGGTCAGCCGCGGCGCGCGATGCGCCGGACCGCCGCGTCGGCGGCGCGGAAGGCGTCCGGCACGCTGCGCGCGCCCGAGGCCGCCTCGGACATCGCCGTCTCGATCGCCTCCATCATCTGCGGCCAGTCGGCGGTGTAGGGCACCGCCTTGGTGTTGCGCAGCGCCTCCACGGCCATCTCGTGGATCCCGCCGAAGCGGCGGTTGACGTCGGGATCGCGCATGTTCGAGAGGTGGACGCTGACGACGTCGCTCTCCTTCGGATCGAGCAGGATGTCGCGCTCGATCGCGGGGTGGGTGACGAAGCTGAGATATTCCATCGCCGCGTCCTTGCGCTGCGAGCGCGCGGTGAGGCCGTAGATCCAGCAGTTGATGTAGGTCGACCGCGCGCCGGCGCCGAAATTCGGCAGCGGCGCCGCGCCGACCTGGTCCTCGGTCAGCTTCGAGACCCTGGGGTCGAGCAGCCCGCCGCGGACCCACCACCAGACCGGCACCATCGCGGAATTGCCGCCGCGCATGGAGTTGACCGCGTCCTGCTCGGTGAAGGACACGGCCGCGGGCGGCGTGATCCTGTGGGTCCGCAGCATGTCGATGTAGTCCTGCGTCGCCTTCAGGCCGGCCTCGGACGCGAAGGCGGGCATGCCTTGCGCGTCGAACACGTCGGCGCCGCGACCCCAGAGGAAATTGTACCAGACCATCAGGTTCTGGCCGTTGTTCTTGCCGTAGGGCAGCGCGATCCCGGCGATGTTCTCCTTCTCCTGCAGCGTCTTCGACGCCGCGATCACGTCGTCCCAGGTCGCGGGCACCTTGAGCCCGTGCTTGGCGAACAGGTCCTTGCGATAGAACAGCAGCTGGACATGCGCGCGGGTCGGCAGCCCGTAGAGCTTCCCGCCGATCCGGCCGACGCCCAGGAAGGCCCCGGGATAGGCCGCGACGTCGATCCGCTTGTCCGCAAGCCGCGCATCGACCGGCTCCAGCAGGTTGACCAGCGACGGGATCCACTGGTCCATCGCCGTGACCATGTCGTAGCCGCCGGCACCGCCGACCATCTCGGCGGTCAGCGCCTCGCGCATGTTGGCGAAGGGCACGAAGGTGTAGCTGACCTTGATGCCGGTGGCGTCGGTGAAGGCCGCCGCACGGGTCTGGTGGGCGGTGAACTGCGTCGCCACGACGCAGAGGATCTTCACCTCCTGGCCGGCGTGGGGCCGCCCGGGCTTGAGCCCGGACAGCGCGGCGGCGACCTGCGCGCGCCCGGTCGTCGGTACGAAAGCTCCGGCCGCGGCGGCGGCGCCGGCGAGAATGGCGGTCCTGCGTCTGATGTCCATCGCTTCCTCCTGGTCGTGGGTCGTGCCGGCGTCAGCCGGTCTTCAGCGCGATCTGCTTCCAGATCGCGGTCTCGTCGTAGAGCGCGTATTCCCGCCGCAGGCCCCAGGGGCCGAACTCGGCATGGCAGATCCCCATCACGTGGACCCGCGCGCCGCTGGGCGCGCCGAAGGCGCCCCAGCCGTCGTGGATCCCGTCCAGCGACCAGCGCAGCGCGGCGCGCGGCGAGAATCCCGGATCGTCGCGCCCGATCACGTGGTGGATCTCGAAGCGAGCCGAGGGAAACGCGGCGCGCAGCCCCAGCCAGAACGCGTCCGCATCGCCCCAGCCATGGCCGGTGACGCCGCCCGGATATTCGAGCTGCGCCGCCCGGTCGTATTCGCGCGGAATGGCGGCGAAATCGGCGTCCATCAGCCGCGTCAGCAGCGCCGCGTAGCGCTGGCCGGTCGCATGGTCGTTGCCGCGGCCGCGATAGCCGCCGGCGATGTCGCGCTCCGGCGCGAACGGACGCGCGCAGCGCTCCGGCCCGCCTTCGGCCGCGATCTGCGCGAGCGCATAGGCCTTCGGCTCCAGACCCAGCTGGCGGACGATCGCGCCCTGGTCGCGGATCAGCCACTCGTCGTAGATCCGGTTCTCGCGCGCGGCGCAGTCGGCGACGATGCGGTAGACCAGCCGCCGTCCGGTCGCCTTGCCATAGACGCCGTCGCGCGCATGGGTGGCGGTCGAAAGCAGGCGATGCGAGGACAGCAGCCCGTGCCCGGGATGGTCGGACCAGATCACGTCCTCGCCCAGCAGCGTGCGGTCGGGAAACTCCGCCAGCGTCGCCATCGTCGCCGCGATCACGCCGCCGTTGCCGCGCACGATCGAGGACGGCGATCGCACCACGATGTCCTCGGCGTAATAGCGGTGCAGCGTGGCGATCCCGCGATCCTCCCAGATCTCCTTCGTGATCCCCAGGATGTAGTCGGGGAAATCCTTCCAGCGCGCGTCGAATCCCGTCATCGGCATGGCGTCTCTCCTCGCGTCACCTGTCGTGGCCGGGGCGCGGGGGAACGCGCTCGCCGCGGTCGAAGACCTCCCAGCCCTCGCCGTCGAACACGTCCACGCCCAGTTGCCGCAGCACATGCGGGAAATCGACCATCACCCAGTTGTCGACGATCTTGCCGTCGACCACCTTCCAGAAATCCATGTAGCGGATCTCGACCCGCCTGCCGGTCGGCGGAATGCCCATGAAGGTCCCGGAATGCACGGCGTGCTGGGCGCCGAAGGACGCGCCCCACTGGCCCTGGAAGATGCGCGCCTCGTCGATCGCCACCTTGTCCGAGAAGGCCGCCTGGAACGGGCGCTGCCAGTTCTCCTGGAATTCGGCCAGCCCGTTCTTCGTCCCGCACCCGGCATTGCCCATCCAGCGGAAGGCGGCATGGAAGAATTCCGCGATGCCGGAGATCTTGTGGTCGTTGAGGCCGTCGACCATCGCCTCGATGACGCGCTGCGTCTCGGCCGTGCGCGAGAGGTCGTTGTCGCGGGTCAGCCGCGCCTGTTCGGGTCTCGCTCCGCTCATCGCCTCATCCTTTCACGGCGCCGGCGGTCAGGCCGGACACGATCTGGTTCTGGAAGGCCATCACCAGGACGAACAGCGGCGCCGTGATCGACACCGCGGCGGCGATCGCCTCGATCTGGTCGGCCGCGCGCGTCTCGCGGTTCATGAACTGGGAGATCGCCGGCACCATCGTCTGCGACTGCGCGTCCAGGAGCATCGCGGTGACGAGATAGTCGTTGTAGGCGAGCAGGAAAGAGAACAGTCCGGTGGTGATCACGCCCGGCCACATCACCGGCATGACGACGCGCCGGAACGCGCCGAACTGCGAACAGCCGTCGACGCGGGCCGCCTCGTCGATCTCGGACGGGACCCCGCGGAAGAAGGCGCGCATCATCCAGATCGTGAACGGCTGGTTGATCGCCACCAGCACCGCGATCACCGCCCAGGGCTGGCCGTAGAGCGTGGGCGGCGACGGCGCGAACGCGCCCAGCAGCCAGGCCGTTCCCGGCCAGGTCCATAGCGGCGCCAGGATCTCGCGCGAGTCGAGGAAGACCGGCAGATAGCCGGCGACCAGCACCGAATGCGGCAGGGCGCGGAAGACCACCGCCACGACCAGCAGCCAGAAGGCGAGCCGCGTGTCGGTGCGCGCGAAGGCATACCCCGCCAGCGTGCCGACCGAAAGCGAGACCAGGACGACGCCGGCCGTGATCAGCGCCGAATTGAGGAAGTTCCGCCAGAAGCCATGCGTGATCCAGACCGCCCGGTAATGATCGAACGTGGTGGCGCCGAACAGGACGTCGAGCGGATTCGAGGACAGCGCGTCCACGGGCTGGCGCAGCGACATCAGCGCGGTCCAGAAGAGCGGGAACACGGCGACGAGCAGCCACAGCGCCAGGAAGGCCGCGGCCGCGGCGCGCAGCCAGGCGGGGCGCGCGAAGGCCCTGCTCGCGACCATGGCTCAGCTCCGCCGCCGGTGGTCGCGCCACGTCCGCCGCAGCGGCGCGATCAGCAGCACGACGATGCCGGCCATGGTCAGCACGGCGGAGGCCGACGCCCGCGTCAGCGCGCGGTTGCCGGTCTCGTCGGGCGTCAGCAGGCTGAAGGTCAGCCATTGCAGCGAGATGACATGGGCCTGGCTCGCGAAGCCGACGACCTCGTCGAAGACCCGGTAGCTGTCCATGAGATGGATCAGCGCGACGAACACGATCAGCGGCGCCAGGTGCGGCACGACGACATGGACCAGCCGCTCGGCGCGCGACGCGCCGTCGACGATCGCCGATTCCAGCGTGTCGCGGTCGACGGTCTGCAGCCCCGCATAGAAGACCACGAAGGCGAAGGGCACGACATGCCAGACCCGGTAGAACAGCATCAGCAGCTCGATCGTCCAGGCCTGCGCGAACATCGCGATGTCGCGCGCCAGCAGCCATTCCAGCAGCCGGGTCATGATGCCGTCGCCCAGGAACAGCCAGCGTATCGACAGCGCGCCCACGACCGGCGTCACGACGAAGGGCAGCAGCGTCGCGAAGATCACCGGCCCGCGCAGCGACCGGGCCAGCCCGTCCACGGCCAGCGCCAGCGCCAGCCCCAGCCCCAGCACCAGCGGCAGGGTCGCGAGCGTGAAGGTCAGGGTGAAGCGCAGCGCGCGCCAGAAATCGATGGCCAGCACCGCCGCCAGCCCGCCCCCGCCGGGCGCGAAGGCCGCCGCGACGCGCGCCGGCTGCAGCAGCTGGCGATAGGCCTCGAAGCCGACGGCGACGGTCCGGGTCACCGGCCGGCCGTCGGGTCCGAGTTCGGGGATCCGCCGCGTCTCGGTGACGCAGGTCGGCGCCAGGAAACCCGGCGTGCAGTTCTCGATGGTCACGTCGCGGAACACCGTCTCCGTCCGGTAGAAGCTCTGGACGACCACGACGACCAGCGGCGCCGCGACGAACAGCGCCATCATGACCAGCGAGGGCGCGACGAAGAGCGCGAAGCTGCGCGCGCGCATCGCCGCGACCTGCGCCGGTCCGTGGCGCCTACTTCACCAGCCCCTGCTCCTTGGCGCGCACCAGATAGGCGGCCTCGATCGCGGCGAGCGTGGTCCGCGCATCCGTCTTGCCCGACATGAAATCGGCGATCCGCTCGCCGATCGCGTTGTGCATCAGGCCCATCGCCGTCGTCGAGGCGTAGTTCGGCGCGCCGCCCCGGGCCGAGGCGATCGAGCCGGTGGCGAGCTTGGTGGGCGCATAGCCCGCGACCAGCCAGACCGCGGCGTTGTTGTTCGCCTTCACCATCTCCTCGTCCAGCCCTTCCATCGCCACGCGGAAGGCGGCATCGGCCTCGGCATCCGAAATGTTGCGGGCGATGACGATGCCGTCCCACCACAGCGTGGTCGCGGGCTTGCCGCCCGGGACCGCGGCCGGGGCCGCGGCGACGCCGATCTTGCCGACGACCTGGCTCTCCTTCGGATCCTCGAGCGCGCCCAGCCGCGAGGCCCAGAGATTGGCCATCGCGATCTTGCCCTGCTGGAACTGCTTCTGGACAAAGGGCGAATCGGAGACCAGGAATTCGGGATCCATGTAGGCCGACAGACGCTTCATCATCTCGAGCGCCCTGACGCCGGCCTCGGAATTCACGCCCGGGGTGTTGTCCGCCTTGACGAAGACGCCGTCGAAGCCGACGAACATGTTGTTGAAGTCCTGCGCCAGGTCCCAGCCGGCCTTGAAGGTCGCGCCCAGCGGATACTGGACCTTGCCCGAGGCCTTGATCTTCTCGGCCGCCGCCAGCACCTCGTCGTAGGTCGTCGGCACGGCGATGCCGAGTTCGGCCAGGATGTCCTCGCGGAACACCAGGTGCTGCGCGTTGACCATCATCGCGATGGCCATGACCTTGCCGTCGATCCGCACCAGCTGGTTCGGGGACAGGTGCCTGCCGTGGCGGGCGACCAGATCGTCCAGCGGCCGGATCGTGCCGGCGTTGACCAGCGGCGTCATCGTGCCGTTCGACACCCCGCCGAGATGATAGAGCGACGGCGTCGCCGCGAAGGCGGCCGGCTGCTTCAGGCGGAAATTCTGGTCCAGCTCGGACTGGACGTTGCCGCACTCGGCCATCGCCGAGGTCACCGCCTTCCAGGCGTCGAAG
>JBIKLI010000018.1:0-26728 GCA_044359885.1 Alphaproteobacteria bacterium | reverse complement strand
CGGTCCAGTGCAGCGCGGCCGCGTCGCGGATCACCCGGTCCTGGAACAGCGCGCCCAGGACGCGCTTGGCGAGGCGGCGGCGGCGGCGGATGAAGGGATCGAGCGTGCCGTGCGGGCGCAGCAGATACGGCTTGCGATGGCGGCGGCAGGCGCGGGCGGCCGCCCAGACATGGAACAGGTAGAGCGAGTGGATATGGACGACGTCGGCATCGGCGATGGCCGCGTCCAGCGCGGCGGCCAGCGGCCAGGAGGTGGCGAAGGCCCTGGGCGCGCCCTGGGCGAAGACACGGACCGCGACCCCGTCGTCGTCGAAGGCGAGGCCGGCGACCAGCCCCTCGCGCGGCTCGGCGTCACGGTCGGTCGTGTAGATCGACACGGCATGGCCGCGCCGCGCGACGGCACGCGCCATCTCGCGGGCCGCCTTGGCGGGACCGCCGGTGCGCTCGGCCAGCGACGCGATGACGTGCAGGATGCGGATGGCGGCCACCAGGCGATTGGACGCGGAACTTCACCCGATCGGGCATCGGGTTCAATCGGATAACGCGATTCCCGGCCGGCCTATTTCCGGGCCGGGACAACATCGTACCGAATTCGCGCCCGGGTTGTGCTACCTTCCTCGGGAGACATTGGTGATTTTCCGGAGGCCAAAGGTCGATGCGTGTGCTTGTGCTTGGTGCGGGAGCCGTCGGCGGCTATTTCGGGGCGCGGCTGATCGAGGCCGGCACGAAGGTCACGTTCCTCGTGCGCCAGCGCCGGGCCGGCCAGATCGCGCGCAGCGGCATCGTCGTCGAAAGCCATTTCGGCAATTTCTCCGTCCGCCCGAACTACACCACCGAGGCGACGGGCAGCGACTGGGACCTCGTGATCGTCGCCTGCAAGGCCTACGATCTGGCATCCGCGATCGCCGCGATCGCGCCGGCCGTCGGACCGGAGACCGTCGTGCTGCCGCTGCTCAACGGCATCGCGCATATCGACGAGTTCGACGAGCGTTTCGGCAGCGTCCGGACCGTCGCCGGCGTCGCCTACATCGCCGCGACCCTGACCCCGGACGGGGTGATCCACCATCTCAACAACGTCCATCGGATCGGGTTCGGGGGGCGCCATGGCCGGCACCCGCCGGCGCTGACGGCGCTGGCGGAAGCCCTGCGCGGCAGCCCGGTCGATTTCCGCCTGCTCGAGAACCCGATCCAGTCGCTGTGGGACAAGCTGGCCCTGCTGGGGCCGCTCGCCGCGATGACCTCCCTCATGCGCGCGCCGGTCGGGCGCATCGTCGCGACCGAGGGCGGGGCGTTGATGATGCGCACCTGCCTCGCCGAGGTCATCGCCATCGCCGAAGCCGCGGGTCATGGGCCCTCGGCCACCGTCGTCGCCTCCACCGAGAAGGTGCTGACCGAGCCGGGCTCCAGGTTCGCCGCCTCGATGCTGCGCGACATCGAGCGCCACGGGCCGACCGAGGGGGAGCACATCGTCGGCGATCTGGCGGCGCGCGCCAGGGCCGCCGGCATCGACGCGCCGCTCCTGCAGCTGGCATGGCGGCATCTCCAGGCCTACGAGGCAGGCCGCACCGCGCCGCACTGACCAGCGTTGTTCCGCCGCCCGGGGCGCGCTGCTATAACCCTGGCCGCCCGATCCCATCGGCAGGCGCATGACATCCGTGACCACCGGCGACTACCGCGCGCGGCTGCTTGCCCGCTATGTCAGCACCCATGCCTCGGTGGCCGGGGCGCGCGACGGGCTCGCGCGCCGGCGCCCCTATCTCGAACGTCTGGTGCGCGCGCATTTCCCGGCGTCGCGCGACGCCGATATCCTGGATCTTGGATGCGGCCATGGCGCGCTGGTCTGGGCGGCGCGCAATCTGGGCTATGTCCGCGCCCGCGGCATCGACGCCAGCCCCGAGCAGGTCGCGGCCGCGCAGGCGCTCGGCATCGCCGGGATCGAGCTGGGGGATTTCCGTCCCGTCCTGGCCGGGCTCGCGCCCAGCTCGCTGGACGCGATCGTCCTCTTCGACCTGTTCCACTATTTTTCCAAGGACGCGCAGATGGAGATCGCCGACGCGGTCCATCGTGCGCTGCGGCCCGGCGGGCGCTTCATCCTGCATCTGCCCAACGCCGAGGCGATCTTCGCCGCGCGCATGCGCTACTGGGACATGCTCGCGGAGGATGCCTTCACGCGCGCCTCGATCGCCCAGCTGCTGCGCGCCTGCGACTTCGCGCGCGTCGAGTGCCACGAGGACCGGCCGGTCCCGCATGGCCTGCGCAGCGCCGTGCGCGCCGCGCTCTGGCCGGTGCTGCGCGGCGCGATGCGGCTGGCGCTGGCCATCGAGACCGGCGAGAGCGGGCGCGAGGCGATCTTCAGCCAGTGCCTGCTGGCGGTCGCCCATAAATGAGACAGGAATAGCCCGGTCATGGATCGCGTTCTCCGAACACCCCGCACCGGCCGGCCCCGCGCATGAGGATCCTCTATATCGGCTTCGACATCGAGGGCGTGGGGGGCATCGCCACCTACAGCCGGCACCAGATCCGCGCCCTGCGCCAGCTCGGTGCCGAGGTCTTCGCGCTGTCGATCGACAAGCAGGCGCATTTCGCCGAGCGCGGTCTGGTCGATCGCCGCTTCGCCTTCCGCGGCAAGCTCGACGCCGTGCTGCGCGCGCTGGCCACGGTCCTGGCGCGGCGCTTCGACGCCGTGATGGTGAACCACGTCTATCTGGCGGCGCTCGGCCTTGCCGCACGCCGGCTGAAGGGCACGCCCTACGCGCTCAACGTCTACAACATCGACATCCTCTGCCGCCTGCCGCGGCTGCGCGAACATGCCTTCGCGGCGGCCGACCTGGTGCTCGCCGACTGCCGCTACACGATCGAGAACATGCCGCGCTTCCACGACCGCGTGCCGCCGACCGGGCTGCTCTACGATCCGGTCGACGTCGCCGTCTTCCGGCCGATGCCGGCGGCGGCGGCGCGCGCGGAGGTCATGCGGCGCTTTCCGGCGATCGGCGACATCTCCGGCCGCTTCGTCTGCGTCACCGTCGCGCACATGGCCGGGCCCCCGAACAACAACAAGGGTCATCGGCAGACGATCGAGGCGCTCGCCCGGATGGGCGATCCGCGGTTCCTCTATCTGGTCGTGGGCGACGGTCCGGACCGCGCGGCGATCGAGGCCCATGCCCGCGACCACGGCGTCGCGGACCGCGTTTTCCTGACCGGTCTCGTCCCGCAGGACGCGTTGCCCTATCTCTACGCCTGCGCGGACGCGGCGATCCTGATCGCCCGAGGGGGGCCGGGGCTGGGCGAGGCGGTTCCGCTCGGGCTGCTGGAGGCTGCCGCCGCGGGCGTTCCGTTCGTCTGCGGCAACGAGGACGGCTCGGTCGAGGCGATCGACCCGCGTCGCCCGAACGGCATCGCCATCGACCCCGCCGATATCGGCGCGCTGGCCGATGCGCTGCGCGGTCTCGCCGGCGACGAGGCGCGCCGGCGGGAGATGGGTCTCAACGGCAAGCGGGTCGTCGACGACGTGTTCCGGTTCGAGCGCTTCGTGGCCGTGCAGGGCGAGCATCTCGCTCTCCATCTTGGACTTCCGGTTCGCCGCGAAGGGGCTTCGTCATGACCCAGCCGCCACGGCTCTACCGCGCCCGGATCTATGGTCGCTATGTCGAGGCGGCCGCGGCCGAGCTCGCGCCCGCGACCCTGGACGGGCTGGCGCCGCGCCTGCCCTATCTGGAGCGGCTCGTCCGCCGCCATTTCCCGTCGCGCACCGACGCCGCGATCCTCGATTTCGGCTGCGGCCACGGGGCGCTGCTCCACGTGGCCAGGGAGTTCGGCTACGAGAATATCGGCGGGGTCGATGGCAGCCCGTCGCAGGTCGAGGCCGCGCGGCGGCTGGGGATCGAGGGTGTGCGCTACGCCGACATGTTCGAGGTCGTCCATGCGCTGCCCGATTCCAGTCTCGACGCGGCGATCTCCTTCGACGTGATCGAGCATCTGGACCGCGACGAGATCCTGGCCTTCACCGACGAGATCGTGCGCGTCCTGAAGCCCGGCGGCCGCTGGATCGTCCACGTGCCCAACGGCGCCTCGCCCTTCGCCGCCGCCGCGCTCTACAGCGACCTGACCCACGAGATGGCCTTCACTGCCGAGTCGATGACGCAGCTGGCGCTGTCCTCCGGCTTCTCCGCGGTCGCCTTCGCCGAGGACGAGCCGGTGGCGCATGGGCTGAAGAGCGCGCTGCGCCTGGTCGCGTGGCGGGCGATCCGCGCGGCGCTGCGCTTCTACCTGCGTGCCGAGACGGGAGCGGTCGGGCATCCCGTGCTGACCCAGAACTTCCTGGCCGTGCTGACGAAATAGACCGGCATGTGCGGCATCAACGGCATCTTCGCCCACGGCGCCGGCGCGGCCCCGGCCGATCTCGCCGAACTGCGCCGGGCGCGCGACCGGATGGCCGCGCGTGGCCCCGACGGTGCCGGTGAATGGGTCTCGGCGGACGGCAGGGTCGCCTTCGGCCATCGCCGGCTGTCGATCATCGATCTGCGCAGCGTCGCCGACCAGCCGATGCACGACGAGACCGGCGCGCTGACGGTGGTCTTCAACGGCGAGATCTACGGCTACCGGCAGCTGCGCGCGGAGCTGGCGGCGGACGGCGCCGTGTTCCGTACCGAATCCGACACCGAGGTGCTGCTGCATCTCTGGCGGCGCCGCGGTCCGGCGATGCTGGAGCGTCTGCGCGGCATGTACGCCTTCGCCCTCTGGGACGCAGGGGCGCAGAGCCTGTTCCTGGCGCGCGACCCCTACGGCATCAAGCCGCTCTACGTCGCCGAGGGCGCGGGCACGCTGCGCTTCGCCTCGCAGGTCAAGGCGCTGCTTGCCGGCGGCGGGGTCGACGCGAGCGCCGATCCCGCAGGCCATGCCGGCTTCTTCCTGTGGGGCAGCGTGCCGGAACCCTGGACGCTGCATCGCGGCATCCGCGCCCTGCCGGCCGGCGGTTCGCTGCTGATGCGGCGCGACGGCCGCGCCGAACGGCGGCGGCATTTCGATCTGGCGGCGACGCTGCGCGATGCCGGTCCGGCGCCCGCGGCGCCTGGGGCGCGCGCCGAGATGCTGCGCGCGGCGCTGGCCGACAGCGTCAGCGACCATCTGATCGCCGACGTTCCGGTCGGCGTCTTCCTGTCCGCCGGGCTCGATTCCACGACCATCGCCGCGCTCGCGGCGGAGACCGGGACCGCGCGGCTGCGTACGCTGACGCTGGGCTTCGAGGAGTTCCGCGGCGGGCCCAACGACGAGACGGCGCTCGCCGGCGAGGTGGCGGCCCTCTACGCCACCGCCCACGAGACGCGCTGGATCCGGGGGGACGAATTCGCCGCCGCGCGCGCGGCGCTGCTCGATGCGATGGACCAGCCCTCGGTGGACGGCGTCAACACGTTCTTCGTCGCCCGGGCGGCGCGCCAGGCCGGGCTCAAGGTGGCGCTTTCGGGCCTCGGCGGCGACGAGCTTTTCGCCAGCTATCCCAGCTTCCGGCAGGTGCCGCTGCTGGCGCGAAGACTGGGGCCGTTGCGGCCCCTGGCCCCGCTGGGCGGCGTCCTGCGCGCGCTGGCGGCGCCGCTGGTGGCGGCGGTCACGTCGCCCAAATACGCAGGGCTGCTCGAATACGGCACCAGCGTCCCCGGCGCCTATCTGCTCCGCCGCAGCCTGTTCATGCCCTGGGAGCTGGCGGGCATCCTGCCGCCGGAGATGGCGCGCGACGGCCTGGCCGAGCTCGACACGCTTACCCGCCTCGGGGCGACGCTGGGCGACGTCGCCGATCCCCGCCTGCAGGTGAGCCTGCTGGAATCGGCCTGGTACATGCGCAACCAGCTGCTTCGCGACGCCGACTGGGCGGGGATGGCGCATTCGCTGGAGATCCGAACGCCGCTGGTCGACATCGAACTGCTGCGGCGCGTGGCACCCCTGCTCGCCGCGGGCGCCGCGGCGCCGGACAAGCGGGCGATGGCCGACGCCCCGCGCCGCAAGCTTCCCGGCGCGGTGCTGGCGCGCCCGAAGACCGGGTTCGTGGTGCCGGTGCGCGACTGGATCGCGGCCCCGGGCGGCGAGCGCGGCCTGCGCGGCTGGGCGCGTCAGGTCCATGCCGCCTTCGGAGGCGTCGCATGAGCCGTGGCCAGACGGCGCCGGCCGCCCGCACGGTGCTGATCTTCCGCCTCGGCAGCCTTGGCGACACGGTGGTCGCGCTGCCCAGCTTCCGCCACGTCGCGCGCGCCTTTCCCGGCGCGCGGCGCGTCGTGCTGACCAACGTGCCGCGCAGCGCGCGCGAGACCGATCTGGACGTCGTGCTCGGCGGCACCGGACTGGTCGACGCCTACATGCATTTCGATCCGGCCGATCGCAGCGCCGCGGCGATCGCGCGGGTGCGGCGCGAGATCCGCGCGCTGGCGCCGGACGTGCTGGTCTATCTCGCCGAAAGCAGCACGCGGATGCGCATGCTGCGCCACCTCGCCTTCTTCGTCAGCTGCGGCATCCCGTCGATCGTCGGCATGCCCGAATTCGGGGCCGGGGGACAGCATCTCTTCGATCCCGCGACCCGGCTGTGGGAGAGCGAGGCCGCATTCCTGCTGCGCCGCCTGCGGCTGCTGGGGCCCGCCTCGGCCGACGATCCGGCGCTCTGGGATCTGGGCTTCGCGCCGGACGAGCGCGCCGCCGCCGCCGCCGCACTGAGGGATTTCGCCGCCGTCGGCGATTTCGTGGCCGTGGCGCCGGGCGCCAAGATCGAGGCGAAGGACTGGGGCGAGGAAAACTGGCTGGCGCTGGCGCGCGGCCTGGCGGCGCGGCATCCCGGCCTCGGCCTGGTGGTGGTCGGCGGCCCGGCCGATCGTGGTCGTGCCGCCGCGCTCTGCGCCGCCTGGAACGGGCCGGCGCGCGACCTCTGCGGTGCCGTCGTGCCGCGGGTCAGCGCGCTGGTCCTGGCCCGGGCACGGCTGCTGGCGACGCATGACAGCGGGCCGATGCATCTGGCCGCCGCGGTGGGCACGCCCTGCATGGCGGTGTTCAGCGCCCGCGCGAAGCCCGGGATCTGGTTCCCGCGGGGGAACGCGAACCGCGTGCTCCATCGCGAAGTATCCTGCGGTGATTGCGGGCTCGAGGTCTGCATCGCGGAGCGCAAGCGCTGCATCGCCGCGATCGGCGCCGACGAGGCGCTGGCCGCCTGCGAGGCGATCCTCGCCGCGCATCCGCCGGGCGGAGCGCGGGCATGAGCGGGCCCAAGCTGCGTCTGGCCTATCTGGTCACCCATCCCATCCAGTACCAGGCGCCGCTGCTGCGCCGGGTCGCGGCCGAGCCGGACATCGCCCTGACCGCGTTCTTCGCCACCGACTTCTCGGCGCGGCGCTTCAAGGCGCACGACTTCGCGCAGGAGATCTCGTGGGACGTGCCGCTGCTCCAGGGCTACGACCATGAAATCCTGCCGCGGCTGGACAAGGGACCGCCCGAGGGCATCGAGCCGATCCTCGGCTTCTGGAGCCCGCTGTCCTACGGCATCGGCCGCGCTCTCGACCGCGGCCGCTTCGACGCGCTGTGGATCCACGGCTACGCGCGCTGGCATCACTGGTGCGCGATCGCCGCCGCGCGCCGCCGCGGCATCAAGGTGCTGCTGCGCGACGAGGCGACGCCGATCTCGGCGGCGCGCGGCGCGCTCAAGACCGCCGCCAAGCGCGCCTTCTTCGCGGCGCTTGCGCAGGGCGTGGACGCCTTCCTCGCGATCGGCACCCTGAACCGCCGCTACTACGAGCAGAACGGCGTCGCCCCGGATCGCATCGCGCTGGTTCCCTATGCGGTCGACAACGCCCATTTCCGCCGCGGCGCCGAGACGGCGGCCGCGGGCCGCGCGGCGCTGCGCGCCGAGATCGGGATCGAGCCTGGCCGTCCGGTCCTGCTGTCCTGCGGCAAGCTGATCGAACGCAAGCGGCCGCTGCAGCTGCTGGACGCCTTCGCGCAGGTCCATCGCGAGCCGGCGCTGCGGCGGCCCGTCCTGGTCTTCGCCGGCGACGGACCGCTGCGCGCCGAGGTCGAGGCGCGCGCCGCGACGCTGGCGCCGGGTGCCGTGCGCGTGCTCGGCTTCGTGCCGCAATCGCGCCTGCCCGCGGCCTACGACCTGTGCGATGCGTTCATCCTGCCTTCCGGACAGGAAGCCTGGGGACTGGTGGTCAACGAGGTGATGTGCGCAGGCCGTGCCGTCATCGTCTCCGACATGGTCGGCTGCGCCCCCGACCTGGTGCGGCCGGGCGAGAACGGCGCGATCTTCGCGACCGACGACATCGCCGCGATGGCGGCCGCGATCCGCGACGTCATGGGCGATGCCGGGCGGCTGGCGGCGATGGGCCGGCGCAGCCTGGAGATCGTGTCCGGCTGGAGCTTCGCCGAGGACGTCGCCGGCCTGCGCGGGGCGCTGGCGCGGCTCTTCCCGGACCGTTTCGGCGCCGGCGGCCGCGAGGATCCATGACCGGCGGCGGGGCACGCGACGTCTCGATCTCCTTCGCGACGACGCTCTACATCCAGGTCCTCAACATCGCCACCGGGCTGATCGCGGCCCGGCTGCTGCTTCCCGAAGGCCGCGGCGAGCTCGCCGCGCTGATGCTGTGGCCGGGGCTGGTCGCCGAACTCGGCTGTCTCGCGCTGTCCGACGCGCTGCTCTACCGGCTGGCCTCGGGGGCGGCGGCGCCGCGGGTGCTCTGCGGGACGATCATGGCGCTGGGGGCGGCGCTGTGCGCCGTGCTGATCCCCGTCGGCTTCGCGATCCTGCCCTTCGTCATGCCGGGCCACGATCCCGACATCGTCGCCGCCGCGTGGTGGTACATGGCGCTCTATCTGCCGACCTATTTCGCCTCGCTGTTCGCGGCGAACATGTTCCAGGGCCGGCTCGACATCGTCGCCTGGAACGCCGTGCGCGCGATCGTGCCGACCCTCTATCTCGCCGGGATCGCGGTGCTGGGCGTCCTGATCGCGCCGGAGGCGCCGGAATTCGCCGCCGCCAACGTCGCGGCCATGGTCGCGTCGGCGGCGTTCGGCGTGGCGCTGATGGTCCGCCGCGGCTGGTTCGGGCTGCGCGCGGACGGGACGGAGGCCCGTGCGCTGGTGGTGTACGGGGCCAAGGCGCATGCCGGCGAGGTGCTGCACAGCCTGCGCCAGAAGCTCGACCAGGCGGTGGTCGCGACGCTGATGAGCGCCAGCGATCTCGGTCTCTACGCGGTCGCGCTGACGGTCGCGAACGGGCCGCTGATCCTGGTCCAGACGATCGCCAACCTCGCCTTCCCGAAGATCGCAGCCCAGCCGTCGCTGGGCGGCAAGATCGAAGTCTTCGGCCGCTATCTGCGCCTGTCGGTGGCGGTGGTCGTCGTGGTCGACGTCGTCCTGTGGACGCTGAACGCCTGGCTGGTGCCGCTGCTGTTCGGGTCCGCCTTCGCACCGGCGGCGCCGATCGCCGATCTGTGCCTGCTGGGGCTGCTGCCCTTCGCCGCGAAGCTGCTCTGCGCGGCGGCGCTCAAGGCTTGCGACCGCGCGCTCGCCATTCCGCGCGCCGAGTTCTGGGGGCTGGCCGTCGTCGCGCCGGCGCTGTTCGTGCTGGTGCCGGGCTATGGCCTGATGGGCGCAGCGGCCAGCCTGGTGATCGCCCAGACCGTGACCGCCGTGCTGCTGGCGCGGCGCGTGGGCCGGGAATTCGCCATCAATCCGCTGCGCGCGATGCTGCCCACGGCCGAGGACGCCGCGCTGCTGCGCGCGCTGCTGGCGCGAGGACTGCGCCGTGGCTGACATCGATCGCGCCGGGACCCGCGTCCTGGTCCATCATCCCGGGTCGAACCATCTGGCCTACAACCTCGTCGGCGGCCTGCAGGCCGAAGGCTACGACGCGTGGTTCGAGACCGGGTTCTTCTACGATCCCGCCGGAAGGCTGGGCCGGGCGATCGCGGCCCTGCCTGCCGCCCTGCGCGGCCGCGTCGAACGCGAACTGCGCCGCCGCAGCAACCCGCTCGTCGATCCGCGCCGGGTCGACGCCTGGCCCTGGGCCGAGCTCGCCTATGTTGCCGCCGCGCGCGGCGGCCTCTCGGGCACGCGGCTCGCCCATGTCATCGGCTGGCGCAACGAGGCGATGGACCGGCGCGTGGCGCGCCGCCTGATGCGCGTTCCGGCGCGCGTGGTGATCGGCCATGACGGTTCGGCGCTGCACGCGGCGCGGGCGGCGCGCGCCACCGGCGGGCTGACGGTGCTGAACCAGGTCATCGGCCATCTCGAGCATGGCCTGACGCTGGGCCGCGAGGAGGCGGAGCGGGCGCCGCAATTCGCCGAATCGATGCCCGATTCGCCGGCCTGGATCGTCGAGCGCCACCGGGCGGAGCTGGCGGAGACCGACCGCGTGATCGTGCCGTCGGACTATGTCCGCGACACGCTGACGGCGCGCGGCGTGCCGGCGGGGAAGATCGCGACGATCCCCTACGGCGTCGACATCGAACGCTTCCGGCCGCCCGCGACGCCGCGCCCTGCCGGCCGGCTGCGGGTGCTGTTCGTCGGTCATCTGAGCCAGCGCAAGGGCATCGGCTATCTGCTGGAGGCGGCGCGGCAGCTGCGCCGGCTGCCAGGTTTCGAGCTGGTGCTGGTCGGGCGGATGATCGGTGCCGCGGCCGCCTTCGCGCCCTACGAGGGGCTGTTCCGGCACGTTCCGCACGTGCCGTTCCACGAGGTCCACGCGCTCTTCCAGGACGCGGACATCTTCGCCTATCCCTCGCTGCACGAGGGCTCGGCCTTCGTCACCTACGAGGCGCTCGCCAGCGGCCTGCCGGTGGTGACGACGCCAAACGCCGGCGCTGTCGTCCGCGACGGCGTCGAAGGCCATGTCGTGCCGATCCGCGACGTCGACGCGCTGGTCGACCGGATCGAGCGGCTGCACGCCGACCCGGCGCGGCGCGCCGCGATGTCCGAGGCGGCGCGCCGGCGCGCGCTCGACTTCACTTGGGTCGCTTACCGCCGGCGCGTCGCGGCGCAGCTGGACGCCTGGCTGGGCGCTTGACCGGGCGCTTGACCGGGCGCCGCGGTCCCGCCTCGGCGCCCAGCAGCGTCTCGAAATACGCGATCGTGCGCCTGAGGCCTTCCTCAAGCTGGATCTTCGGTTCCCAGCCGATGGTCCGGCGGGCGAAGGAGATGTCGGGCTGGCGCTGCAAGGGGTCGTCCGCGGGAAGCGGCTTGCGGATCATCTGCGACTTCGATCCGGTGAGCGCGATCACCTTCTCGGCCAGCTCGCGGATCGTGAATTCGCCGGGATTGCCGAGATTCATCGGCCCGGTGATCTCGTCCGGCGTGTCCATCAGCCGCACGAAGCCCTCGATCAGGTCGTCGGCGAAGCAGAAGGAACGGGTCTGCTGGCCGTCGCCGTAGATCGTGATCGGCTCGCCCTTCAGCGCCTGGACGATGAAGTTCGACACCACGCGCCCGTCGTTGGGATGCATGCGCGGTCCGTAGGTGTTGAAGATCCGCGCCACCTTGATGCGCAGCCTGTGCTGGCGGTGGTAGTCGAAGAACAGCGTCTCGGCGCAGCGCTTGCCCTCGTCGTAGCAGGCGCGCGGGCCGATCGGGTTGACGCTGCCGCGATAGGATTCCGGCTGCGGGTGGATCTCGGGGTCGCCATAGACCTCCGAGGTCGAGGCCTGGAAGATCTTCGCCCTCACCCGCTTGGCGAGCCCGAGCATGTTGATCGCGCCATGGACCGAGGTCTTGGTCGTCTGCACAGGATCGAACTGGTAGTGGATCGGCGAGGCCGGGCAGGCGAGGTTGTAGATCTCGTCGACCTCGACGTAGAGCGGCCAGGTGACGTCGTGGCGCATCAGCTCGAAGCGCTTGTCGTCGAGCAGGTGGGCGACGTTCTGGCGGCGGCCGGTGAAGTAGTTGTCGACGCAGAGCACCTCGTGACCCGCCGCGAGCAGCCGCTCGCAGAGATGCGAGCCGAGGAAGCCGGCGCCGCCGGTGACGAGGATCCGCTTGGAGAGTGCCATGTGTCGGTGACTCCGATGGTCGGCCGCGGTGGCGTGCCGCGGCGGGAAGGAAGCCCGGCCGCGCGCCCAGGTCAAGCGCGGGGACGGGTCAGGGGGCCGGTCTGAAGCACCTCGAGCCTGTCGCCCTCGATGGCCAGCGCCGTCAGCACGCCGGTCGCGTAGGCGCCGGTGTCGATCCCGATCCGGTTGCGCCGGATCTGCGGCGCCGCGGCGACGGTGTGTCCATGCACAACGACGAAACCCGGATCGTTATTCGCGCTGAGGAACGGTTCCCGGATCCAGAGCAGGTCGTCGATGTCCTGGGCCTCCATCGGCGCGCCGGGACGGATCCCCGCATGGACGAAGACATAGTCGCCGACCCGGTGCCAGGCCGGCAGACCGGCCAGGAAGTCGCGATGCGCCCGCGGCAGCAGCGCCAGCAAGCCGTCGTGCAGCCGGGCGGTCGCGGCCCGGTCGGGCCGCGCCGCGTCGTCAGAGAACGGCAATCCATAGCTGGCGAGCGTCGCGAGGCCGCCATTGACGAACCAGCGCAGGCCGCGGCCGGCATCGGCGGCGAAGTCGAGCATCAGCTGTTCGTGGTTGCCGCGCAGATGCACGCTCTGGAAGCCGGGCATCGGCATCGAGATCAGGAGGTCGAGCACGCGCTGGGCGTCCGGGCCGCGATCGACATAGTCGCCCAGATGGACCAGGATCCGGCGCGACGCGCGGCGACGCGCGGCGTCGGCCGCGATCTTCGCCCTCAACTCGAGCAGCAGGTCGAGGCGTCCGTGGATGTCCCCGATCGCGTAGATCGCCGTGCCGGCGGGAGCCGGGCGCGGTGCCGGGACGGAGCGCTGCAAGGGGCGACGCTCAGGCGGCGAAACGGGTCCGCCCGCCGCGGTTCTCGACCAGATTGACGAGCGCCGCGACGACCCGCCGGTCGACGCTCTTCCCGGCGCCGGCCTGGATCTGCCCCATTGCCTCGTCGATCGGCGCCCCGGGCCGGTGGGCGCGCGGGCTGGTGATGGCGACGAAGGTATTGGCCACCGCGATGATGCGGGCCGACATCAGGATCGCTTCGCCGGCCAGGCCCTTCGGGCCGGACCCGTCCCATCGCTCCTGCGCCTGGCGAAGGGTATCGACGACCGGACCGCCGAAATCGATGTTGGCGAGCATGTCGATGCCCTGGCGCAGCGCGTCGCGCACCTGCGTCTGTTCCTCGTCGGTCAGACGGCCCTGCTTGGTCAGCAGCGCCTCCGGCACCATCGCCTTGCCGAGATTCATCAGCCTGCCGGCGGTCTCGGTGGCTTCGACCAGTTCCGCCGGCAGGTCGAGTTCCGTCGCCACCTCGCGCGCGATCGCCGCGACGCGCTTGGAATGATTGGCCGCGAAGGGGTCGCGGCGATCGACCAGACGCACGAGGACGTCGACGATCTCCTGCAGGATGCGGGCGCGCTTCTCGCGCTCGACCACGGCGTCGGTGATGTCCTCCTCGACCACCAGCATCCCCTCGCCCTGGTCGCCGGAGACCGGGACGAATTCGGCGCGCATGACGCGCACGGCCCCGTCCTGCTCGGTGCGTTCGGTGGCGCTGTGGATGGTCCGGCGCTGCAGCGTGGTGCGCAGCGCCTCCTCGTAGCGGCGCGCCCCCGCGGGCCCGAAGACGGCGCCCAGGCGCTTGCCCTCGATCGCGGCGTTGGTCTCGCCCAGGTCCTCCGCCAGATGGCGGTTGGCGAAATGGATCCGGCCGTCCTTCCCGACGATGAAGATGCGCGCCGACTGGCTGTCGGTCACGCTGCGCAGCAACTCGCTCTGCGCCGCGACCCGCCGCGCCATCGCCTCGGCTTCGGCGGCCGCGGCGCGCGAGCGCTCCGAGGCGCCGTGGCGCCAGACCGCGATCACCGCCAGGCCCAGCACGAGGGTGCCCAGAATGAGCTGCATCAGCCAGCGGCGCAGGCGGCTGTCGATCTCGCCCAGCACCTCGGACCGGTCGATCTTGAGCGCCATGGTCCAGTCGGTGCCCGGCACCGCGCGCGCGACGATCACCACCTCGGTGTTGCGCAGATCGGGCAGGACGCCGAAGGCCGACGGGGATGCGACCGCGAAGGCTTCGGCGACGGCGCTGGCCGACAGCTCGATCCGGCGCGCGAAGGGCCGCGTGCCGTCGCGCAGCGGCGACAGGATCTCGACCGCCGACGGCCCGCGTCGCAGCAGCAGCGCCTGGGCGGTCTGCTCCGCCATCGGCGGCCGGTCGAGCAGCTGGAACAGTTCGGGCTCGACGTCGCGCAGACCGAACACCACCCCGACCGGCGGCGCGTCGCTGTCGCCCTGGATCGGCGCCACAGGCGCGGCGGCGGCGAACAGCGCCCGGCCCCCGGGGCCCGGCACGAGGTCGAAGACCGGGCCGGCGAGCGCCTTCTCGGCAAGCGCGCGCAGCGTCCCGTCGATCGCCGGGGGATCGCCGGTGGCGAGCAGCACCCGAAGCGACGGGTCGAGGACGGCGAAGCCGAGGCCCGGTCCGCCGCGGCCGACATTGGCGTTGACCCCGCCGGCGAAGCGCGGCGCGGCGAAGCCGAGCCGTTCGGCTGCCACCGCCAGCAGGCTGCGCACGAAGCCGATCTGCGCCGCCTCGTCGGTCACCCTGGCACGGTCGCCCTCCGCCAGGGCGAGTTCGGTCAGATAGAGCTGCAGGGTCTGGTTCTCGGCGAGGCCCCGCGGGGCCTCGACCTGGCGGGCCACCCAGTCCCCGATCGCGCCCGCGCGGGCGTCGGCCGTCGACCCGAGCCGGAGCTGGAGCGATCGCATCTCCCGGTCGCGCTGGCCCTCGACGAACCAGAACGCGCCCAGCGTACCGGCCAGAAGGATCGTGAGCAGCACGCCGCCGGTGGCCAGCAGCCAGCCTGCACCAGCTTTCTTCGAGTCCAGGGATTCGAACATGTTCCGAACGTACAGCCTTGCGCCCATGACGGCCAAGGGCCTCCGGAGGGGGTCTGACCTCAAGCGCGGTCAGGCCCCATGCGGCCCGCATCCCCCCACACCGCGGCGGCGAGTGTCTGGCGCGGTCGCGCGTGGCGCGGTAGTTGTTCGCGGGTGGGGTCCCAAGCGCGCCGGATCCCGCCCGTCACGCCGCTTGCGCTTTCCAGCTCACGCCAGGACATGGCCCGTCGTCTCGTCGCTGCCGACCTGATCACGCTCGCGACCGGCGTCGTGCGCGCGCTCGACCCCACGGTCGTGGCGCTGGCGGCCTGGGTCGCCTATCGGGCGCGCCACGGCAGCTGGGTGCTTCCCGATCTCTACGTGATCGCCATGCTCGCGGCCGCGGTGCTGACGCTCAACGTGATGCAGGTCGCCCGGGTCTACGCCTTCGAGAACCTGTCGCGGATCGCCGACCAGGTCGGCCGGCTGGCCTGGGCCTGGGGCGCGGTGGTGCTGATGCTGATCGCGCTTGCCTATTTCACGCAGACGTCGCTCGCCTTCAGTCGCGCCTTCGTGGTCGGCTGGATCGTGATCAGCTTCGGCCTGCTGCTGATCGTCCGGGTCCTGTTCCTGCTGCGGCTGGATTCGTGGCGGCGGGCCGGACGCCTGTCGCTCGAGGTGGCGATCATCGGCGCCGGCGAGCTCAGCGCGCAGCTGATCCGCCAGCTGCAGATGGAGGGGACCGGTCGCTACCGCATCGCCGGGCTGTTCGACGACGATCCGCCCGGCGGCGTCTCCTCGGTCGAGGGCTATCCGGTGATCGGCACGATCGACGATCTCGTGCGCATGGCGCAGACGCGGACCTTCGACGAGGTCGTCGTCGCGCTGCCCTGGGCCGGTGGCGGGGCGATCAACGCGGTGCTCAAGAAGCTCAAGGCCGTCCCGGTGAACGTCAAGATCTGCCCCGAGCATGTCGGCTGGTCGCTGCCGACGGTCGGCTTCCACGCGCTCGGGGGCATCCCGATGCTGACCGCCCTGGAGCGTCCGCTCTCCGGCTGGTCGCTGGTCGTCAAGGCGGTCGAGGACCGGGTGCTGTCGGCGGTCGCGCTCGTGGTCTTCGCGCCGCTGCTGCTGGCGATCGCGCTCGCGATCCGGCTCGACGGTCCGGGGCCGGTGCTGTTCCGGCAGAAGCGCTACGGCTTCGCCAACAACGAGTTCACGGTGTTCAAGTTCCGCACGATGCGCCACCGCCCGGCGGAGGAGCCGGATGTCCCGCAGGCGCGGCGCCAGGACCCGCGCATCACGCGCGTCGGCGCGTTCCTGCGCCGCACCAGCCTCGACGAGCTGCCGCAGCTGATCAACGTGCTGCGCGGCGACATGTCGCTGGTCGGGCCCCGGCCGCACGCCGTCGCGCACAACGTCCAGTACGCGCAGATCATCGACGACTATCTCAGCCGCCACCGCGTGAAGCCCGGGATCACCGGCTGGGCCCAGATCAACGGGCTGCGTGGAGAGACGGACACGCCCGAGAAGATGCGCGCGCGCGTCGAGCACGATCTCTACTACATCGACAACTGGTCGCTGATGCTCGACATCAAGATACTGCTGCTGACGCCGCTGCGCGGCTTCGTCAACAAGAACGCCTACTGAGCGCCGGGCCGCCGCGGGCCGGGCGCCCGCGGCGGCCACCGGTCATGTCTGTTCGCGCGGCGCGTGCTTCGCCAGGATGCGCTGCAGCGTGCGCCGGTGCATGTTCAGGCGGCGGGCGGTCTCCGAGACGTTGCGGTCGCATTGCTCGAAAACCCGCTGGATGTGCTCCCAGCGGACGCGATCGGCGGGCATCGGATGGTCCGGGGGCGGCGGCAGCGCCTTGTCGCCGCCGCGCAGCGCCGCGTCGACCGCGTCCGCCTCGCAGGGCTTGGGCAGGTAGTCGATCGCGCCGGTCTTCATCGCGGCCACCGCGGTGGCGATGTTCCCGTAGCCGGTCAGGATCACCATCCGCGCGGACGGCGCCACCTTGCGCATCTCGGTGACCAGGTCCAGGCCGTTGCCGTCGCCCAGCCGCAGATCGACCACCGCGTAGCGGGGCGCCTGAAGCGCCGCCAGCTCCAGCCCCTCCCGGAAGCTGCCGGCGAGCCGCACGGCGTAGCCGCGCTTCTCCATCGCGCGGCCCAGCCTTCCGCGGAACGGCTCGTCGTCGTCGATGATCAGCAGATCCTCGGGCCTGGATTGATCGATGTTCACTGTCCGTCCTCCTGCGGTTTCTCTAGGCGTGCGCGCGGCCAGCGGATCCGGACCACCGCGCCGCCCTCGGCGCGGTTGCCGAATTCGAGCGCGGCGCCCGAACGCTCCAGAAGCGTGATCGCGATGAAGATGCCGAGCCCCATATGGCTGCCATCGCGCGTCCGCGTCGAGACATAGGGCTCGCCGAGGTGGTCGAGGATCGCTGCCGGGAAGCCAGGTCCATCGTCGGTGACCGCCATTTCCAGTTGATCGGGGCGGGCGATGATCCGGATATCCACCCGCGCGCCGGCGAATTGGATGGCATTTTGCAGGACATTCGCAAGCCCATGCAGGATCTCCGGGCTGCGCGGAAGCACCGGGACGGGCTCGCCTTCGGTGACGATTTCAACGGCGATCTGATCGCGCCGATAGCGCTGAACCACCGATTCCACAAGCGCTGCAGGCGACAGACGCGAGAGCGGAGCATGCAGTTCCTCGGGCTCGGTGCGCGCCGACAGCTGCTTCAGTATGTCGCGGCAACGGGCGACCTCGCGGGCCAGCAGCGCGACGTCCTCGGCGAGCGGATCGTCGGGCGTGATCTCGGCCGCGATCTCGTTGGCGATCAGGTGGACGGTGCCGAGCGGCGTGCCGAGCTCGTGGGCGGTCGCGGCCGCCAGGGCGCCGACCGCGGCCAGGCGCTGCTCGCGGCCGAGCGCGGCCTGCGCCGCCGCCAGCGCGCGCGTGGCCTGCCGCGTCTCGGAGGCGATCCAGCCGGCATAGGCGGCGAAGAAGATCGTGCCGAAGACGATCGCCGCCCACATCCCGACGAGATAGCCGTCATGGATGTCGATCCAGGCCTCGTCCCAGCCCAGCGGATGGGCCTCGTACACCAGCAGCGTCGCCGCGGCGACCGTCATCGCGCACAGCACCAGGGTATGGGCGCGCGACAGCACGCTCGCCGACACCATGACCGGCGCCAGCAGCATCAGCGCGAAGGGATTGTCGAGCCCGCCGCTGAAATAGAGCAGGACGGCGAGCTGCAGCACGTCCCAGCCGAGCAGCACCGCCGTCGCCGGCTCGTTGAGCCGCGGCACCGGTCGCCACAGCGACAGCGCGAGGTTGAGCACGGCCGACGCGCCGATGGCGACCAGGACGGGCGCCAGCGGCACCTCGATGCCCAGGCCGACCGTCACGACGCCGACCGTCGCCAGCTGACCTGCGATCGCCATCCAGCGCACCAGGACCAGCGTGCGCAGCCGCAGGCCGCCGACGACGGCGAGTTCGAAGGGGCTAGGCTGGTCGGGCATGGCGGGGGATCGTCGCTGGGGGTGGCGGGATGTCCGTGCGGTCACTATAACCGCGCGATGGTCAGCCCGATCATCGAGGTTCGCGATCTGCGCAAGAGTTTCGCGCGCACGGTCGCCGTCGACGGCGTTTCCTTCGCGATGGCGCGCGGCTCGGTCGCCGGCCTGCTCGGCGGCAACGGCGCCGGCAAGACGACGACGATCGGGATGCTGCTCGGCCTGATCCTGCCGAGCGCCGGATCGATCACGGTCATGGGCGAGGATATGGTGCGCCATCGCCACCGTGTCCTGCCGCGGATGAACTTCTCCTCCCCATATGTGGATTTTCCGGCCCGGCTGACCGTGCGCGAGACGCTGGAGGTCTTCGCCCGGCTCTACGGCGTGCGCGACCGTGCCGGGCGGATCGCGCGGCTGGCCGGCGACCTCCATCTGCGCCGCTTCCTCGACCAGCGCGCCGGCTCGCTCTCGGCCGGGCAGAAGACCCGGCTGGCGCTCGCCAAGGCGTTGATCAACACCCCGGAGCTGCTGCTGCTCGACGAGCCCACGGCCAGCCTCGACCCCGACACCGGAGACTGGATCCGCGCCTATCTCGAAGCCTATCGACGCGAGACCGGCGCCTCGATCCTGCTGGCGTCGCACAACATGTCCGAGGTCGAACGGCTCTGCGACGACGTGCTGATGATGCGCGCCGGACGGATCGTCGACCGGGGGGCGCCGGCGGCGCTGCGCGCGCGCTTCGGCCGCGACAACATGGAGCAGGTCTTCCTCGACATCGCCCGCGCCGGCGCGGCGGGGCAGGCGCCATGACCGGATCGGCCGGCCGCGTGGGCGCCATCCTGCTGCGGCATCTCTATCTCTGGCGCGGCTCCTGGACGCGGCTCTTCGACCTTCTCTACTGGCCCGTCCTGCAGGTCACGATCTGGGGGTTCATGACCGAGTTCCTGGCCGGCAAGTCGTCCTGGGTCGCCCAGGCGGGCGGCGTCTTCATCGGCGCGGTGCTGCTCTGGGACGTGCTGGTGCGCGGCCAGTTCGGCATGACGCTGTCGATGCTGGAGGAGATGTGGTCGCGCAACTTCGCCAACCTCTTCGTCAGCCCGCTGCGGCCCTGGGAATTCGCCACCGCCCTGACCAGCCTGTCGATCGTCCGCTCGCTGGTCGGCGTCGTGCCGGCGGCGCTGCTGGCGATCCCGCTCTTCGGCTACTCGATCTTTTCGCTCGGCTTGCCGCTGCTGGCCTTCTGGACCCTGCTGCTGGTGTTCGGCTGGGCGATCGGACTCGCGCTGTGCGGGCTCCTGGTGCGCTTTGGTCTGGCGGCGGAGACCTATGCCTGGGCCTCGATCTTCGTCCTGGCGCCGTTCAGCGGCGTCTACTACCCGATCTCGACGCTGCCGGACTGGCTGCAGCCCTTGGCCTGGTCGCTGCCCACGACCTACATCTTCGAGGGCATGCGCGCGGTGATGATCGGCGGCGCGCTGGACTGGCGACTGCTGGGCGGCGCGCTGATCCTGGACCTCGTCTACATCGCGCTCGGCTACGCGATCTTCCTATGGGCCTTCCGGCGCGCGCGCGAGCGCGGCACGCTGCTGGCGAGCGGCGAGTGAGCCGGACGCTCAGGCCGGGCCGCTGACCCGCGCCTGCGCGAAGCTCGCCATGCCGGTGTGACAGGCGATCGCGGCGCGGACCAGCCCGATCGCCAGCGCCGCGCCCGAAGCCTCGCCCAGCCGCATCCCCAGGTCGAGCAGCGGCCGCTTGCCCAGCGCCGCGCAGAGCCGGCCATGGGCAGGCTCGGCGGACAGATGCGCGACCTGGCAATGGCCGAGCAGCCCGGGATCGACGGCATGCAGCGCCGCGGCGGCGGCCGTGGCGGTGAAGCCGTCGAGCAGGACCGGAACGCGCGCGACGCGCGCGGCGACGATCGCGCCGGCGATCGCGGCGAATTCGAAGCCGCCAAGCCGGCGCAGCGTCTCCAGCCCGTCGCCGGCGCCCGCATGCAGCGCCGCACCCGCGGCGACCGTCGCGCGCTTGGCCGCCAGGCGCGTGCCGTCGACGCCCGTGCCGGGGCCGGTCCAGTCCATGGCCGTGCCGCCGAACAGCGCCAGGCACAGCGCGGCGGCGGCGCTGGTGTTGCCGATCCCCATCTCGCCGAGCGCAATCAGGTCGACGCCGGGCTCGACCGCCATCATCCCGTAGGCCATGGCCCGCGCGCAGTCCTCGTCGCCCATCGCCGGCGCGACGGTGAAATCGGCGGTCGGGACGTCGAGCGACAATTCGTAGACCCGCAGGTCCGCGTCCACGCTGCGGCAGATCTGGTTCACCGCGCCGCCGCCGGCGACGAAGTTCCGCACCATCTGGGCGGTGACCGCGGCGGGATAGGCGGAGACGCCGCGCGCGGCGACGCCGTGGTTGCCGGCGAAGACGGCGACGCGCGGGCGCCGGAGCGTCGGCGGGTGACGGTCCTGCCAGGACGCCATCCAGGCGCTGATCTCCTCCAGCCGCCCCAGCGCGCCCGGCGGCTTGGTCAGCGTCGCCTCGCGCGCCGCCGCGGCCGCGCGGGCGTCGGCCGACGGGCCGGGAAGCCCGGCGAGGATGCCGCGGATTTCGGCGAGCGAGGCTGCGGGTGGCGTTTCGGGGGTCATGACAGGACGTAATCTTTGTTGATCGGCGCGCGGTGGAGCGAATCGCTGGCGTGGCTTATACACGCTTCCAGCCCCCCGCGACCCGGCAGATGCCAGACGATCCGCAGGCCCCGCCGCCGACCCCCGAACCGCCGATCCAGGACATCGACGCGCCCTTGCCGGGCCGGCCATGGAACTGGCTGGGAGAAGTGCGGATCGCGCTGGTCTTCCTCACCGTGCTGCCGGTTCGGCTGACGCCGGCAGACCTGCGTTTCGGCGTCTCGCACGCGGTGCGCGCCTTTCCCCTCGCCGGGCTGGTCGTCGGCGCGATCGCTGCCGCCGCCTTCACTCTCGCCGACATGGCGGGACTGGCCTCGACCATCGCTGCGCTGGTCGCGCTGGCGGTCGCGGCCGTCGTTTCGGGCGGGCTGCACGAGGACGGTCTCGCGGACACGGTCGACGGGCTGAGCGGCGGCCGCACGCGCGAGCGCTGCCTCGCGATCATGCGCGATCCCCGGATCGGCGCGCATGGCGCGCTGGCGCTGGTGCTGACGGTCGGGCTGCGCGCGAGCGCGATCAGCTATACCGGCGTCGTCCTCGACGCCGCCTGCGCGCTGATCGGCGCGGCGATCGCGTCGCGGACCGCGATGGTGCCGGTGATGTACCTGCTGCCGCCCGCGCGACCCGACGGCGTGTCGGCCGCGGCCGGGACGCCGCATCGCAGCCGGGCCGCGGACAGCGTCGCCATCGGGATCCTCATGACGGCACTGGCGCTGGCGCCGGTCCTGCAGCCGTTGACCATCCTGCTGGTGATCGCGGGCTGCGCGGCGGGAGCGGCGCTGCCCGCGCTGTTCGCGCGCCGTCGGCTGGGCGGCCAGACCGGCGACGTGCTCGGCGCGGTCCAGCAATGCGCCGAGATCGGCTTCCTGCTTGTCTTCATCGCCGACCCCTGATCCGGACCCGACCACCGAGGACTGCATGACCGATATCGTCGTCACCCGCTGGTGGCTCGTCCGCCACGCCCCCGTCGTCGGCACCCATGGCCGCGTCTACGGCCAGATGGACGTCGAGTGCGACGTTTCCGACACGGCCTCGCTGAAGGGACTGGCGGCACGCATTCCCGACGACGCGCTGTGGTTGACGACCCCGCTGTCGCGCACCCAGCGGACCGCCCAGGCGCTGGCCGAGCAGATCCGCGCCGCAGGGCGGCCGGCGCCGCCGCATCCCGTCGTCGAGCCCGGCTTCATCGAACAGAGCTTCGGCGAGTGGCAGGGGCGGACCTATCGCGAGATCGGCGCCTTCGGCCAGAACGAGCGCGCGCATCGGTTCTGGCTGGCGCCTGCGGTGGAGACGCCGCCGGGCGGCGAAAGCTTCGCCATGGTCGTGGCGCGCGTTTCGGGTGCACTGGCCACGCTCACGGCCCGCCATCGTGGCCGCGACATCGTCCTGGTCTCTCACGGCGGCACGATCCGCGCCGCCATCGCCCATGCGCTCGCGATCGCGCCGGAATCGGCCCTGTCGCTCAGCGTCGACACGCTGTCGCTGTCGCGCATCGACCATGTCGACGGACCCGGCAAGGGGCATGACTGGCGCGTCGGGCTGGTCAACTGGCCGGCGCCGTGACCGGCCGCGTCCTTTCCTGACCGGTCGCCGGAGCGTCGTCTTGGGGTTTTTCGCACCCTTGTCGCACAGGCCGACGGCGGCACTGTGGGGCGCGCTGATGCTGGTCGAGTTCGGCGCCCAGATCGGGAACTTCGCGCTGGTCTGGATGTCCGTCGAACTGCTCGGCGACGCGGCGTCCTACATGCAGTCGCTGCAATACGGCGCGGTGCTGCTCGGTGCCGCGCTCGGCGGGCGGCTTCTCGACGAGCGCGATCCGCGCGCGGTGCTGATCGGTGCCTTCCTGTTCCGCGGAATCGTCGGCCTGTGCCCGCTGCTCGCCGCCTGGGCGCTGGGTTCGCCACTGGCCGGCCTGGCGGTCGCCGCGGTCGGGCTGGCGCTGGCCCAGGCCCAGGCCGAACCGGCGATGCAGGCGCGCATGTCGGCGCTGGCGGCCGATCGCGACCGGCGCGAGGCGGCGACCGCGCTGATCTACGCCTCGCTGCGTCTGGCGCGGCTTCTGGGCCGCGGGGCGCCCGGATTGCTGACCATCTTCATGCCGGTGCTGATGCTGTTCGGCCTCAACGCCGGGCTGATCCTGGCGTCGGCGCTGCTGCTGGCCGCGTTGCCGCCCAGTCCCCAGCCGGAGCCGCGGTCCGGTGCGCCGGTCCGCGGCATGCTCGCCGGCCTGCGCGCGATGGCGGCGCATCGGGAACTGCGCGTCTTCATGGTCACGACCACCTTCTCCTTCGTCGCCTGGGCGCTGTGCATCAGCCTGGGGCCGGCGCTGATCGTGCATGAACGCGGCCTCACCTGGCTGGGCGTGCCGCCCGCGGGCGGCTACGGCCTGCTGCTGGCCGCCTATGGCGTCGGCAACGTCGTCGGCTCGGGGTCGACCTCGCCCTCGGTCCGCGCGGTCTGCGCCGGCCAGGGCGCCTTCGGGCTCGGCGGGATCATGACCGCGCTGACCGGCCTGTTCGCCGCCGATCACCTCTTCATGCCGCTGATGATCGCCGCGATGTTCGTGTGCGGCGTCGGCGCGGTCGGGCACGACCTGCGCCAGGCGAACCTGATCCAGTCCTCCGGCCCGCCCTCGGTGGTCGCGGCGCTGGCGCGCGCCAGGATGATGATCGGCTGGTCGTCGATGTGCGTCGCCGCCCTGGCGGCGCCCGGCCTGTTCGCGTTGCTGGGCGTCGAGACTTGTCTGGCCCTCGCGGGGTTCGCGCTGGCGGGCGTCTCGCTCTGGGCCTACCGGCGGCTGCGCTGAGCTGCCGTCGCCGCCGCCGCCGGCCTCGTCATGGCGCGATGGCGGCGACCTGCAGACGGTCGAGCAGGTCCTGCGCGCGGGCGCGCTTGGCGGGGTCGGGATCGTTCTGGGTGATGCGCAGCAGGACGAAGCGCGCGGCCGGATCGCCGGATTCGGCGAGGGCGAAGGCACGCGCGTCGCGGCGCTCGAAATAGACCATGTCGTAGGGCACATGCCGCGTCGACGGCCGGCGCCAGTAGTATTTCAGCGCATCGGACCGCCAGTCGCGATAGATCTCCTCCCAGCCGAGCGCGGTCACGAACGGCTCGCAGCTCGCCGGGGTGATCGGATCGCTGGCGCGCTGGTATCGGAAATCGACCGACTGGCGCAGCTGCCGCGACAGGTTGGGCGCGCCGCGATGGACCGTCAGGCTGTGGAACAGCACGACGTCGCCCGCGGCGAAATCGCCGCCCACCCAGGCACCCTCGAGCGGATCGGCGACTTCGAGCGCGGTGGCCGGGTGCTGCGATATCCGGAAATCGAGCACGCCGTTGCGGTGCGACCCCTCGGCGACCTGCAGCGCGCCCATTTCCGCCGGGCAGTCGCCCAGCGGCGTCCACAGCGTGTAGACCTCCGTCGTTCCCTGGACATAGGGATAGTCCTGGTGCGGCGCCGTGACATGCGTGGGCTGCTGCGGAAAGAAGCAGCGCGGGATCAGCCGCGGCCGCGGCAGCACGGCCTCGCCGAACAGCCGCTCGAAGAAGCCGAGAAGCGCGGGATGATGCTGCAGCGCGTGCAGCGCCTCCAGGCGATAGATCGCGGCGAGGACGGCGAGATAGGACGGTTCCGGGTCGACGCAGGCGGCGGCGGGGTCGGCGATCGCCGCCTCGACCGGATGGCCCGGCGCGAGCCAGCCGCCCGCGGCGGCCGCGGCAAGGGTCTGCGCGCGAAGATCCGTCACGGCCGCGCGCGGCAGCAACCCGCGCAGGAACAGATATCCGTCCGCGGCGAGGCGCGCGCGGATGGCATCGGTGTCGGCGAGGATCGGGGTCGAATCGCGAAAGGGACGCATGGCGGCCGGCTCAGGCGCGGGCGAGGCCGTCGAGGGCCTGGCGGACGACGTCGTTCGAGCGCGAGAAGACCATGATCTTCCACTCCGGCAGGGCGGGGTAGAACATCTCGCGCATGAAGGCGCGCATCTCGAGGCCCTGCGGCGAATGCGGATCGCCATGGGTCCAGAGCCAGTTGTCGGCGCGAATCGACTTCAGCACCGAGCGCACGTCGTGGGTCCCGTATTCGATGCCGCCCGCGGTCAGGCGCGTGTCCGGCAGCAGCGACAGCAGATGGCGCGACAGCGTGCCTGGGATCGAATTCGCGACATGGCCGCCCGAGGCCTTGCGCGCGATCTCCAGATCCTCCTCGGTCGGCGTCACGTGGTCGAACCAGTCGCGCGCCCGGCCCATGGCGGGCGAGTTGCCGTAGATCATGTCGCCGTGGCCGAGCGGCCCCAGGCCGGTATGGTAGTCGATGACGCAGAGTTCCTCGAGATGCGCGAGATGCCGGCGCACGAGGCCCTCGAAGTTCCGCCGCGCCCAGGTCGGCGCAAAGCCGCCGAAATAGGTTCCCTTGTCGTTGACGTACTGCCCGCCATGGATGGCGCGCGGCAGGAAATCGGCGTTGGGGAGCCCGTAATGCCGCGCGATCGCCTGGTCGGCGGCGGCGATCGCCTCGGGCGACCAGACGGCGGGATTGATGTGTCCGGCGAGCGCCTCGTAATCGGGATTCCGCGGCAGGGGCTGGGCGTAATCGACGAAGTTGCGGTTGAGGTCGACATTCTCCTCGGTCACGCGCCGGCCCCAGGCGAAGCCATGGGGATTGACCGCGTGCAGCAGATAGACCGCCACGTCGGGCGCGCCGTCGCGCCAGTAATGCTTCTTCGCGAGCCACCCGACCTGACAGCCCGAGCCGCAATAGCCCTCGATTCCATGGGTCGCGGAGATCAGCAGCAGCGCCTTGCGCGCGTCGCCCGGTCCGATCCGCGCCAGATCAGCGAACAACGCCCCGCCGTCGGGTCCGGTCAGCGGATGCGCGCAGCTCTCCAGAAGACGCGCGCCCCCGGCATCGACCGCGGCGAGGAACTTCTCGCGCGCCTCGGCGTAGCTGCCCGAAAAGAAAGAAGCGACGCTTCCCATTGCCGGCGATTTCATCGCTTCCTCCTCGCTGGACGCCCTCGCCTGTAACGGGATCTAGCGCAGACGCCCCCGTCCGACGATATCGCCGCGTCCGACGACGTCTCCGCGTCCGACGACGTCGCCGCGTCCGACCACGTCCCCGCGTCCGACCACGTCGCCGCGACCCACGATGTCGCCGCGTCCGATCATGTCGCCGCTGCGAGTGATGAAGCCGCCGCGGGTGACGATATCGAGCCCGGAATGCATCGAGACCAGAAGTTCCTTGAAGCTGTCCTTCTGGATGTCCGCCCGGACAGTCTTCTCTTCGAGGTTGACGGTCCAGCACCGCATCCCCGCCTCCTTGAGTTCCTTGATCGCGTCCGGGTCGAGGACCGCGATGGACAGGGGATCGATCGGCGAAGGCTTGTTCTTCATGAAGAACAGGGTCGGCGAGGCAAGCCGGTAGTACTGGCCCCTGAAAGCGAACGCATAGACGTGAGCGACGTTCTTCAGGTCGCCCAGGCCCGCCGCGTCGTCGACCGTTATGCCTGCCACCTGACGACCGAAGGCATGGACGATCTGGTCGGCCTGCATCGTGTCCTTCTGTTCCTTGCGTTCTTCCATCTTCTTCTCCAATCAAAGGCAGCGGGCATCACCAGCCC
>JBIKLI010000188.1:0-8433 GCA_044359885.1 Alphaproteobacteria bacterium | reverse complement strand
CAGAAGGCCGAGGAGGCGGCGAGCCGCGTCGCGGCGCTGCGCGACCGCCTTGCCGACCTCAAGGACGATCCCGGCAGCCCAGCCTTCGGACCGCCCGGCGCAGATGTCACGATCATCGAGTTCTTCGACTACCGCTGCCCCTACTGCAAGCAGATGGTCGGCCCGATCGCCGAATTGATGCGCGGCGATGGCCGGGTACGGATCGTCTACAAGGAACTGCCCATCCTCGGCCCGGATTCGCTGGTCGCCGCGCGCGCCGCTCTGGCGGCGCACAGGCAGGGTGCGTACCGGCGCTTCCATGCCGCCTTGATGGCCCGGCGCGGGTCCTATGACGATGCGGCGATCGGTGCGGTGGCGACCGAACTGGGCCTGGACGTGACCCGGCTGCGCGCGGACATGAACCGCCCGGAGATCGCCGAACAGATCGATCGCAATCGCGCCCTCGCCCGAGACCTCGGCATCCGCGGCACGCCCGCCTTCGTGATCGGCAACGACGTCGTACCGGGCGCGATCGACCTGGAGACGTTGCGCAGCCTGGTCGCCAAGGCCCGTCAGCGCTGAGCATGCCGCGCGGTCACGGCCGGCAGGTCAGGCGTCGTCACGGGCCCCGGACGGCCAGTTCACCATGACGATCGCGGCGGCGACCAGCACGAGCCCCACGACGAGCCGGAGATCGATCGCCTCGCCCAGCACCAGCGCCGCCGCGAACGCCGCCGCGATCGGGTTCAGCACGATGGTGATGGTCACCCGGGTGGGTGCCACGCGGCTCAGGGCCCAGGTCCAGGCAAGGAAGCCGAAGCAGGTCGGGCCGGCGGCGAAATAGGCCGCGACCGCCCAGCTGGTGGCGCTCAGCCGGCCGATGTCGCCCGCTTCGCCCGACCATATCGCAGCCCCGGCCAGCATCACGCAGCCCACGCCGGTGGCGATCAGGCTTACGGCGAGGATCGGATAGCGGCCGAGATACGGGCCCACCATGACGCTGTTGAGCGCCGTGCAGAACGCGGCGGCGAACAGCAGCAGATCGCCTATCCAGGCGTCGGGACCGGCGGTCGCCGCGTCGCTGCCCAGCGCGACCGCCACGCCGGCCACGCCCAGCGCCATCCCGGCCAGCTTGCGCATCGAGAACCGCTCGCGGCCGACGAGCAAGGCCAGCACCAGGGTCTGGATCGGCACGGTCGAGAGCACGATCGCCCCGCGCGCGGCGCCGACATAGGTGAAGCCGGCGCTGAAGAACCAGCCGAACAGCCCGAATTGCAGCACCCCCACGGCGATCAGGGCCGGCAGGTCGCGGGCCGGGATGCGCGGCAGCCGCGAGCGCGAGAACAGCAGCCAGACCAGCAGCAGCGCGAGCAGACCCAGATAGCGCAGCAGGCTGACCGTCGCCGGTCCGGCCTCGTCCGCCAGGAACCGTGCCGCGACCGCGCCGGTCCCGCCGAAGACGGATCCGACGGCCGCGGCGATCACGGGAAGCTGGGAGGAGGCGGTCATGGGAGCGGACTACGCGCACGCACCGGTGGCCGCGGCGAGACCGGCCGGCGCATGGCCCGATGCGCTCCACGCATGGCCGGCGCCGGGCCGCCACTGCGATGCCGCGATCACGCCACCGTCCCGGTGGCGTGCTATAAGCCTCGGGCGACTCCGGCCATCCCGCCGGCGGACGCGCTGCCGCTCTCCCTCCAACGACCCTCCGATCCGATCCCCATGCCCAATCGCTTCGTCCCGGATACCGACATGATCCGCAAGCTTGCCGCGGTGATCGAGGAGACCGGCCTCACCGAGATCGAATATGCGGATGGCGACCGCCGGATCCGCGTCGCCCGCCAGCCCGCGACCCCCGGCGTGGTGATGCAAGCGCCGGCGCAACCGGAAGCGAAACCGGCCCAGCCGGCCGGGCCGGGCCCCGCCGCACCATCGGCGAACGCCGTCGTGTCACCGATGGTCGGGACCGTCTATCTGGCGGCCGAACCGGGGGCCGCCCCCTTCGTCAAGGCCGGCGACCGTGTCGCCGAAGGCCAGACGCTGCTGATCATCGAGGCCATGAAGGTGATGAACCCGATCAAGAGTCCGCGCGCCGGAACCGTCGGGCAGGTCCTGGTCAAGAACGCGGAACCGGTGGAGTACGGCCAGCCCCTGATCGTCGTCGACTGAAACCCCAGGAACGCAAGCGGATGTTCGAGAAGGTCCTGATCGCCAATCGCGGCGAGATCGCGTTGCGCATCCACCGCGCCTGCCGCGAACTGGGGATATCGACCGTCGCGGTCCACTCGACGGCCGATGCCGACGCGATGCATGTGCGCCTCGCCAACGAAAGCGTCTGCATCGGTCCACCGGCGGCGCGCGAAAGCTACCTCAACATTCCCGCCATCCTCAGCGCCGCCACGATCACCGGCGCGGATGCGATCCATCCCGGCTACGGCTTCCTGTCGGAAAACGCGGATTTCGCCGCGATGGTCGAGGAGCACGGGTTGGTCTTCATCGGTCCGTCGCCCGATCATATCCGCATGATGGGCGACAAGGTCGTCGCCAAGCGCACGGCGCGCGACCTGGGTATCCCTTGCGTGCCGGGTTCCGACGGTCCGGTCGCCGATGTCGGTGCCGCGATCGAGGCGGCCGAGGCGATCGGATTTCCGGTGCTGATCAAGGCGGCGGCGGGCGGCGGCGGGCGCGGCATGAAGGTGGCAGCCGACCGGGCGTCGCTCGAGGAGGCGTTCCGGACGGCACGCGGCGAGGCCGAGGCGGCGTTCGGCGACGGCCGGGTTTACATGGAGAAGTACCTGGGCCATCCCCGCCATATCGAGATCCAGGTGATCGGCGACAGCCATGGCAACGTGGTGCACCTGGGCGAGCGCGACTGCTCGCTGCAGCGCAAGCACCAGAAGCTGGTCGAGGAAAGCCCCTCCCCGGCCCTCAACGCCGAGCAGCGCGCTCAGATCGGCGAAACCGTCTGTACGGCCCTGCGCAAGCTCGGCTACCGCAACGCCGGGACGGTGGAGTTTCTCTACGAAGACGGGGCTTTCTACTTCATCGAGATGAACACGCGCCTGCAGGTCGAGCATCCGGTGACCGAGATGATCACCGGCATCGACCTGGTGCGCGAGCAGATCCGTATCGCCGCCGGCGCGCCGCTGTCCTTCAGCCAGGACTCGGTCCGGTTCGCCGGCCACGCGATCGAGTGCCGGGTCACCGCCGAGTCGCCGACCGATTTCCGCCCGTCGCCAGGGCGGGTCGCGGAATACCATCCGCCGGGCGGCCTGGGCGTGCGCGTCGACTCCGCGCTCTATGCCGGCTACAGCGTCCCGCCGCATTACGACAGCATGGTCGCCAAGCTGATCGTGCACGGCGCCAGCCGCAACGAGGCGCTCATGCGCCTGCGCCGCTCCCTCGACGAATTCGTCATCGGCGGGATCGAGACCACCCTGCCCCTGCACCGCCGCATCCTTGGAACGGCCGATTTCGTCGACGGGAACTACGACATCCACTGGCTGGAGCGTCTCGTCGGCCTGAAGCGCTGACGAACCCGCCGGGCTGCCGGATGCCGCGATGCTGACGGCGAGACATATCGTCGCCGCCTATGCCGCCGGTGTGTTCCCGATGGCCGAGAGCGCAGACTCGCGCGAGGTGCGATGGATCGAGCCGCGCGAACGCGGGATCATCCCGCTCGACGGCTTCCACGTCCCGCGCTCGCTGCGCAAGACCGTGCGCCGCGGCCAATTCGAGGTCACGGTCGATCGCGACTTCGACGCGGTGATGCGCGCCTGCGCCGCCGCCGTGCCAGGGCGCGAGGACACCTGGATCAACGGCCAGATCCTGGGCGCCTATGGCGAGTTGCATCGCCTGGGACATGCGCATTGCGTCGAATGCCGGATCGGCGGCGAACTGGTCGGCGGGCTCTACGGCGTGTCGCTGGGCGCGGCGTTCTTCGGCGAAAGCATGTTCTCACGCGTGCGCGACGCCTCGAAGGTGGCGCTGGTGCATCTGGTCGCGAGGCTGGTGCGCGGCGGCTACCGGCTGCTGGACACGCAGTTCCTGACACCCCATCTCGCCCGGTTCGGCGCCGTGGCGATCCCGCGGCGGCGGTACATGACGCTGCTCGAGGACGCCCTTCGCCAGCCGGACGCGCCCTTCTACCGCGAGCTGGATACGGCAGAGGTCCTGCAGCTGGCGAGCCAGACGTCGTAGACCGGGTGCTCGAGCGCCGAGACCGACACCGCGACGGCGAACATCCATCCCGTGAAGATCCGCCGCGCGATCGCCGCCTCGGCATCGCTTTCGTTGATCTCGAGATATGCGGCGCTGTCGGGCAGCGCCGCGTCCGGCCAGCTGCGGCAGGCCCGCAGCGTCAGCGTCAGCGCGCCGACGCGCAGCGTGTCACCGACCCCGAGATCGGCCCGGCGCACGCGCCCGGTCACCTTGTCGAGGACACCGAGGGACGCCGCAGGAAGGACGAGCGGCGCGCGGCCGGCGGGCTCCGGCTCGGCCGGGGGCGGATAGGCGCCCTCGTCGATCGGCCCCTCGAGCGGCGGTGCGGGCGGCGGAGGCGGCACCGGCGCAAGGCCGGGCGGCGACGCGATCTGCCCGGACGCGATGCCACAGACGACGCACAGCGCCAGGACCATCGCGCCTCGCTGCCGCCTGCGGACCGAAGACGCGAGGTGGGCGTGGCGCCGGCTCACTTCGACGGGGCCGGGGCGCTGTCCTTGTCGCCCTGGCCGAACATGAACTTGCCCAGCATCTGGACGAGATTGACCGGGGACTGCGTGAACTTGATCTCGCCGCCGGGTGCGATCGTCCGGTCCTCGCCGCCGGGAACCAGCGCCACGAAAGCGCCGCCCAGCAGTCCTTCGCTGGTCACCTGCGCGACGGTGTCGACCGGCAGCTTGACCACCGGGTCGATGTTCATCCGGACCACGGCAAGGAAACGTTCGGGATCCAGGCGCTGTTCGACGACGGTGCCGACCTTGATGCCCGACACCTTGACGTCGGCGCCGCGCGCCAGGCCGTCGACCCGATCGAAGCGCGCGACCACCTCGTAGCCCCCGGCTGCGCGCATCCCCGTCGCGTCGTAGACGAAGATCATGAAACCGACGGCGATCGCCAGCACCAGCGCCCCCATCAGCGTCTCGATCAGATTATGCTTCACCGCGGGCGCCCTCCGGGCGGTCGTCAGGACGGGGTCCAAGGCTGGTAGTCGCCGGTCGCCGCCGCGCGCCGGCCGCCCCGGAAATCATGGCCGGGCGGCCGGTAGGCGTCGGCTGTGCCCGTCAGGTTGGGTTGGTGCGGCTTCTGCCAGGGGCGCATCGGCGGTCCGCCGACAGGCGGCGGGTTCTTCTGCGCATGGTGCAGCCATCCGTGCCATTCCGGGGGTACGCGGCTCGCCTCGACCTCGCCATTGAACAGCACCCATCGCTTTTCCCGCATCCCGTCGGCGCGAGAGGCGCCCGTGCGGTCACGGTAGTAGCGGTTGCCCGCAGCATCGCTGCCGACCAGTTCGCCGCGCAGCCAGGTGTAGAGACGGGTGCCGATGGTCATCGTGAGGATCGCCTTGTCCGGCCTGAATTTGGGGAAGGCGGGCATCGCGGGCAAGTCTTCCGGAGGATCGTCCGGACCACGCGATTCGCGACCTTCATCGGCCCGAGGTATCGCATGGCCTGGCGGCGCGCGTCCACAGGCTGCCCCGGCGAAGCGCTTGATCCGATTGGCGACGGGCGGCGCCAGCCCTGCCTCGCGGCCGCGCCGGGGCCCGGGTGGGCCACCACGGCCGGTCCCGGAAGGCGACCCGACTATCCCATTGAAACGCATGAAGGTCTGCGACCGGTGCGCCGCAGCATGCAAAATCCGGTTGCCGAACACCCCGGTTCTGGTCAACATCTTGTCTCCCACCTCGACCGGCACACTGCATCTTGTGGCTTGGTTCGCGGCCGATACGTGATCGCAGAAACTCGATCGCCACGGCCGTCCGCGAACCGGCAGGAGGAGATGAGTCGGAACGGGCAAGGCCAACCAAGACCGAGCATTGCAGCAGCGGAGAGTTCGACATGCGGATCGTCCGGCGATTCACGACCGAGGGCCAAGACGCCTATGCGGCCCTGGCGTTCACGACCACCAATTCGGAGATCCGCAATCCCGATGGCTCCGTCGTGTTCGAGGCGCGGGACATCGAGGTGCCCGCGCAGTGGTCGCAGGTCGCCTGCGACGTGCTGGCACAGAAATATTTCCGCAAGCGCGGCGTCCCGGCGCGGCTGAGACCGGTGGCCGAAGCCGACGTGCCGCAATGGCTGTGGCGCCAGGAGGCTGACGACGAGGCGCTGGCCGCCCTGCCCGAGCAGACCCGCGGGCGCGGCGAGCGCTCCGCCAAGGAGGTCTTCGACCGCCTCGCGGGCACGTGGAGCTATTGGGGTTGGAAGGGCGGCTATTTCGATACCGAGGCCGATGCGCGCGCCTATTTCGACGAGATGCGCTACATGCTCGCCGCGCAGATCGCGGCGCCGAATTCGCCGCAATGGTTCAACACCGGCCTGCACTGGGCCTACGGGATCGACGGCCCCGGCCAGGGCCACTACTACGTCGACTTCCGCACCGGCGAACTGACCCGATCGACCTCGTCCTACGAGCATCCGCAGCCCCATGCCTGCTTCATCCAGTCGGTCGCCGACGACCTCGTCAACGAGGGCGGCATCATGGACCTGTGGGTGCGCGAGGCCCGGCTGTTCAAGTACGGATCCGGCACCGGATCGAATTTCTCGAAGCTGCGCGGCGAAGGCGAGCGGCTTTCGGGCGGTGGCCGCTCCTCGGGCCTGATGAGCTTCCTCAAGATCGGCGACCGCGCGGCGGGGGCCATCAAGTCCGGCGGCACGACGCGGCGCGCGGCGAAGATGGTGACCGTCGACATCGATCATCCCGACATCGAGAACTACATCAATTGGAAGGTGGTCGAGGAGCAGAAGGTCGCCGCGCTGGTCGCCGGCTCCAAGCTGGCGAACAAGCATCTCAACGCGATCATGGCCGCCTGCCAGCGCGATGCCGGCGAGGCGGGTTTCGATCCGCGGCAGAACCGCAACCTGCGCCAGGCGATGTCGGCGGCACGCAAGGCGATGATCCCCGAGAACTACATCCTGCGGGTCATCGAGTTCGCGCGCCAGGGCTACGCGTCGATCGACTTCCCGGTCTACAACACCGACTGGGACAGCGAGGCGTATCTCACCGTCTCCGGCCAGAACTCGAACAATTCCGTGCGGGTCACCAACACATTCCTCGACGCGGTCGAGGCGGACGGCGACTGGACCCTGACCCGCCGCATCGACGGCAAGGTCCACAAGACCATGCGCGCCCGCGACCTGTGGGAGCAGATCGCCCATGCGGCCTGGGCCTCGGCCGATCCGGGCCTCCAGTACGACACCACGATCAACGAGTGGCACACCTGCCCGAATTCGGGCCGGATCAACGCCTCGAACCCGTGCTCCGAGTACATGTTCCTCGACGACACGGCCTGCAACCTCGCGTCGGTCAACCTGCTGGCGCTCCGCGGCAAGGACGGCGCCTTCGACATCGAGGGCTTCGAGCATGCCTGCCGCCTGTGGACGGTGACGCTCGAGATCTCGGTGCTGATGGCGCAGTTCCCTTCCCGCGAGATCGCGCAGCTGTCCTACGAATACCGCACGCTCGGGCTGGGCTTCGCCAATATCGGCGGACTGCTGATGGCGATGGGCCTGCCCTACGACAGCGACGCCGGCCGCGCGATCTGCGCGAGCGTGTCCGCGATCATGACCGGCGTGTCCTACGCGACCTCGGCCCAGATGGCCGAGGAACTGGGGCCCTTCCCCGGCTATGCCCGCAATCGCGACGCGATGCTGCGCGTCATCCGCAACCACCGCAGGGCCGCGCATGGCGACGCCGCCGGCTACGAGGGGCTGTCGATCGCCCCGGTGCCGATCCGCGGCGCCGACTGCCCCGACCCGGCGCTGGTCGCGGCGGCACGGCGCGCCTGGGACACGGCGCTGGCGCTGGGCGAGGCCCATGGCTACCGCAACGCCCAGGCGACGGTCATCGCGCCGACCGGCACCATCGGGCTGGTCATGGATTGCGACACCACGGGGATCGAACCCGATTTCGCACTGGTGAAGTTCAAGAAACTGGCGGGCGGCGGCTATTTCAAGATCATCAACCGCGTCGTGCCCGAGGCGCTGCGAACGCTCGGCTACGGCCGCGACCGCATCGACGCCATCATCGCCTATGCCGTGGGCCACGGGACGCTCAAGGGGTCGCCGGCGATCGGCCATGACGCCCTGCGCGCCAGGGGCTTCGGCGACGCGCAGCTCCAGCAGCTCGAATCGGCGCTCAAGAGCGCGTTCGACATCAAGTTCGCCTTCAACCGGTGGACCCTGGGTGAGGAATTCTGCGTCCAGGGCCTGGGCATCGCGAAGGCCCAGCTGGACG
>JBIKLI010000187.1:0-8445 GCA_044359885.1 Alphaproteobacteria bacterium | reverse complement strand
CGCGCCCGCGAACCCGGCGCGCTGGTTCCGAGGCCCGGCGCGACGACGCTGGGGGACATCGTCGCGGCGGTTTCGGCCCTCGACGAAAGCCACCTCGTCATCCAGGGGCCGCCGGGAACGGGCAAGACCTGGACCGCCAGTCGCTGCATCGTCGCCCTGCTGCGCGACGGCAAGCGCGTCGCGGTGGCGGCCAATTCGCACAAGGCGATCAACAACCTCCTGGCCGGCATCGAGGCCGCCGCGCGGGAGGCGAATGTCTCGTTTCGCGGCATCAAGAAGGCCACGCAAGGCGAAGCGGATCAGGAATTCGCCGGGGCCCATATCCGGACCGTCTTCGGCAACGACGAGGTCGATGCGCGCACGCCGCTGGTCGCCGGAACCGCCTGGCTCTTCGCACGCGACGAGCACTCGGCCGCCTTCGATCATCTCTTCGTGGACGAGGCCGGCCAGGTGTCTCTCGCCAATCTCGTGGCCATGGGGGTCGCCGCCCGCAACATCGTCCTGGTCGGCGACCAGCAGCAGCTCGGCCAGCCGATCAAGGGCGCGCATCCCGAGGGGACGGGCGTCAGCGTTCTCGAACATCTCCTCGCCGGGCGCGCGACGGTCGGCCCCGAACGCGGGATCCTGCTCGACGTCACCTACCGGATGCACCCGCATCTCGCCGGCTGGGTCTCCCGCACGATGTATGACGGCCGTCTGCGCGCCGCCCCGGCCACGCACGGGCAGCGCCTCGTCCTGCCTGCGGGCGCCCCCGCCCCCCTGGCGCCGACCGGACTCCATTTCCGCGAGATCCTGCATGCCGGTCGCAGCCAGTCCTGTCCCGAGGAGGCCGAGGCGATCGCCGAACTCTGGGCCGCCCTGGCCGGCGGCGAGTGGATCGACCAGACAGGCACCAGACGCCGCATCGCTCCCGAGAACATCCTGGTCGTCGCGCCCTACAACGCCCAGGTCAACCTGCTGGCTTCCCGGCTTCCAGCGCAGGCACGTGTCGGGACGGTGGACAAGTTCCAGGGCCAGGAGGCCGCCGCCGTCCTGGTCTCGATGACCAGTTCCTCGACCGACGACGCGCCGCGCGACGCCAGCTTCCTGCTCAGCCGAAACCGGCTGAACGTCGCCGTCAGCCGCGCCCGCTGCCTCGCCGTCGTCCTGGCCAGCCCCTCGCTGCTTGCGACGCGCTGCACGCATCTGGCGGACCTGAGGCTCGCCAATACGCTGTGCAGCGCCCGGGGCTGGGTCGCACCGGCATAGACCCCGCGGCCGGGCGCCTGTCGCGCGCCGCGGGATCCTTCCCGGCCAGGCGCACGCGTCCGTCCGTCGACGGCAGGTCAGGAAATGACCTCCCAGGCGCGCATAACAAGCGCCTGCCGGATACGGCATTCCGTCAATCGGCGCCCAGCAGGCCGGGTGCCGTCGAAATGGTCGAGAAGGGAGCCCGCATGCCGAAGAGCCTCGTCGCCTCCGGGAGGGAAACCGCACCCGCGCTCGTCAGCGTCTGGCGCGATCTCGCCGACCGGCTCATGGAGCTGTGCCGCGCCGAGCCGCCGCTGCTCGATCGGGTGACCAAGGCGTCCAGGCCGAATTTCCACGCCTATGCGATGTATTTCGCAGCCAGCCTGGACAAGCCGGCCGAGACCGTCGCGCTCACGGCCTACAACACCAGGCCGAAGGATCTGCTTGCAAAGGCGCTGGCCAAGGCCGCCCCGGTGGCACCGGTCTGGCGTCTGCTGAAGCAGGTCGAGGCGGACCACGCCCTGCCGCTGCAGACCTACCGGCGGCTCGCCGCCCTCGCCGAAACCCCGCGCCTCGGCGTGCTGATGCGTGCCCACGAGATCGACGACAGGACGCTCGATGCCTTCGAGACGCTGAACCGGCTCATGGCCGACGATGACGGGCTGCTCGCCGCTGCCGCCGCCGGGATCGTGCCGGCGGTCCCGCGCAACGTCGTGCGCACCCGCGAGATGTTGCTGCTGCTGCGCGCGCATGGCGTGGCCGACGATCGTCTGCGTGCGCGGCTGGCCCGGTGCCGCGCGATGCACGACGTGCAGCGCGCGGTCGCCGGCGCGTTCCACCGCATGAAGCTGCCCGACCTCGCTCTCGATTTCGGCCCCGAGCTGAAGCGGCCGCGCAGCGTCAAGGACCTGCTGCGCGTGGGCCGAGACTTCGCAAACTGCCTGGCCGGACTGCCGCCGCACGTGATCGACGACTTCGTCGCCGGCAGGTTCGTGCTGCTGGAGCATCGCCGCGACGGCCAGCCGCATGCGCTGGTCACGCTCGAACTGGTCTCGCGCTTCGCCACGCCGGTCCTCGCCCGTGTCCAGTCCGTGCTCGGCCCGAAGAACCGGCGCGTGGGCGACGGCGCGGAGACCGAGATCCGCCGCCTGCTGCACGCCGTCCCCGGCCTCGCGCTCATGGAGCACGACCTGGCCAGCACGCTGCGCGCGATCGTCGAGGCGCATACCGACGATGCCGACCCCGACTTGGACGAGCTCGGCATCATGCTGGAGGAAGCCGACGACGAATTGGTGCCGCTCTGACGCCCGCGGCGCGGCTCCGATCGGCCGCGCGCCCGCCGGCAGATCGGGAATCGATCGTCGGCCTGCCTAGCTTGCGTGCCACCGGCGGCGGCACGGGCCACGCCCCCTCTCCCTGAAGGATCCCCCATGATCGAGACGTCTTCCCATTCCCAGCTCTTTCTCGCGACGCTCTGCCTGGGCCCACGCAAGGCGCATGGCTCGCTGTCGGTCTGGCCGCTGCTGGGCGCGCCCGCCGGCCTGCCCGCCGGGTTCATGCTGGCCGACGAGGCGCGGGCGAACGGCAGCTTCGCGCTGCGCGAGGTGTCCGAGAGCGGCCACGTGCCGGTGCTGCGCGTCGCCAATTCCGGCGATTTGCCCATCTTCCTTCTCGACGGCGAGGCGTTCGTCGGGGCCAAGCAGAACCGCGCGATCAATCTGTCCCTGCTCGTGCCGCCGCATGACGAGATCGAGATCCCGGTCTCCTGCGTCGAGCAGGGGCGCTGGCGCCACGAGGACCGGGAATTCGCGCCCGCGCAGCACACCGAGTTCATGGAACTGCGCGCCCTGCGCATGGCGAGCGTCAGCGACAGCTTCCGGCAGCGCCGCGGCGCGACCTCCGACCAGTCGGCCGTGTGGGAGCGCATCGCGCGCAAATCCGCCCGGATGGGCAGCCGCTCGCGCACCGGGGCGATGGCCGAACTCTACGCGTCCCGGTCCGAGGACCTCGCGCGCTACGAGACGGCGCTCGCGATGCCGGCCGAGGCCTGTGGCGCCGTCTATGTCATCGGCGGCCAACCCGCCGGACTCGAGGTCTTCGATCGCCCGACGGTCTTCGCGGCGCTGGCGAAGCGGCTGCTGGCCGGCTACGCGCTCGACGCGATGGAGGTCCCGGCGCCGCCTCTGCCCGACGACGCCGAGATCGCTTTTCACCCGGACGCCCGTGTCTGTCGCGACGCCGCGATGGCGGCCGAGGCCGCAGCGGTCGAGCACTTCCTCGCCTCGGTGCGCCGCCTGGAGGCAGAGGCCTACGACGCACCGGGGCTGGGACGCAACCTGCGCCTGACAGGGCGGACGAGTTTCGGCGCGACCCTGGAACATGAGGGGCGCTGCATCCATCTGGCCGCCTTCGCCCGTCAGGCGCTCGAAGCGGCGTAGGCGAAGCCCGGCGATCCCGGCCGCGCGACCGCCTCCATCGCGGCCGGGATTTCCAGGTTTGCCGCGGCGATCCTGTTCCAGCCGCGGCGTCCGTGTCGCGACACCGGTCTCCACGTCGCGTCCGGCGCCTCGCCGGCCCCAGCCTTGACCGGGCTGGAAATGATGCTACGAACCTGGCGTCGGCAACCAGGCGGATTTGGCTGCCGCAGCCCCATTCCAGGAGCCAACATGGCCCGGCTCGTGCCCTCCGACATCGATCTCGTGACCGGTGCCGCGAAATCGCGGGGATCGGAGGCGCATGCGCTGGTGCGTCTGCGAGACGGCCTCGACGACGGGTACACGGTCTATCACGGGGTCCACTGGACCCGCGCCGGGCGAAGCGGCTACTCGGTCTATGGCGAGATCGACTTCATCGTCGCAAACCCTGCCGGACGACTGCTCGCGATCGAGCACAAGGCCGCGCAGATCGTCGAGACCGAGAGCGATCTCTTCGCCCGCTACCGCCAGGCCGGCACGCCATCCGGCGATGCGGAGGACTTCGACGACAAGAGCATCACCACGCAGGTGAACCGCAATCTCAACGAGATACGCTCGGGCTTCTCCAGGCGCTATCCAGGACGCTCCCTCGAGATCGAGCCCCTTCTCTACCTGCCTCTCGCCACGCTTGCCGGAACGCTGCCCTCGTCCATCAACCGGGCACGGGTCGTCGATGCCACCCAGGACGCCGGGCTGATCGGCATCGTGACGTCGATCCTCGAGGGTCCCGATCCGCGCGCGGCGGATCGCAGCCTCTACCTGGACGATATCCACGATTATCTGGCTCAGCGGATCGACGCGACGCCCCAGGTGGCGCTGCTCGGCCGGGCGGCGCGCGACGTGACCACGCGGCTGTCGGGCGGCCTCGCGACCTGGGCCGACCGGCTGACGATGACACCCTGGCGGCTGCGGGTGAATGGCACGGCGGGGTCGGGCAAGACCCAGCTGGCGCTGCGCGAATTGCGCCGCGCCCGGGAAGCGCGCAGGACCGCGATCTATGTGTGCTTCAACCGTCCGCTGCGCGACGCGATGCGGCCGCTGGCGCCGGACGCGGGCAAGATCGTGACTTTCCATGAACTCGCCCGCGAACTGGGCGTCCAGGCGGACCTGCCGGCGGTGGACCTGCGCGACCCGGCCAATTTCGCGGTGCTCGCGCAACGCTTCGTCGAGCTTGTGCCGGGCCTGAAGGGCGTTTTCGACACGGTCGTGATCGACGAAGGCCAGGATTTCGAACCGGAATGGGCGCAAGCCCTGATCGGCATGGCCAAGCCCGATGGCCGCGTGCTGTGGCTCGAAGACCAGGATCAGTCGCTCTACGGGCGCGAGCCGGCCGACCTGCCGGGCTGGGTCGGGCTTTCCAGCCCGCTCAACTATCGCTCCCCGCGGCGTCTGGTCAGCTTCATGAACGAGCTGGAACTGACCGGCCAGCGCATCGAGAGCGGCAGTGCCGTGCCAGGGACCGATCCGATCTGGCTCGCCCACGCCGACGACGCCTCGCCCATCGCCGCGACCGAGGAAGCGATCCGCCGCCTGCGCGCAGCCGACTACAGGGCGCAGAACATCGCCGTCCTCACCTACAGGGGGATCGCGAAAAGCGTCATCGCCGGCGCAGATGGCCCGGCCGCGCTGGCGGGCATCGGCCTGCGCCGGCCGGCCGGTTACGACGCGGACGGCAACGCCCAGTGGACCGTCGGCGACATGCTTGTCGACACCCTGTTCCGCTTCAAGGGCCAGGCCGCCGACGCCGTCGTGGTGACCGAGATCGACTTCGAGCGGTTCGACGAAAATGCCCGCCGCCGCCTCTTCGTCGCTCTGACCCGTGCCCGCCTCCAGGCCGTGCTGGTCAGCTCCGAGCGCGCGAAGGCGGCGATCCTGAGGGATCTGGGCGCGTAGACGAAGCGGATGGGCGGGCGCTTGAGAGCCACGCCCGGAAGGCTCGCAGCGGCATCGCCCGATCACGCATTGATCGACCATGGGCGTAGAAACCCGGCTCTGGCAGAGGAGAGCGAAAGATGCGCTTCGAACGTTCCCGCTTCGGCTTCGACGACTTGTTCACGCTCGTGCCCGCGACCCGCGACGCGCCGCGAGCGCCCTTCCTCGACCTGCGTTTCGTTCCCGGCCTCGACGCGCGGCACCGCCACCTTGTCCGCGGGCCCGGCCTCTACGGGATCTTCTTCCGCCGCGACGACGCCGCGGCGCATGAACTCGTCTATGTCGGCAAGTTCCGCGGCCGCCGCACCGATCCTTCGGGCGGCAACGCGGTGGGCACGCGGTGGTGGGCCCATGCGGCGTCTCTGACGATGCGCGGCCATCGCGTCAGCATCAATCCGCGCACCCTCGGCGCGCTGCCGCATGTCCTGCCCGCCGGGCATGCATATCTGAGCCTCGCGACCGCCCCGGCGATCTCGAAGGATCGCGGGTGCCAGGCCGGGCTCAACCGCGTTCTGTTCGCGGCGGCGCATGTCGCGCCGTTCGCGCAACTGGAACGCTGTGCCCCGACCCGCGCAAGGTTTCGCTTCGACTATGTGCGCGTGAGCGGGCACGGCCTTGGCGTTGCCGCCATCCGAGACCTGATCGGCGCAGCCGAGACGGACCTCGTCGCGCGGCTCCGCCCGCAGTGCAACGACGCGACACCGCGCGGCGGGCATCTTCCCGGCATCGGCGAGGATATCTTCTTCGCCGCGGCCGAAACGGTCCTCGCGGCGGCGCATCTGAGCACCCTTGGCGGGCCCGGGCTTCCGGCGGCTGCCCGATCCGCGGCCCATCCCGGCTGAGCGCGACCGCGCACCGGCCACGGAGCGCCAATGCCCTGCGCCTCTCGCCACGGACGCTGAACACACAGCCAAGTCCCCATCTCGAAGGTCATCCATGCCCAAATTCCTCCACGCCGCGGATCTCCATCTCGACTCGCCGATGCGCAGTCTCGACGTCTTTGGGGAAGGTGTGGCCGACCGGCTGCGCAACGCGTCGCGCGAGGCGCTGCGTCGCCTTGTCGATTCTGCGATCGAGCACCAGGTCGGGTTCGTGGTCGTCGCCGGCGACCTGTTCGATGTCGCCCACCCGTCGGTCGAGGCCACGCTCCATCTGGTCGACCAGCTCAGGCGCCTCTGCGACCGGGGCATCCGCGTCTTCATCGTCCGCGGCAACCATGACTTCCACGCCCGCGGCGGCGGCAGGCTGTGGCCGGCCGGCGTGCATGAATTCTCGTCCGAGCGAGCCGAGCGCATCGTTCTCGAGGATCTGCGCGTGGTCATCCACGGCAGGAGCTATCCGACCCAGGCCGTTGCCGACGACCTCACGCCAGGCTACGCGCCGCCGACGCCGGGATATCTGGATGTCGGCGTGCTGCACACGGCGCTCGAAGGCTATGCCGGCGAGCACGCCACCTACGCGCCGGTCACCCCGGCGGGCCTCGCCGCCAAGGGCTATGGCTACTGGGCGCTGGGACATGTCCATGCGTTCCTCAGCCTGCAGCTGGGCGTGTCGCGCATCGTGTATCCGGGCAACCTGCAGGGCCGCCATGTGCGCGAGACCGGCAGGAAGGGCGTCGTCGTCGTCACCTACGAGGGCACCGAGATACGCGCGGTCGATCGCGTCGCGTGCGACGTCGTGCGCTGGCACGACATTCCCGTCGAACTTCCCGACGGGCCCCTGTCCACGCAGTTCGGCCATGCCGCCGGCGAGATCGGGCGCGCGCTCGCCGAGGACGAGCGCGACCAGGTCGACTCGGCCTTGCGCGTGCGCCTGGCAGGCATGGGGGCCGAGGGCGTGGCGCTGAGCCCGCGCGAGCGGCGCGACCGGCTGCGCGAGGCGCTGCGCGCCCAATGCGGCAGCCGGATCCTGCTCGAGGAAGTCCGGCTTGCCGACACCACGCGGCTGCAGCTTCCCGGCGCGCTCGCCGACAGCGTCGCAAAGGCCGAACGCCATCTTGCCGCGCAACCGGACGCGGGCGACCTGGCCAGGTTCGCGGCCAATCTCTGGGAGCGACTCGGCGCGGTCGAGGGGCCCCGCAACGACGCGAAATCCGCACGCGACGTTCTCGCAGGACGGCTCGGCATCCACGACGCGCAGACCCTGCGACGGCGCGCCATCGAACTGGGCGCCGCACGCCTCGCCGCCTGCCTCGCGGAAAAGGTCTGACCCATGCGCATCGAACGGATCGACTTCGCCCGCGTCGGCGCCTGGAGCCGGCGCTCCCTGTCCTTCGGCCCGGGCCTCAACATCGTCACCGGCGCGAACGAGGCGGGCAAGAGCACCGCGCTGCGCGCCATCGAAGCCCTGCTCTTCCCGGTCGCGGCGGGCGGCCCGCATGGGCTCGCCGAACTCGCGCGGCCGCTGGCCCCCGGCTCCTTCGACGCGACGCTCCACGCCGCGCGCGGGAAGGGCGCCGAGACCGAGACAATCGGTTGGCGGCGCTGGGGGGCGCGTCTCGAGGACCTCCAGGGCCAGCCGCTCGATCCCGCGGTCATGCGCGCCTGGCTGTGGGAGATCTCCCAGCAGGATTACCGCCTCGTCTATGCGCTGGGACATGACCGCCTGCGCGAGGGCGGCAAGCTGCTGGAGAAGGACGGCGCGGTCTCGACGATCATCGCCGACCTGACCGGCGGGGTACGGGGCCTGCCCGAGCTGCGCGCGACGCTGGTCGCGCAGCGCGACGCCCAGTATCTCATGGGCGGCAACGCCAGACGCGTCTTGAACAATTCGCTCGCCGATCTGCGCGAACAGGCCACCAGGCGCCTGC
>JBIKLI010000186.1:0-8487 GCA_044359885.1 Alphaproteobacteria bacterium | reverse complement strand
CTGCGCCGCGTTCGCGGACGCGATCCTGGCCACGCCCAAGCAGTCCTTCAACTGGACCTCGATCTCCGGTGCCATCGATTTCAGCCGTTCGCTGTTCGGCGCCGGCGGACGGCGGGCGACCCGGCGGGTGATCGACATCTCCGGCGACGGCGTCAACAACAACGGCCGTCCCGCGAGCCTCGCGCGCGACGAGGCGGTGGCGCAGGGGATCACCATCAACGGCCTCGCCATCATCAACGACCGGCCGACGCCGGGCGGCTGGCGGCCGTTCAACCAGCAGCCTTTGGATCAGCATTATCGCGAGCAGGTGATCGGCGGTCCCGGGGCGTTCCTCATGGTGGCCGAGGATTTCGACAGCTTCGCCTTCGCGATCCGCAACAAGCTGATGCGCGAGATCGCGGGGATCGACGGTCCGCCGGTCATGATGGCTCGCGGCGGCGCTGGCGCGGGTCCGGCGCGATGAGCCTGCGCCAGCCCGGGTCCTTGCGCCGGATCTGGCCGCTTGGCGGCGCCGTCCGCGCTCGACGCCTCGCCGGCGATGCGCACGCTGTCGCCGCGCAGCCGGGCTCGAGACCGTCGTGCCGGACGCCAGGATCGTCAGCGGCTCCACCGGCGGCCGATGGCGCTGTCCGGTCCTAGAACCGCCGGCGGCGCGCGGCGAGCGCCGGCCGTGGCATCGTTCACCGGCGGGCCCGGAATGACCCGATGGGGGCGCCACCCTGGCCGATGCTCTTCCTTCGTCGCCGTTCCGGCGCACTGACACCCCAACCGGGTCGGACCCCGGGCGCCGGGCCTCGGCAGTCGATCGTCGGGGCCGTTGGGATGAACCGCTTGCCGCGTTCGACATGTCCCGAGGCGACGGCGGTCGCGAAGGTCGCACCGTCTCGTCGGCCTGGCTCAACCCGGGCCCGACGAGGTCGCAGGGGAGGGTTTCGCGGGGACTTGCGGATCTGGTCTCGGCGTTCGGAAATCTGCCGTCATCGCCGCATCGAGTTCCTGCAAGCGACCGGGCGTGTCGAGCGCCTCGAGAATGGATTTCCAGCGGAACTCGATCAGGCTGAGGGCGGCACATATCCGTTCCTCGCCCATCGCGCTGAGCGTCAGTGCCTCGCCGGTGGCGAGCCAGCCCGTCCGTCCGGCGCGGGCGACGATATTGCGTATCGTCTGCTGCGTCACGCGCAGGCGCTCCGCCTGGTGCGGAACGAACGCGGCCATTCTCTGTCCGGGTTCGATCAGCAGATCCAGCATCGAGAACGCGAATGTCTTCCGGTCGAAGCCGTGCTCGGTCCTACCGAGCTGGCGGTAGGTCTGCGCCGCGGCGATGCACAGCACCCGTTGCAGCGACAGGCGATCCGCTGGCTGCATCTGGTCCCAGGGATTGCCCCGTCCGACCATGGATGCCGCGGATGCACTCCATTGCGCACATACAGACTCGGTGAAGGCAAGCATGGCGGCGGACGGGACCAGGATCAGCAGACGCCGGTCGTCCTCGAAGCGGTGCTTGGCGATGGCGCCCGTCGCTTCGGCATGCGCCAGGACCGCGACGACGGTCGGTATCGAGAGACAGGCGCTGGTGGCGATCCGCCGGAGCGAGATCGGTTCGACGCGGCCGCCGTTCAGCGCTGCCGAATGCAGGAGGATCTGTGCCCAGCACGCCGTATATCGCCAATCCCTGTAAAGCAGGCGCGCAAAGCGGTTCTTGCTGAACAGCAGCGAGGCATAGGGCGAGTCCCGGAAGAGGCGGATCCGTCGATCCCGCGCGGACAACGTGATCGGCACGGGACACGGAGCCCCAAACAGGCAGTCCACCCAGGTTGCGGCCGGCGCCGGCGCGATGCGGGTCGGAGCGCTCATGTCCGCTTGCGTCTGGGGGTGGTCCGTCGATCGATCGTCGCGCAGACCTGGCTCGACGCTCATGGCGGGCGGAATGGTCGTTTCTCCCTTGCTGCCGGCGATCGATGCGTGACGGCGCCCGGCCCATGGCTGGACGATTGATCCCGTCGGGCTTCCATCGCCGCCCTCGCAGGGCGCTGATCCGAGCGAGAGAGCGGCATCGATCCCAAATCGTTCACGGTGGCCTCAGACGCAGGACAGAGTGCCCTAACCCTGGCGAACGATAAAGCGGGACCATGCCGGCTGGCGCGAGGTCAAGTCTCAGCGCGCAATACGGAGCGGCCGATGTGGAAATCCATGCGGTATCTTCATGAAGCGAAGGGACGATCCCTTTCTAAAATAATTTTAACGATCAGCTCGTTTGGGCAACTCGACTGCCGGGCTCCGGCTATTGAGCGAACGGTCGGCTGACCGTCCAGATGTGGGAGGCGGAGTTCTGCCTCGAGCAGGGCAGATGGACGGGATGGCACGCGATGCTATAAGTTTTTGCGATTGTGAACGCTTCGCCTTGCGTCGCCGGACCGGCGACGCCCCGTACACCCATTCTCGGCGCACCTGCTGGCAGCGTCGTCCGACGAATGCGGTCCGGTATCGGTTATTACGATCGGACGTCAATTCTGGGAACCATAGAGATCGCGTAGAATGTACCGACGAGACCGCGCGCGGCGTCCAGGCCAAAAGGCTTTTTCCCCCATTTCGACGACCATGATCGAGCCCGCGGTGCCCCCGGTGCAGATGCAGGGCGGTTCGGCGGACAGATGCGAGGCGCCGGCGCGCCCGTCGGGACGCTTCCTGGTGCTCGAACCGAGGATCGCATTCGATGCAGCCGCCATGGCGACTGCCCAGGTGGCGCAGACCCTCGTCGGGCCGGCCCTCCCGCCCGACATGAGCGCGGCGGCCGACCAGGTGGCGGGCACCACCGGCGCAGGCAGTGGCGATCCGATGGAGTCCGCCCAGGAGGCCCAGAAGCCCGGCGACAGCGCGGCGCCGCTGATGCCGCCGGCGGGTCAGGTCGTGGGTGCGCGATCGATCGCATTCGTCGATGCCGCCGCGGGGGACTACGATGTCCTGCTTGCGGCGGCGGCTTCGGGCATCGAGGTGGTGATGGTCGGGCCGACGCAGGACGGCCTCGGCGTCATGCGCGACACGCTGGCGGATCGCAGCGGTCTTGCGTCCATCCACGTCGTCGGCCGCATGTCGGAGGGCGCCGTCAGCCTGGGCGATCGGACCGTCGGCCTCGCGGACATGCCGGCGATCGCGACGCAGCTGTCGGCCAGCCTCTTCGAGTCCGGTGTCCTCGATCTCCACGCCCAGCCCGCCGACGGCGTCGGGTCGCTGGCGGTCGTCGCGCGGCTGACGGCCGGCGAGATATCGGAACTCGCGACGGGTGGACCCGGCCTGCCGCCGGAAGGGACGGGGGGCGCGACAAGGTCGACATGGGACACGGCGGGCGCGCCGGTGCCGGAAACGACCTTGGCTGACGGCGATCCGGATGCGCCGCGAGCGCTTGCATTCATCGACGCGGCGCTGCCCGATGCGCCGGCCCTCGCCGCCGGGATGGCTCCCGCCGTCCGGACGATCCTGCTGCGGCAGGATGCGGACCCTTGGCGCCAGATGACCGACGCCCTCGCCGCCGAGACCGGGATCGGTACCGTGCACCTCGTCAGCCATGGCGACGGGCGCGCGCTGGTCATCGGCGGTCGCGTCTTCGACGCCGGTGAGATCGCGGCCCGCGCGGAACTCTTGCAGGCGTGGCGCGCACATCTGGCGCCGGATGCCGATCTGCTGCTTTACGGTTGCGACCTGGGCGTCGATGGCGCGGAGAGCCCTCTCCTTCGGACCCTGGCCGAAATCACCGGCGCCGACGTGGCCGCCTCGTCCGACGCCACCGCGCCGGCGTCGCGGGGCGGCAACACCGCGCTCGAGGTGGCCACCGGGCCCATCCAGTCCGCCGCAGCCGCGCTGACCGGCCTGAGCGCTCCTCTCGCCGTCACCACGGTCACCGATTCCGGCGCCGGCCTGCCCCGGATCACGCCCGAAGACACCGAGTTGGCGATCGGCGGCATCAGCGTCGCCGATGCCGACAATCCGGCAGTCGTCACGATCCGTGTCCAGACGACCGCAGGCACCTCCAGGATCGGTACGCTGGGCGGCGCGGTCATCGGCGCCGGCAGCGACGGCAGCGCCGACCTGACGCTGTCGGGCAGCCTGGCGCAGGTCAACGCCGCGATCGCCACGCTGCGCTACACGCCGGCGCTCAACCAGAACAGTCTGACCGCTGGCTTCGCGCCGCAGATCGTCCTCACCGCAGTCGACGTCACCAATTCCGGCGCGCCGGCGCTCCTGACCGTGAGCGGCTTCGCCGTGACGGCGGTGAACGATGCGCCCGATCTGTCGACCGGCGTCGTGCGCAACCTTTCCGAAGGCGGCAGCGTGGCGCTGACGCGCGCGCAGCTCGCGGTCAGCGACAATGCGCTCGATCCCGACATCCTTACCGGACAGCAGGTGATCGAGCAGCCGATGCTGCAGATCACGTCGCTGCCGACGCGCGGAACGCTCAGCTTCGGCGGCGGCGTGGTCGCCGTGGGCACGGTGCTGCCGGTCGCGAGCATCGGCGATCTGCGCTATACGCATACCGGTGGGGATGTCGCGAGCGCGACGCCGCTGGCAGACAGTTTCGGCGTCACCGTGAGCGACGGCGGCGGCGGCGCGACCGGCGGCACCGTCACGCTCGCCATCGCTCCGGTGAATGTCGCGCCGAGCGTCAGCGGTGCGCCGTCCCTGATCGAAGGCCAGGTCAGACCGGTCGCTCCGTCGATCGAACTGGGCGACGGGGCCGACACGCTGGCGAATTCCACCATCGTCATCGACGACATCGTCACGGGCAACCAGGGCATCTTCTTCATCGATGCCGACGGCGACAACGCGGTCGACGAAGGCGAAGCGCTGTCCGGCACGGTGATCCTCGACGAGGCCCAGCGGACCAACCTGGCGACGCGACTGAAATTCCTCCACGACGGAGCGGAGCCCAATGCGCCCTCGGGCGTGACCGCGCCGTCCTATCGCATCTCCGTCACCGACGCGGGCGGGGGGACTGGGATCCCCGCGGGGCCGGTCGTCGCCACGATCGTGCTTTCGGTGGCGCCCAACAACGACGACCCCACGCTGGCGAACAGCCATGCGACCGCGGCGACGGCGCTCGGCGTCGCCGAGCGTGCCACGACGACGATCACCGGCGCGATGCTGCGCATCGCCGATGCCGACCGCGATCCGGCGAACCTGAATTCGACCACGCCCGCAGCCCAGTTGGTCTACACGCTCGAGACACGGCCGAGCCAGGGCGAACTGCAGCTGGACGTCGCGGGCATCTGGGTCCGCCTCGGGACGGGCGGGCGATTCACCCAGGCCGACGTCGATGCCGGTCGTCTGCGCTACATGCAGACGACGGATGTCCCGGACCCGAACACCGTCGGCGACAGCTTCAGCTTCAAGGTGCGCGACTCGGCGTTCGGCTACGACGTCTGGACCGACCCCGGCGGCGCGACCGGCCCCCGGCAGGGTGGCTTGCGCGAGACGCCGACCGGCGAGATCGCCAGCCAGAGCTTCCATATCGTCATCACGCCGGTTCCGAACAATGTCGGGATCGGGCCCGGGGGCCCGCCTGGACCGCCGACGCCGGGTCATGGGACGCAGAATCCGGGCGAACTGATCTACGTCTTCGAAGCCACCGCCGGCATGCTCAGCAGCAACAGCGTGGCCGCGGGCGGCTGGTCCGAGGGCAATGCCGGCGCTGCGGATGGCGGCTACGTGGTCACCTCGGCGATGCTGTCCTACACGATCAAGCGCACGGACACGCGCGGGACGGCAGATGCCGGCGACGACGTGGTCGTCACCGTCGCGCCGGCGGAGACGGTCTACACCCTCACCACGCAGGCGCCTCATGGCAAGGTGCAGCGTCAAGTCGGCGGCGTCTGGCAGGACGTCGCGACCTACGCCCAGTTCACGCAGGCCGACATCGACGGGGGCCGGATCCGTTTCGTGCACGACGGCGGCGAAGATCATGTGGCGAGCTTCGGTTACCGCGTCAGCGACGGCACGCAGAGCTTCCATGAAAACAGCTTCGGCGTCGACGTCACCCCGGTGAACGACCGGCCCCGCGCCACCGGTGGCAGCGCCCAGGTGAACGAGGGGAACGGCAACGCGGTGCGTCTGACCGGCGCCGTGGTCGGGATGAACGACGCGGATGGCAGCCTCGACGGCAAGACCGGCGAGGGTGCCGCCGACTTCCTCTGGTTCCGCATCACCGGACTGGCCGTCGATGGCGGCGGCACGCCGCGTGGCCAGTTGCAGCGCTGGAGCGGGTCGGCCTGGGTGCCGCTCGCTGCCGCTCCGACCGACTGGCTGCCCGCGACATTGCTGTCGGCCAGCGCCGACGGCGCCACGTCCGGGCTGCGCTATGTGCATGACGGCAGCGAGCCGCTGACCTATGGCGCCGGACCCCGGGCGACCTTCACCTATGTCGTCCGCGACGATCTGGCCGACCCGGGGAACGCTTTCGCGACCGACACCACGAACCCGGCCGACATCTCCGGATCCGCGCAGAGCAACCAGAGCGCCGCAGCCACCGCGACGATCGACATCCTGCCGGTCAACACCGCCCCTGCCCTGGCCGACCGGCCCGGCGACCCGGAACCGACGATCGGCGCGACCATCGCCGGCGGCGGCGGTCTCTCCGGCGCGAACGAGATACTGGCCGGCGTCCTGGAAGGTTCGGCCGCCACGATCACCAACGCGAGCCTGCAGGCGATCGACCCGGACAACACGACGACCCAACGCCAGTTCCGGGTGACGGTGGCGCCGGCCCATGGGGTTCTCCAGCTGAACGGCCAGATCATCGGTGTCGGTTCGACCTTCACGCAGAAGGACGTCGACGACGGGCGCATTTCCTATCGCCATTCCGGCGCCGAGGTGGCGGCGCTCACGGTCGATGATCTGGGCAGCTATCACGACAAGTTCAATTTCGTCGTCAGCGACGGGGTGCAGCAGGCGAGCTTCACCGGGGCCGGCAACAGCTTCCTGATCACGCTGGCGCCCGCCAATCAGGCACCCGCCGTCACCGGGCCGACGACGGTCGTGGTCGTCGACAGCGCCGTCGCGGCGAACAATCTCGTGGCCGGCATCGTCGTGTCCGATCCCGATCTGACCGGCGGCGTCGTGCCGGGCGAGATCGATTTCGTGCAGGTGACCCTGCGCTTGCTGAACGGCAGCAGCGATGCGCCGATCACCGATTATGCGACCGGCTTCGCCGGTGCCGGCGTCAGATTCGGCTACGCCAGCCAGAGCGGCGGGCTGTGGGCGGTGACGCGCAGCGGCGTCGACGACATCCTGCAGTTCCAGGGCACACGCGGGCAGGTGAATGCGGCCCTCGCCGGTCTGACGGTGACCTTCGCCGGCGACGCCAATGCGACCTACAAGCTGCAGGCGATCGTCGACGACCGGCTTCGCGGCGCGACGGGTGCCCTCGACGCCAGCGGCATCGACGCCAATGGCGGCGAACTGAACAAGGGTGGCGGGGCGGTGCCCGCGACCATCCATGACTGGGGCACCGCCGCCGCGGTGCCGGCGGGCGATCCCAACATCGCGGCGACCACCGTGACGCTGCGGGCCTCCAGCGTCAACCAGGACGCCATCTTCACCGGACCGGCTGCCGCCACGGTGAGCGAGGACACGCGCACCCGCATCGTCGGGCCCTTCGTGGTGGCCGACCCGGAGTCGGCCGCCTTCGACACGCCGGTGACGGTGACGATCTCCGTTCCCGGCGGAAAGGTCGACATGGCGGGGGCAGGGGCGCAGACCAGCTTCACGCCCGCAGGCGGCCAGGCCGTCACGATCGGGGGCGACGACACAGGGGCGGTCGTCCTGACCGGTCGCGCCGCGGATATCCAGGCGCTGCTCAACCAGCGGAACTTCGCGGACACCGCTGCCGACGCGAATGGTGGCCTTTTCTATGTCAGCGCGTCGAACGCGAACCACGACACCAACGGCGCTGTCGCTGGCGATCTCGTCCTGACGCTGAGCTTCAGCGACGCAGGTTCGCGCTTCGGCGGCGATGTCGGCGGCGGCAGCGTCGCCAACGATCCGGCCGGCATCGCGGTGGCGGTCGACATCACGGCCGTGAACGATGCGCCGACGGTCGCGCGCACGGCGAGCGCGGTCGCCATCGTCGACATCGGCGCGACGGCCGTGGGTGGCTTTTCGATCGGCGACGTCGACGACGACAACGGCTATTCGGCCGGCGAGACCGATGGCACCCTGCAGGTGCTGGTCCGGTTGCTCGACGGCGACGGCACGCCGCTGGCGGCGGCGAGCTACGCGACCCTGGGCATCGTTCTCGACACCTCCGCCATCGGCCACGGCGTCACGGTCGATCCGGGGCTCGACGGCGCGCAGAAGGCGCTCGAGATCCGCGGCACGCGCGTGCAGATCAACGCGTACCTTGCCGGTCTCCAGGTGACCTTCGGCGCGCTGCAGGCCGCGAATATCGATACCACCTATTCGGTCGAGGTCGTCGCCGACGACCGGCTGCGCGACGCC
>JBIKLI010000185.1:0-8582 GCA_044359885.1 Alphaproteobacteria bacterium | reverse complement strand
GATGCCCCAGCACCGCGCCGTAGCCGGCCATCAAGGCGGCGTCCGGCCCCGCGTAGCGCAGCGCCAGCAGCACCGCCGCCGTCCCCTTGAGCCCGTCGAGCAGCAGCGTCGCGGCGGCCAGCCCCTTCTTGCCGGTGCGCAGCACGTTGGTCGCGCCGATATTGCCCGAGCCGATGGCGCGGATGTCGCCCAGCCCGGCGACCCGTGTCAGCAGCAGCCCGAACGGCACCGACCCCAGCAGGTAGCCGGCGGCGAGCGCGAGCGCGAGATAGGGCCAGGAATGGGCCCAGCTGATCGGATCGGGCATCGCCTAGTCCTCGTGCCGGAAAATGGTTTCGCCGTTGACCAGGGTGCGCAGGACGCGGCCCTGCAGCGGCCGCCTGTCGAAGGGCGAGTTCTTCGACTTCGAGCGGAACTCCGCCTCGCGCACCCGCCAGGCGCGGTCGGGATCGAACAGCACCAGATCCGCCGCGGCCCCCTTGGCGAGCCGCCCCGATGCCAGTCCCAGGATGGCGGCGGGTGCCGCCGTCAGCCGCGCGAGCGCCGCGGACAGCGTCAGGCGTCCGCCATGGACCAGTTCCAGGGTCACGCCCAGCAGCGTCTCCAGCCCGATCGCGCCCGCCGCCGCCTGGGCATAGGGCAGGCGCTTGGAATCCTGGTCGTGCGGCGCGTGGTCGGAGGCGACGGCGTCGATCGTGCCGTCGGCCACCGCCGCGGCGACCGCGGCGCGGTCCTTCTCGGCGCGCAGCGGCGGCGACAGCTTGGCGAAGGTTCGGTAGTCGCCGACCGCGAGTTCGTTGAGCGCGAAATAGAACGGCGCGGTGTCGCAGGTCACGGGCAGGCCGGCGGCCTTGGCGCGGCGGATCGCCTCGATCGCGGCGGCGGTCGAGACATGCGCGACATGCAGCCTGGCACCGGTCATCTCGACCAGCCGCAGATCGCGCTCGACCATCATCGCCTCGGCCAGCGCCGGCGCCGCCGGCAGGCCCAGCCGCGTCGCGATCTCGCCTTCGGTCGCGCTGGCGCCGCGCGTCAGCGACGGTTCCTCGGGATGCTGCACCACCAGCCCGCCGACCATGCGCGCATAGCTGAGGGCGCGGCGCATCACGGTGGCGCTGGCCACCGCGGCGATCCCGTCGGTGAAGCCCAGCGCACCGGCCTCGCGCAGCAGGCCGAACTCGGTGATCTCGCGGCCCTCCAGCCCGCGGGTCAGCGCGGCATAGGCGTAGATCTTGACCCGGCTGGTCTCGCGGGCGCGCCGCGCCACGCTCTCGACCAGCGACGGATCGTCGATCACCGGCAGCGTGTTGGGCAGCGTCACCATCGAGGTGACCCCGCCGGCGGCCGCGGCCGCCGCGGCGCTGGCGAAGCTCTCCTTGTGGCCCTCGCCGGGCTCGCGCAGCTGGACCCGCATGTCGACCAGGCCGGGAGCCAGCACCGCGCCGGCGCAGGCGACGACTTCGATGCCCGAACTCCCCATCGCCTCGGCGCGCAGCAGATGCGGTCCCAGATCGGCGATCGCGCCGTCGGCGACGACCATCCCGCCCGGTATGTCCAGCCCGCTGGCCGGATCGATCAGCCGCGCGCCGACATAGGCGATCGGCGGGCCGCCGCGGCGGCCGGGCTCGCGCGCGGCCGGCTGTTCGGCCCTCATGCCACGGCCTCGGCGTTGCCGCGCAGCGGCCGGGTCAGCAGGTCGAGACACGCCATCCGCACCGCCACCCCCATCTCGACCTGCTCGCGGATCAGCGAGCGGTCGATGTCGTCGGCGAGGTCGCTGTCGATCTCGACCCCGCGATTCATCGGCCCGGGATGCATCACCAGCGCGTCCGGCTTGGCCGCCGCCAGCTTCTCGCGGTCGAGCCCGAAATAGTGGAAATATTCGCGCACCGAAGGCACGAAGCTGCCTTGCATGCGTTCGGTCTGCAGCCGCAGCATCATCACGATGTCGCAGCCGGCGATGCCCTTGCGCATGTCGTGGAAGACCTCGACGCCCAGCCGCTCGATCGCCGCGGGGATCAGCGTGGGCGGGCCGACGACCCGGACCCTGGCCCCCATCGCGCCGAGCAGATGGATGTTCGAGCGCGCCACGCGGCTGTGCAGGATGTCGCCGCAGATCGCGACCTGCAGCCCGACCAGGCTGCCGCGGCGCCGGCGGATCGCGAGCGCGTCCAGCAGCGCCTGGGTCGGATGCTCGTGGGTCCCGTCGCCGGCGTTGATCACCGCGCAATTGACCTTCTCGGAGAGCAGCTTGACCGCGCCGGATTCGGCATGCCGGACGATCAGCACGTCGGGCAGCATGGCGTTGAGGGTCATCGCGGTGTCGATCAGCGTCTCGCCCTTCTTCACCGAGGAGGATTCCGCCGACATGTTGATGACGTCGCCGCCCAGCCGCTTGCCCGCCAGCTCGAACGACGTGCGCGTGCGGGTCGAGTTCTCGAAGAACAGGTTGATCACGGTCCGCCCGCGCAGCAGGCTGGACTTCTTGTCCGCCGCACGGTTCTGCTCGACATAGGCATCGGACAGGTCCAGCAGCAGATCGATCTCCTGCGGCGACATGCCCTCGATCCCGAGGATGTGCCGGTGGTCGAAGCGGACGCCGTCGCGTCCCGTGCGGGATCCGGTCGCTGTCATGGGGGCGGTTTTACTCTCCGGTCGCGCGGGCCAGCAAGCCGGGGCTGGCCTTAATCCCTCGGCGCTAAGCCGCCCGGCGCGCGGCGCATCGCGTCCAGGCAGTCCTGCAGGATCACGGCTGCGGCGGCGCTGTCGATCGCATCGCGCCGCTGCCCGGGGCGGGCGCCGGCCGCGCGCATCGTCTCCTCGGCGGCATGGGTGGAAAGCCGCTCGTCCCAGAAGGCCAGCGGCAGGTCCGCCAGCGCCAGAAGATTGCTTGCGAAGGCGCGGCAGCGCTGCGCGCTCGGTCCCTCGCTGTCGTCCATGTTCAGCGCCAGCCCGACCACGAAGCCGCCGACGCCCCAATAGGCGACCAGCGCGGCGATGCGGCGGGCCTCGTCGCGCCAGCGCGTGCGCCGGATGGTCTCGATCGGCGACGCCAGGGTCAGGCCGGGGTCGCAGATCGCGAGGCCGATCGTCCTTGTCCCGACATCGAAGCCCATCAGCCGGGCGCGCCGCGCCAGCAGGGAAGACAGGTCGCTCGGGTTGCAGACGGGCATGGGAGAGTTGTAGCTTCCGCGCGCTTCTTCGGGTCCGGCAGGCCCGTCTTCCTTATCAACGCCCGGATGGATTACCGCATGTCGCTCGACAAAGCCACGGTGGCCCGCGTCGCCACGCTGGCGCGCATCAAGCTTCCCGATGCCGATCTCGAGAAGATGGCCGGCGAGCTGCAGGGAATCATGCAGTGGATCGCGCAGCTCGACGAGGTCGACACCGCCGCGGTCGCGCCGATGACCTCCGTCGTCGCCCATGTCCTGTCGCAGCGCGTCGACGCGGTCACCGATGGCGGCTATGCCGACGCGGTGACGCGCAACGCGGCCGACCGGATCCAGCTGGGCGACGGGGCGTTCTTCGTGGTGCCGAAGGTGATCGAATGAGCGCGCTGACCGACCTGACCATCGCCGCCGCCCGCAAGGGGCTGGCGGCGCGCGACTTCACGGCGCGCGAGCTGGCCGAGGCGCATCTCCAGGCCATGGAGCGCCACAAGGGCCTCAACGCCTATGTCGTCGCCACGCCCGACGCCGCGCGCGCCATGGCCGATGCCAGCGACGCGCGGCTCGCCGCCGGCAGGGCCGGGGCGCTGGAAGGCATCCCGCTGGGCATCAAGGACCTGTTCTGCACCAAGGACGTGCAGACGACGGCCGCCAGCCGCATCCTCGAGGGCTTCCGCCCGCCCTATGAAAGCACCGTGTCGCAGAATCTCTGGGATGCCGGCGCGGTCATGCTGGGCAAGACCAATCTCGACGAGTTCGCGATGGGCTCGTCCAACATGACCTCGGCCTTCGGCGGCGTGAAGAACCCCTGGAAGCGCCGCGACGACGATCGCGACCTCGTGCCCGGCGGCTCGTCGGGCGGCTCGGCCGCCGCGGTCGCCGCGCGCATCGCGATGGGCGCCACCGCCACCGACACCGGCGGCTCGATCCGCCAGCCCGCCGCCTTCTGCGGCGTGGTCGGCATCAAGCCCACCTATGGCCGCTGCTCGCGCTGGGGCATCGTCGCCTTCGCCTCGTCGCTCGACCAGGCCGGGCCGATCGCCCGCGACGTGCGCGACACCGCGATCCTGCTGCGCGCCATGGCCGGGCATGATCCGAAGGACTCGACCTCGGTGCCGCGCCCGGTTCCCGATTACGAGGCGGCGCTGGGCCGCAGCCTCAAGGGCCTGCGCTTCGGCATCCCGCGCGAATACCGTCTGGACGGCATGCCCGCGGAGATCGAGCGGCTCTGGCAGCAGGGAATATCCTGGCTGCGCGAGGCCGGCGCCGAGCCGGTGGAGATCTCGCTGCCGCACACGAAATATGCGCTGCCGACCTATTACATCGTGGCCCCCGCCGAGGCGTCGTCGAACCTGGCGCGCTATGACGGCGTGCGCTTCGGCCTGCGCGTGCCGGGCGCTTCGATCGAGGAGCTCTACGAGAACACCCGCGCCGCCGGCTTCGGCGCCGAGGTGCGGCGCCGCATCCTGATCGGCACCTATGTGCTCTCGGCCGGCTATTACGACGCCTATTACCTCAAGGCGCAGAAGGTCCGCGCGCTGATCGCCCGGGACTTCACCGAGGCCTATGCGAAATGCGACGTCATCCTGACGCCGACCGCGCCCTCGGCCGCCTTCGCGATGGGCGAGAAGATGGACGACCCGGTCGCCATGTATCTCAACGACGTCTTCACGGTGACGGTCAATCTCGCGGGCCTGCCCGGGATCTCGGTCCCCGCCGGCCTGTCGCATGACGGCCTGCCGCTGGGGCTGCAGCTGATCGGCCGCGCCTTCGACGAGGAGACGCTGTTCGCGGTTTCGCATGTGCTGGAAGGCGCCGCCGGCTTCACGGCGCGCCCGGGAGCCTGAGCCATGATCATCGACGGAAAGACCGGCCCCTGGGAGATCGTGATCGGCCTGGAGGTCCACGCCCAGGTGATCTCGAAGGCCAAGCTGTTCTCGGGCGCCTCGACCGAATTCGGCGCCGAGCCCAACGCCCAGGTCAGCTACGTCGACGCGGGCTTCCCCGGCATGCTGCCGGTGATCAACCGCGCCTGCGTCGAGCAGGCGGTGAAGACCGGCCTCGGCCTCAACGCGACGATCAACGAGGTCTCGGTCTTCGACCGGAAGAATTATTTCTACCCGGATCTGCCCGCGGGCTATCAGATCTCGCAGTACAAGCAGCCGATCGTCGGCGAGGGCCATCTCGACATCGACCTGCCCGGCGGCGAGACGCGGCGCATCGGCATCGAGCGCCTGCATCTCGAACAGGACGCCGGCAAGTCGATCCACGACCAGCATCCGCAGAAGACCTATATCGACCTGAACCGCGCCGGCGTCGCGCTGATGGAGATCGTGTCGAAGCCGGATCTGCGCTCGCCCGAGGAGGCCGGCGCCTATATGCGCAAGATGCGCGCGCTGGTCCGCTATCTCGGCACCTGCGACGGCAACATGGAGGAGGGCAGCCTGCGCTGCGACGCCAACGTGTCCGTGCGCCGGCCGGGCGAGGGGCTGGGCACGCGCTGCGAGCTCAAGAACATCAACTCGATCCGCTTCGTCATGCAGGCGATCGAGTACGAGGCGCGCCGCCAGGTCGAGGTGCTCGAGGATGGCGGCACGATCCGCCAGGAGACGCGCCTCTTCGACAGCGCCAAGGGCGTCACGCGCCCGATGCGCTCGAAGGAGCACGCGCATGACTACCGCTATTTCCCCGATCCCGACCTGCTGCCGCTCGTCCTCGACCGCAGATGGATCGAGGAGGTGCGCGCGAACCTGCCGGAGCTGCCCGACGCGAAGAAGGCGCGCTTCGTCGCCGACTACAAGCTGACGCCCTACGACGCCGGCGTGCTGGTCGCGGAGAAGGAGAACGCGGAGTTCTTCGAGGTCGTCGCGAAGGGCCGCAAGGATCCCAAGCTGGCCGCCAACTGGGTGATCGTCGAACTGTTCGGCGCGCTCAACCGCCTGGGCCGGGACATCGCGACCTCGCCGGTCTCGGCGAAGCAGCTGGCCGGTCTGCTCGACCTGATCGAGAACGACACGATTTCCGGGCGCATCGCCAAGGACGTCTTCGGCTTCATGGTCGAGACCGGCAAGGACGCCGCCGCGATCGTCGAGGAGCGCGGGCTGCGCCAGGTGACGGATACCGGCGCGATCGAGGCGGCGATCGACAGGGTGATCGCCGAGAACGCCGCCAAGGTCGCGGAGTATCGCGGCGGCAAGCAGGCGCTGTTCGGCTGGTTCGTGGGCCAGGTCATGAAATCCACGGGCGGCAAGGCGAATCCCGCCGCCGTCAACGAAGTCCTCAGGAAGAAGCTCGCGGGCTGAAAGGCGAAAGACAGATGGCGAAGGCGAAGAAGATCGCGGCGAAGCGGGCGGCGCGCCCGAAGGCGGCGGCGAAGAAGCCCGCCGGGCGCAAGGCCGCGCCGAAGAAGGCGCCGTCCGCGACGCCGCGCAAGATCGTCGCCGCGACGCCCGCGACCGCCAAGGCTGCGGCGAAGCGTGCGACGCGCGCGGCGCGCGGCGCGAAGGGTCATGCGGCGGCGGCCCCGGCCGAGCGGCGCCCGGCGCGGCCGGTGCTGCACGGGCTCTGGCTGTCGATCCCGGCCTGCAAGGTCGGGCTGGCGCTGACCATGATGGGGGTCGATTTCGACTACCGCCATGTCGACCTTCGCGCGGGCGCGCACAGGCGCCCCGAATTCCTGGCCCGCAACCGCTTCGGCCAGGTGCCGGTGCTGGAGCACGAGGGCCATCACGTGGCGCAGTCGAACGTGATCCTGCATTACCTCGCCGACGCCTATGACCAGTTCCTGGGCCGCAGCGCGGCGGAGGAGATCCGCGTCGAGGAATGGCTGCAATGGGACCAGGACCGGATGTCCAACCTGGCGCGGCTGCGCAGCTTCCGCCGCTTCCCGGACTATGCGCCGCATCCGGAGGTGATCGCCTTCACCGAGACCCGCGCGCGCGAGGCGCTGGACGTGCTGGACCGCCATCTGGGCACCAGCAAGTTCCTCGCCGGGCCGCGCCCGACCGTCGCCGACATCGCGATCTTCGCGACCGTGGCGCTGGCCGACGAGGCGGGGGTGGAGATCGCGCGCTGGCCGAATGTCGCGGCCTGGACCGCCCGGTTCCTCAAGCTGCCCGGTGCCGCGCATCCCTATGAGGCGATGCCGCGCGCGGACCGCATCGGCGGCTGACCGGCGGCGGAAGGAGGGGCGGAGGATGGCGATCGATCTCTACACCTGGGCCACGCCGAACGGGCGCAAGGTCTCGATCATGCTCGAGGCCTGCGGGCTGGACTATGCGGTCCATCCCGTCGACATCTCGCGCAACGAACAATTCGCGCCGGCGTTCCAGGCGATCAACCCCAACGGCAAGATCCCGGCGATCGTGGATTCCGACGGGCCGGGAGGCGGGCCCTTCGCGCTCTGGGAATCGGGCGCGATCCTGATCTATCTCGCCGAGAAGACGGGGATGTTCCTGCCTGCCGATCCGCGCGGCCGCCATGTCTGCATCCAGTGGGTGATGTTCCAGATGGGGGGGCTCGGTCCCATGCTGGGCCAGGCGCATCATTTCATGCGGTTCGCGCCCGAGAAGATCCCCTACGCGATCGAACGCTTCGGCAAGGAGGCGAAGCGCCTCTATGGCGTGCTCGACCGCCGCCTGGGCGAGGCCGCGCATCTGGGCGGAACGGCGTTGTCGATCGCCGATTTCGCCGCCTATCCCTGGGTCGCGCGCCACGAATGGCACGGCGTCGATCTCGCCAGCTTCCCCAATGTCCAGCGGTGGTTCGCAACCCTCGCGGCCATGCCGGCCGTCGCCAAGGGGATGAAGATCCCGGCCTGAGCGCGGGATCGTCCGCGCGCCCGGCGCCCGGCGCCCGGTGCCTGGTCGAGCTTGACCGGGCCGCGGCGGATCAGGCCGCGGCGCATCAGGCCGCGGCGGCCTGCGTGTTCGTGGCGCCGCTCGCGTGGATGGGCGTGCTGTGCCGGATCGCGCCGCTCGCCTGATCGCGCAGCGCCAGCAATTCCCGCCGCGCCTGGGTCATGATCGCCAGCTGCCGGTGATCCTCGCGATCGACGACCTGCATGCAGGCGACCCGGTTCTCGATCAGATCGAGCATGAGTTCGATGGAACGACGGCTCAGCATCGCCAACCTCCTCATTCGCGCTTTTCGTCCATCTGCAAATTGTGCGCACCGAGCTTAACGCGACGTAAACGCCGGGCCGTGTCCGAAGGCGTACGCCCTCGCGATCGCGCGCGCCGGGCGAGCGGGCGCGCGGTGCAGGGCCGGGCGCGCGCGTCGGTTGACACCCCACCCGCCGGTCTCTAGAACCGAGGCTGCAAACGCCGTGGCAACTGATGTCGCTCTTCGTGCGGAGGGGTGGCCGAGTGGCTGAAGGCGGCGGTTTGCTAAACCGTTATACGGCCCTAAAGCCGT